>JAGWAN010000025.1:10249-64504 GCA_021296345.1 Acidimicrobiia bacterium | reverse complement strand
ATGGGTGCGACGCAGGCAGACGCTACACAACAGTATCACCTGTAGCATCAACTCAGGCATATAAGCCCCTTTAGAAAGCGTCGGAGACTCGGACTTGCCCTATTGCGCCGGACCTCGCCGGCCCGGCTGTGCCCGAATTCCCCCACGAGCGGTTGGTGCTTTGATACCTGCTGCCAGCTTCATAACGTGGGGCCGTGCGGCGCAGGACGAAGATCGTGGCCACGATGGGCCCGGCGGTGGCCGACCTGGAGTCGGTCCGGGGGCTGGTGGAGGCCGGGATGGACGTTGCCCGGCTCAACTTCAGCCACGGCGACCACGACTCCCACATCCGGTTCATCAAGTGGATACGCCAGGCCTCCGCCGAGGTGGGCCGTTCCATTGCCATCCTCCAGGACATCCAGGGACCGAAGACGCGGGTAGGCCATTTCAGCGGAGGCTCGGTCGAGTTGCCGCGGGGGGCAACGGTTCGCGTTGTGGTGACCGAGGACGAGGGCCGCCCGGACCTGATCCCGGTCGACTATCTACGGCTCCTCGACGACGTGAGCGCAGGGGCGCGGGTGGTGTTGTCCGACGGCCTGATCGAAGGCCAGGTCACCGGCTCGGACAGCGCGGGGTTGACGGTTCGTATCGACCGGGGCGGGGAACTGCTCGACCGCAAGGGGATAGCGTTCCCCGACAGCGATCTCGAGATCGGGCCGGTCACCGAGAAGGATCGCGTGGATCTCGAAATGGGCCGGCAGATGGGCGTGGACTACGTGGCCGCCTCGTTCGTCAAGCGGGGCGAGGACATCACGCACGTGCGCGAGTTGGCCGGTGGCGGCACCCCGATCATCGCCAAGGTGGAGCTGGCCAGGGCCTACCAGAATCTCGACTCGATACTGGCTGCGGCCGACGGCGTGATGGTCGCTCGGGGTGATCTGGGCGTGCAGTTACCGCTGGAGACGATCCCCAACGTGCAGGCCGACATCCTGCATCGGACCAACCAGGCCGGGCTCGTCTCTATCACCGCCACCGAGATGCTGGAGTCGATGGTCACTGCATTGCGACCCAGCCGGGCGGAGGTGACCGACGTGGCCAACGCGGTCGCCTCGGGTACTGATGCCGTCATGCTCTCCGCAGAGACGGCGGTGGGACGCCATCCGGCGCGGGTGGTCGAGGCCATGTCGTCCATCTGTCTGGAGGCCGAGCGTTACCGGGATCAGCAGATGACCGGTGGCGACGCCATAGAGTTCCTGGAGAGCACGATGACCTTCGCCTCGGCCACCGCCAAGGCAGCCACCGAGGCGGCCCGCAACCTCGGGTTCAAGACCATCGTGGCGTTCACCGAGTCGGGTGGCACCGCCCGGTTGCTGTCAAAGTACCGGCCGTCGGCGGACATCATGGTGTTCGCTCCGAGCGGGAGGATCCGGCGCCGCATGGCCCTCTTCTGGGGAGTCACCCCCATACGGTTCGAGCCCAGGTCGTCCACCGACCTGATGTTTGCTGCTGCCGAGAAGTACCTCGAGAAGGAGGGGGTCTGCGAGCGCGGCGAGGGGGTGGTGATGATCGCCGGCACGCCCCCCAACACCCAGGCCTACACCAATCTGGTAAAGCTGCACGTGATCGGGGAGCGCCTGAGAACTCGATGGAGAGCCGGCAACGCCAGGCGTCAATGAGGCGCGAAGGCGAGCCCCACCGGCGAGGTCGTAACGCACTACCTGATGCCGGGGTCGGCTACCATGCGAACGCCTCGGTACAGGGACTCCCAGCAGCCTCAATCGTTCCGGGGTTTGATGCGAGAGGAGAGAGTTGGGCCAGCTGATCGAGGTCGATCACCTATTGCTGGGGGATGTGGCGGTCTTCGACACCGACCGCAGCCTCTCGGGTCAGGATGGTGAGACTTACCGGAGCGCCGAAGCGGCCGGGCAGGCCGATACCTTCCCCGCTCGGCTGGCAGTTGCCCTGTTCGAGGTGACGCCCTCGCTCACCTCGGTCTACGTGTTCTCCAACACCGTCTCGGTCCGCCGCTTCGGAGGTTGGACCGATGATCTCCTGACCGCGATATCCGACACCATCCGCCACTCGCTTGCCTTCTACGGGGACGTCTCCTAGACCCCTGTTCGCAGACAGACCACTAGCCGTCCTTCGAACAATCCGCGTGTAGCGGTCAGGGATCGGTGGTCTCGGGCGCCTGCTCGCCGGTCTCGCCTTCGCCACCGGTCTCGCCTTCCCCCTCAGGCACTTCGGCGTCCGGATCGATAGGAAGCGTGGTGGGGTAGCCGTCCGGGAAGTCGGGATGGGCTGGGCAGGGCTCCCCGGTGTAGTCCTCCGCATCCTCCGGCAGCTGGCACGGATGGACCTCGAACCGGAGCGCCCACGGCCGGTAGCGGACCGTCCACTCCTCATGGGAGGTGGTGCCATCGGTGAAGGCGATGTCTCTCGTGACCTTGACGCTCCATCCGTCAGCGCCTTGCTGGACCTCCACCGGTGGGTCCCAGGGCATGACTTCGGGGTTCGGGACGTACTCGGTGGGATATGGGACCGGGTCGTAGGGCGGCGACACGGTGGCCGTTACCTCCCGACCCGAGTTGTTACCGTAGAACCGGACGGTGATCGAGGTCCTGGTATATGACGTCTTGATGACGAGGGGCGCATCGGTGTCGTTGCGGAACACCAGGTCGGGCACGGGCCAGCTGACCGTAGCCTCGATGCCCATCGGGTAGCGCGAGAAGTAGTAGCTATGGGGCTTGTGGTCGATGACCTCCAGCCCGGCCCAGAACACCGCGTTGTAGAAGGTGCTGGCGAACTGGCTGACTCCGCCCCCCACCTGGTCTTCTATCTCCCCCCGGATGATGGTGGGGGCGGGTAGGAAGCCCCGTTCAAGGGTTCGCTCACCCACAGTCTCGTTGAGTGACAGGGTTTCCCCGGGCAACAGGTTGACGTTGTCCATGACATCGGCGAACAGATGGATGTTCTGGACTCTGGGCTGGCAGCAGTTGTGCTGGGTGGTGAACTCGCTGATCATGCTGAGGGGCCCCATGGCGGCCAGGTCCGTGGCGGTTATCTCGGGCTCCACGCCGGTCTGGAGAGGCAGGGTGGACAGGCGCGAGTCCCGACGAGTCGCCTGCTCGATCGCCCTGATCACCAGCTCCACATCCAGGAGAGCACCCGAGAATCCGGGAACGTACGTAATCGTCTCCTGGTCGTCGATCAGGATGTAGGCGTTCGTAGGCGGTGCTTCGAACCCTCCCCGTAGAGGTTCCAGATACTCGTCGATCACAGCCCGATCGAGGTCGACCCGGAGACCCGGGCCCGGGTCCGTGACCACCTCCGTGGTGAGAGCGCGGGCCAACTGGGCGACGCTGAGGTTGAGGGTGGCGTCGGGATCGGTGCGGGTCAGAATGATCGGTCCGGCCAGCAGCACGGAGGCTTCTTCCAGAGCCGCGTCCACAGCGGCCATGGGCAGGACAGGTTGCACCTCGACCGTTGGCACCCGCACGGTGTCGGCACGGGGCTGGTTGAGCAGGGCTTCGACGATCTGGTTGCGGGCTGCAGCCCGATCGATCACGAAGCCGGCCCGGGGATAGCGGGCCACGGGCGCCGCACCGCGAATATCGATACCCCCCTCGTCCGGTCCGACCAGAGCCGATTCGTACAGGTCGAGCAGTCCGTCAAGAGCGGCCTCGTCGATGGTTCCCGAGATCGACCAGGGCAGGCCGCCCCCGGCATCGTCGCCCCGGCGTTCGAGTTCTTCGAGTATCGCGTCCAGCGAGCGGTCTGCCAGCGCTGCGTCGAGCGTGGCCTGCTCGTCCAGGTCGAAGCCGATGGCTGCAGGGAGAAGGCTGAAGCTGGACTCGCTCACCTCGATCCGGATCGGGGTGAGCGCCAGACTGTTCTCCAGGTCGGTCAGCGCCGATATCGCTTCCAGGCGGGAGGGGTCGAGGCGGGTGGTTGCGGTTCCGGTTCCGCCACTGCTACCCGGAGTAGGGGTGGTGCCGTCCTGGTTCATGAGCACCACGGCGATGATCCCCAAAGCGAGGATCGGCACTCCCAGGAGAAGGACTAGACGACGCGAACCGGACATGCGGGCTCATTCACAACCACCGCGCCGGATGTTACCCGGCGCCAGGGACTTTTTCGGGTATCGGGTCAAGGCCCGAGCTGCTGCCGGGATCCGGGTTTCAGCACCCGGAGGTGGTCGGGCCGAGAGGCGACCGAGAACTTCACCGGGGACCTCAGCAACTCGCCGTCGGCCTGCGCAGGGAACCCGCCGGATGCCGACACCTCCACGGAGGTGACACCGGTCCAGACCTCGAAACCATCCGCTCCGGACAGTTGAGCGCCGGTAACTACCCGTCGCAGGATCGAGACCATGCGTCGCCTTGGCAGCTCACGGGCCACGAGCACCGACAGCGTGTTGGACTGGTGCGGTCCGAAACGGACTGGAAGTCGTCCGAAGTAGGTGTAGCGGTCATAGAGGCTGACGAACACCGCTACCGCCTCGGCCGACCGGTCCCGTGTCCTAACCGTCAGATCGGGAAACTGCTTGGAGAATCCGGACCAGGCTACCGAGGCGGCCGAGCGGGCGTAGTGCAGCCCGGAGAGGCGATACTTGCGATGAGGCTCCTGCTCGGCCCGCTCCACGACGGCGGCGTCGAACCCGGCTCCGCACGAGAACGTGGCCAGCCTGCTCTCCACGCCCGATTCTCCATGGTCGAGGGTGAGCATGGCGGTCGGTACGGTCGCTACCGGCGGGCTCCCGCAGATGAATTCGGTGGCGGCCCGAGGCTTGCGGGGGAGGCCCAGTATCCGGGCGAGCACGTTGGTGGTGCCCGCCGGAATGATCCCTAGTGCGGTGCTGGTCCCGGCCAGGCCGTTGGCGATGTGGTGGACCACGCCATCCCCGCCCATCGCGACCACCAGGTTCAACCGGTCGGCTGCGGCGGCCGCGCTGATCGATCGGGCCTCGGCGGTGCTCCTGGGCCACTCGGTCTCGACCTCGTAGCTCTCGCGGAGCCGGGCCACTACCGATCGGTGGAGTCCGCCCGTGAACCCGGAAGCGGAGGGATTGGCGCAAAGCAGGATCCTGGCCATCCGTCCAGGTTAGGAGCGCATCGCCTGCTTACCGGTTTCGTCGGGGCGTCTCGTTTCCGCCCATCACACCGTCCGGTTGGTAGTCTGGTGGACAGCCCGATCCCCAGAAACGGACCGCGCGCCCATGGAAGTAATACACCCGGTCGACCTCGATGAGGCCGTCGGTGCGCTTGCCGCTTATCCCGAAGCCACGTTGCTGGCCGGGGGGACCGACCTGATGGTGGAGGTCAACTTCGACCTGATCCGTCCAGACGTGGTGGTAGCGCTGCGAAGGCTGGATGACATCCAGGACGTCTCCCGGAGGCGGATCGGTGCGGGCGTGACCTTCCGGCGTCTCGAGTCGGGTGACCACAACGCCCTCGCCCAACTGGCCCGCACCATCGGTTCTCCCCAGATCAGGGCGGCGGGGACCATCGGCGGGAACATCGGGACCGCCAGCCCGGCGGGAGACTCGCTGCCATTCCTGGCTGCCTTGGACGCCGAGATCGAGCTTCACTCCACCTCCGGAACCCGCCGGGTGCGCTGGGACGACTTCTTCACCGGTGTCAAACGGACGGCCAGACGGCCCGACGAGCTGATCACCGCAGCGGTACTGCCCGAGGACCTCCCTGACTTCCAGGAGTTCGCCAAGATCGGCCAGCGAAGCGCCATGGTCATCTCCATCGTCTCGGCGTGCGTCCTCAGATGGCGTGACGGCCGGACCCGGGTTGCGCTCGGCTCCGTAGGACCCACCCCGATCCGGGCTCGACGGGCCGAGGCGATGGTCTCGGACGAGACCGATCCCGGCCCGGCGGCGCTCGAGGAGTTCGCCCGGTTGGTTTCGCAGGAGGTGAGTCCCATCACGGATCACCGGGGAACCGGCGAATACCGGCGTCACGCCTCCGGCGTGCTGGCCCGCCGCCTACTCGAAAGGTGCTTGTCGTCATGAGGGTGCAGTTGACCGTGAACGGTGAGGCGCGGGCGTGCGACACGAAGGGCTCCGAGAGTCTGCTGTTCGCCCTCCGCGACTACCTCCACCTGACCGGTTCCAAGGGGGCCTGCGAGCAGGGGGAGTGCGGGTCGTGCTCGGTGTTGCTGGACGGCGAGCTGGTGTGTGCCTGCCTGGTCATGGCGGTGGATGCCCACGGGTCGGAGGTCGTGACCGTGGAGGGGCTGGGCGGACCCGAACTCCACCCGGTTCAGAAGGCGCTGATCGATGCCGGCGGGGTCCAGTGCGGGTTCTGCACGCCCGGTTTCGTCGTGGCCGCCGCCGCACTACTCGATGAGAACCCCGCTCCCTCCTCCGACGAGATGCGAGAGGCGCTGGCCGGCAACATCTGCCGGTGCACCGGTTACGGCGCCATTCTCCGGGGCCTCGAGACGCTGGTGGAGGGACGATGACCACCCGGGTAAGGACCGGGGAGGTCCGGGGTGGGGTGGGAGAGTCGACCTCCCGCGCGGACGGCATCCCCAAGACCGACGGCACCTACACCTATTCGTCGGACCTGTACATGGACCGCATGCTCTTCGGCGCCACCCTCCGGAGCCCCCATCCCAAGGCGAGGATCACCAAGCTGGACATCGGCCCCGCCGTGGCGATGACCGGTGTCCACGCCGTTCTCACCAGCGACGACGTTCCGGGCAGCAACGCCTTCGGTCTGGAGTCCGCAGACCAGCCGATCCTGGTCGCGGACCTGGTCGAGTACTGGGGTCAAGCGGTCGCAGTGGTCGCCGCCGACGACCCGGAGACAGCCCGCCGGGCGGTGGGGGCCATCGAGGTCGAATACGAGGTGCTGGAGCCGCTCACCGACCCGGAGGATGCCGACGCCCGGGACTCCGTGTTCCACAGGGCTAGATGCCTCCGAGGCCCGCAGGACCTGTCCGGCGCCGTGGTCGTGGAGGGCTACTACGAGGTGGGGATGCAGGATCAGGCCCCGCTAGGCACCGAGTCCGGCCTGGCGATTCCTGACGGGCAGGGTGGTGTCGATCTCCACATCGCCACCCAGTGGACCCACGTCGACCGCGATCAGATCGTGGCCGGTCTAGGGGTGGACGAGGACACGGTGCGAGTCCACCATGCCGGGGTTGGAGGCGCCTTCGGAGCGCGGGAGGATGTCAGCCTCCAGATCCATCTCTGCCTGCTCGCCCTCTACACGGGGCGGCCGGTGAAGATGGAATACAGCCGGGCCGAGAGCTTCGTGGGCCATGTCCACCGGCATCCGGCCCAACTCTGGATGCGCCACGAAGCCGACCCTGACGGAATTCTCCGCCGCATCGAGGCGAGGATCATCATCGACGGGGGGGCCTACCGTTCGACCAGCGACTCGGTGGTCGGCAACGCCGTCTACCACGCCGCCGGTCCTTACCGGTGCGACTCCGTGTCGGTGGAAGGGGTGGCCGTGCGGACCAACAATCCGCCATGCGGAGCGATGCGGGGCTTCGGGGCGGTCCAGGCCTGCTTCGGTCACGAGGCGCAGATGGACAAGCTGGCGGATGCTCTCGGTATGGACCGGGTCGAGTTGAGGATCAAGAACGCCCTGCGCCGCGGGGACCCGTTGGCCACCTCCGGACAGGTGATCGACACGTCGGCGCCGGTGGTCGAGATACTCGAGAAGCTCCGCAGCATGCCATTGCCGGCGGACGACCGCAGTGACGATCCACGCCTGCTCCCGGGCGGTACCGGGCTGACCACCTCCCGCTCGATGGTGAGACGGGGGATCGGGTATGGCGTCGGGCTCAAGAACCTGTGCTTCTCGGCCGGTTTCGACGACTACTCGGAGGCGCGGGTCGTGATCACGCCGTTCGGTGTGGAGGTCCACACCGCGGCGGTCGAGGTGGGCCAGGGTCTCGGGATGTCGTGCGAGCAGATCGCCCGGACCGTCCTTGGCATAGAGGACGTGGTCGTCTACTACGACGACACCTCCAAGATCGGATCTGCCGGCTCCACGTCGGCCTCTCGCCAGACCCAGATGACCGGGGGAGCCGTTCTGGAAGCGGCCCGGATGGCGCGCGAGATCGCCCTGGAACGCGGCGGGGGCGACGAACTGAACGCAGAGGGGGTCTGGAAGGACGGCGTCCTCGTGACCCCGATGGAAGACCTGGTCGGCGGGGAGAACATCGAGTACCACATCCGGTTCCACCATCCGCAGACGGAGGAGCCGGACCACAACGGCCAGGGCAACCTCCATGTGGACTTCGCCTTCGCTGCGCATCGGGCCGTGGTCGACGTGGACCAGGAACTGGGACTCTTCCGGGTGGTGCAGGTCGACACGGTCCAGGATGTCGGGTTCATGATCAACCCCCGGTCGGTGGTGGGCCAGATAGAGGGCGGGACGATGCAGGGGATCGGTCTTGCCACCCTCGAGGAGATCGTGGTCGAGGAGGGCGTGATCAAGAACCCCACCTTCACCGACTACCTGCTGCCCACCTTCCTGGACGCCCCGCCGATGGCGATCGAGGTGATCGAGGAACCAAGTTCCTTCGGTCCGTTCGGCGCCAAGGGAGTGGGGGAGCCGCCCACCGTCTCATCAACGGCTGCGGTGGTGGCCGCCATCCGCGACGCCACCGGATTAGAACTGAACCGCACCCCCGTGCGTCCCGAACACGTGGCCCTGACGACCCGCTGACCACTGGCCGCCGACGATCGACCTAACTCCGACCTGAGATCGCCGCCCGTAGAAGTGCTGGCACCGGGTTGTGTCACAGTTATGACATAATGTTTCGCGCCCTTTCCCCGTGTAACAAGATTGACACAATGTCGTCTATGGCTGTCTGTACAGGCGTTTCTCCCTCGGATCGTGAGTTGTCGAGCTTGGGAGGGCTTGTATCGGTAGATGTTGCCCGTCCAGAGAGTCCAAAGTGTGTGCATAGTTACAGCGTTTCGGTAGCAGGTATGACAAGACGATGACGGTCCAGCGCGGCGGCGGGAGGACGCGCTCAGCGGAGGGGGATTCTTCGTTGGTGACCAATGCGCCATTTTCGGGTTCGGTTAGTCGCCGCCGCTTCTTGGCGCTCGCCGCGGCGGGCACGGCGGCCGGAGTGTTGCTACCAAGCTCCCTGGTTCGAGCTCGCGCTCAGACCAACGGCATCCGTCTAGGACCAGAGCACTTGATCTTGCCTCGGGACGTCTGGGGTGCCGACCTACCGCCGAAGGGGGACGTGTTGGCGGAAGCGCGGGAAGATGTGCGTTTCTTGCTGGTGCACCACAGCGCCTCGCCCAATGAGTACTCGGCGGACGAGTCGATTGGATACCTGCGTAGCTTCTATCGATACCACACGTCCTCCGAGAAGGGCTGGCCCGACATTGCCTACAACTTTCTCGTCGATCGCCACGGCCAGATATTCGAAGGAAGGCAGGGCAGCATCGACTCTCCGGTGCGAGGTGATGCCACCGGTGGGAGCCAGGGCTTTGCCCTGCTGACCTGCTTTATTGGTGACCACAGCGACGTCACACCCACACAGGAGGCCCAGGCCGCCATGGTGGCTCTCCTAGCCTGGCTTGGCGGTACGTACCAGATCGATACCAAGCCCGGCGCGACTGCTGAGTTCGTGTCCCGGGGATCCAATCTTCACCCCGAAGGCAAGCTCGTAACCACACCGACCATTACCGGCCACCGCACCATGTCGAGGACCACGTGCCCGGGCGATAGGGCATTCGATCTCGTGGAGAATTCCATTCCGCAACAGGTCACGGCGACGCTCTCTGCGGCTTTCTCCGTAACCACTGTCAGTGAGGTGGCCTCAGTCGCTTCAACAGCGCCATCGGTATCAACGACGCAGGCCGCGTCGCAGCCGGCGTCAACCACAACGGCCACGACACAGCAGGCGGTAGCGGATGTCCCGCGCGACACCCCGATTGCTCCGGCCGCGACCGTTTCAGCCCAAGTTCCCGTTGCGACCGAGGGCTCGGATCCGGATCGCGCAGGACGCGAGACTTCCCTGCCCGAAACGAGCGCTGGTTCTGTTGGATTGACACCTGTGTCCAGGACCCAGGAGCCAGCGCCTGCAGGCCGCGAGTCCGCGAGGGTTCTGGGTTTTGTTGGTGTAGGGATTTGTGCCGCTGGCGTGGGTGCCGAGTTGTTGTACCGGCGGTTCAAAGGGACAAACAAGGCCCATCTACCGGATCCGTGAGGAGTGCGACAGGGAGGACGCTGCCGCAAGAGATCAGGTCGGCGGGTGTGTGTAGTGCTATTCGCGTCCAACCGGTGATGGGGGATAGACCACCTCCCGATCGGTTGGGTCCTGCGATAGGAATCGCCCGTAGCAGAGTGCTCCGGTGCGCATGTCCAACTCGTACCAGCACACGTTCTGGGCGTCTTCGGGGCGGGGAAAGGGCCCGACGTACACAACCCAGTAACCGGGGTTGAGACTCGCATAATCATCACTAACCAGGATGCCGAACGGGAGCCACCAGAAACGCGCTTCTAAGTCGCCGCGCGCTTCTTCTGCCGCAGTCGGCGAGCTTGCCGAGACCACCACCGAAATGAACGTACCTTCCAAGAGCCTAGGTACTGATTCACCGTCGCTCCGGGCCCCCGGCAGCACGGGGTCCAGAGTGATCGCATCTACCAGTGCCGCATAGTCAGCGGCCGAGTAGGCCTCGGTAATACCTGAGATACCTCGGTCGGCAAAGCCTCGCATCGTCACTCCGATCACGTTACCGCGGGCGTCGACCATGGCTCCGCCGCTCTGTCCTCCGACGGCAGACGCGTCCGTCCGAAGTACGGTGAGGCCGGTCTCCGTCTCCTGATAGGTTCTCGACAGCACACCCTGGGTGATGGAGGGTTGTGGGAACTCTGCCACCTCGGCGGGGTAACCCACCAAGTAAAGGTTGTTGCCCGGAACGATCTGCCCCCGGTCATTGAGACCCACAGGAGGAGCCGCTACGTCGATCGGACCCAGAACAGCCAGGTCGGCCCAGGGGGCTGACCCGGCGACCGGTATGTTCCAGAACTCCGTGCCATCAGGGAACACGATCCGTAGAACATCCTGATACGGCTCTACGACGTGGTAGTTCGTGACTACATAGCCGCCATCGATCAATATCCCGCTGCCTGCTCCCGTTCCGGTGCCGTTCACTATGTATGCGACAGAAGGAGCGATCAGCCGGTAGATTTCTTCGGCGGAAAGATCTCGGTCGCGAGTTGGGCCGGTGGAGGTGGTACTCGTGGCGCTGCTCGTGGGAGTGGGGGGAAAGTTGAGGTCCCGATCAGCAGGGTCCTGGGAGATGCGCCGTCCCACACATTTCGTGCCTGCCTCCCTGTTCAGGATGAACCGGCACGCGTCCTGTGCTTCAGAAGCCGTGTTGAACGGTCCGGCATAGACAGTCCAAGAGCCTGGGTCGAGGCTCTCGAATTCATCGCCATGCAGGATCCCGAGTTCGGGCCAGATGGTCCCTTCCAACTCGGCGCTTGCCGCTTCCGCGTCATCCCGTGACGAGGCCGACTCCACGACTGAGATGAACATGCCGTTCATGAGAGGTTGCCGATCGGGTACCGTGGCAGAGTTGGTGGGCGCGGTGACGGCCGTCGTCACCGTCGCCGAACCCGTGGCGGCCGTAGGTCGTGAACTCGAATCGGAAGCTCCACCCGGTTGCGAGGTGACGACCGCAGAGGTAGTGGAACCGGTCGTAGAGGTGGCGAGGACCGAAGCTGGTTCTCGGTCAGCGCCCACCGCTTGGGCAGTCACGCGCACCGGCGGGGAAGTGCTCTCACTGCTGCCGCCGCAACTTGCGAGGGCCACCGTAGCGAACACCAGGAGAACCAAGTGCCGGCGTCCCCGGAGCGGGCGGCGTTTTTCCTTCGTGACGTCTACCGGCAATGAGGCAGTCCGAATAGCTGCGGTGCTGCGGAGAACCACCGGAATCGACCTCTAGCCAGGGACTTTACGACTGAGTAGACTGGCCGGAACGAAGGAGGAGCCCTGACTACCGGGCATTCAGAAGGTCCTGGAGTCTGGTCAAACCGGTAACGAGATCCTCGTCGCCTAGGGCGTAGGAGAAGCGGGCGTAGCCGGGGGCGCCGAAGGCCTCGCCGGGGACGAAGGCCACCCCGGCCTGATCGATGCAGACGTCGGCGAGTTCCAGGGCGGTGGAGGGCTGGGCTTCGCCGATGCGGCGGCCGAGCGCCCCGCGCACGGAGGCGAAGCAGTAGAAGGCCCCTTGCGGTTCTATACAGTCGATGCCTCTGGTCTCGTTGAGCATCCGGTGCATGATCATTCTCCGCCGGTCGAATGCCTGCCGCATCATGTGGACGTCGTCGAGGGGACCCGATACAGCCGCGATGGCCCCGGCCTGCGCCACGTTGGACACGTTGGACGTCAGGTGGCCCTGTAGCTTGGTCGCTCCCTTTATGACATGGTCCGGTGCGATCATCCAGCCGACCCGCCAACCGGTCATGGCGTAGGTCTTCGCAACTCCGTTGACGATCACGCACCGTTCGGCCAGTTCCGGTACCTCCACCGGCAACGATGCGAATGAAACGTTCCCATAGACGAGGTGCTCATAGATCTCGTCGGTCAGGACCCAGACACCGCGATCCACGGCCCATCGGCCGATCTCCGCTATTTCGGCCGCGCTGTACACCGCGCCCGTCGGATTCGAGGGGGAGACGAAGATCAACAGCTTGGTCCGGGGCGTGTATGCGGCCTCCAACTGATCCACCGTCACCTTGAATCCGCTGCGTTCATCGGTGTCGATGGATATGGTCACCCCGCCGGCCAACTCCACCACCGCCGGGTAGGTGACCCAGAAGGGCGCCGGTAGCAGCACCTCGTCCCCGGGATCGACCAGGCAGTGGATCCCGGTGTAGACCCCTTGCTTACCCCCGTTGGTGACGATCACCTGTGACGGCGCCACCTCGTAGCCTGAATCCCGGAGGGTCTTGGCGGCTACCGCCTCCCGCAGCGCGGGGAGGCCGGGCGCCGGGGTGTACTTGTGCATCGCCGGGTCGGCGGCCGCCGCGATAGCGGCCGCCACGATCGGTTCGGGGGTGGGGAAGTCGGGCTCACCCGCGCCGTAGCCGATCACGTCGTGACCGGCGGCCCGCAAGGCTCTTGCCTTGGCTGTTATCGCCATCGTGGCCGATTCCGACATTGACTGGATTCGCTGCGATAATCCCGCCATCACTCGATTCCCCGTAGCCGATACATGGAGCGGAACGATAGACATGGCGGAAGGTGCTTCCATCCGGATCCCTACCAATCTGTTGCCGGAGGACGGTCGTTTCGGGTGCGGCCCGACCAGGGTTCGCCAGAGCGCCTTGGACCGCCTCGCGGAGTCGGGCTCGTCCTATATGGGCACTTCACACCGCCGACCGACCGTGCGTCGGATGGTCGGACGGGTCAGGTCCGGGCTCACCGAGTTGTTCGACCTGCCCGACGGCTACGAGGTGGTGCTCGGTAACGGCGGTGCTTCCGGTTTCTGGGACGCGGCCGCTTTCGGCCTGATCGAGCGGGCAAGCCAGCACCTCAAGTTCGGAGCGTTCTCCTCGAAGTTCGTCGGAGTGGTGGCCGGCGCCCCGCACCTGGAAGCGCCCGAAGTGATCGAGTCACCGCGTGGCACGCATCCTATGCCGTCTCCATCAGACCGCATTGATCTCTACGCCCTAACCCACAACGAGACCTCTACAGGGGTCACCATGCCCCTCAGGCGGGTGGAGGCGGAGGGCCTTACCGTGGTGGATGCCACGTCCGCGGCCGGGGCGATAATGGTCGATCCCCGCCAGTTCGACGTCTACTTCTTCTCGCCGCAGAAGGCTTTCGGGGCCGATGGTGGGCTGTACGTAGCCCTATGTTCTCCAAGGGCGTTGGAGAGAATCGAGAGGATTGCCGGATCGGACCGGTGGATTCCGCCGTTCCTGTCGCTGTCGTCCGCGGTGTCCAACTCGGTCAAGGACCAGACCTACAACACCCCCGCTCTAGCCACAATCTTCATGCTGGCGGACAGCGTGGAATGGATGAACGCTAAGGGCGGTCTGGCCTGGTCCTCCGAGCGGTGTGCCGCCAGCGCCGAGATGCTCTATGGATGGGCCGAGCAACACCCGATGGCGCAGCCGTTCGTGTCGGATCCGAGCATGCGCTCGCCGGTCGGCGCCACAATCGACTTCCGCCGGCCACTGTCCTGGGCAGATCTGGCGGCCACTCTGCGGGCCAACGGGATTGTGGACACAGAGCCCTATCACAAGAACGGCAACCATCTCCGCATCGGGACGTGGCCCTCCATACCCCGCTCGGACATTGAGGCGTTCATCGCCTGCCTGGACTACGTGATCGAAGCGAGTCTGAGTTAGTGGCCTGCCTGTGAAATAGCCTGACGTGGTCTGGTGGCCATCGGTGCCCCGTCGCTGCGGCCGCTGCGGGCACGCCTTCGTCAGCGGGCCTTGCGAGGAACACCGCTGCCGACGCCATACCACACCGCCATTCCACAGACAGACCACAGCTAGTCCACGCCGCCGTTCCGCAGACAGACCAGCGGTCTGCCTGCACCGGGGGATCAGTCCCGTCCCAGCAGCTTCTTGGCGCCCTTGGCCAAGTTGGAGCCCACCGTGGACACCACCAGGGAAACACCCTTCACGTCATCGGCCTCGATCGCGGCGGCATCCTCGGGGTCGTCGGCCGCGAGCTTCGCCTCCAGGCAATCCACGAACTGCTGGATCAGGCGCTGCGTGATCTGGTTGAGGAGCCCGGTACGGCCGAACTGCGCCGCCGTGCCGGAAATGGTGATGTCGGCATCGACGGTCACCATGGTGCCTCCATCCGAGGCCGCCAGCGCGTAGTCCACCGTCACGTTGCCTCGCGAACCTCCCCGCCGGTCCACACCCTTGCCGACGATGTTGCCGGCCATGGCCTCCGGGTCGGCGGTGATCATGGCCCGGCCCTCGAACCGAGCCGTCATGGGGCCGAGCCGGACCGAGACCGAACCGGTGTAGCTGCCGTCGCCGTGGTCGTCGGTGAGCTCGGCGCCCGGCATGCATTGGGCCACCGATGCCACGTCCTGGAAGAAGCCGAACACATTGGTGGGGGCGCCGGCCACTTGGAACTCTTGCGTGATCTTCATCTCTACCTCCCGATGCGCCCAGCATCGTAGTGGCGGTCTCCCCGTCTACATCCTGCCGGGAAAACTGCTGCTGTCCGTTCGGTGCCCACTCGGTCGAATGTCCGTCTTATCCTTTTCGCCGCCGCTTCAGCACTTCGCGCTCGAAGTCGTGGCGCCGCCGGCGTCTCCGCCACCTGACAACCAGCCCCACCAATCGCTGGATCACCAGCGTGACTATCGAGGCGGCCACTATCACGCCCACCAGTGGGAAGCTGAACTCCCACCAGAACGCCCGGACCGGCACATCCCCGATGTTCTGGTACGCGAGCACGCCTACGGTCACAGCGAGGACGCCAAGAGCTACGAGACCCCACCTGACACGGGATCGCAACCGTTCAGGGGTTTCGGTGGTCGGAGTAGGCGCTGGCGCAGGCATCAGGGTGGTCGGAGCCGGGGCAGGGCTCCGGCCATTGCCGGGAGGCTTGCTCGACTCCTCGGTCATACCCCTAGTCCTTCTATCGACTTCGGGCGGATCTTGCCTCGTCCACATTGACCCTAGCCAGCAGGAAGCCTCCGATGACGAAGAAGACCACGATCGAGAGAACCGCCGGCCGGCCCGAGCCGGTCCTGTGGCTCACGACGCTGAACACGAGGGGCCCCCAGATCGCCGACAACTTCGAGAAGACGCTGTAGAAGCCGAAGAACACAGCGGCGGCCTGCTCCGGAATCATCGTCGCATAGAGGCTACGGCTGAGGGCCTGCACACCACCGAGCACCCATCCGACTACCACCGCGATGATGTAGAAGGGAATGGCCTCCCCAGCGGGCAGGAAGTAGGCCACCACCGCGATGAGGGACCACCCGACCAGCGACCAGAGTATGGCCGTCTTCGCTCCGATCCGGTCCGCCAACATCCCGAAGAAGAGCGCCCCCCCGAACGCCACGAACTGGACGATGAGAAACGCCGTCGAAATCTCCGCGAGTTCGAGATCCAAGGTTTCGGATGCGTACGACCCGGAGATGTTGATGACGGTCGCGGTCCCGTCGTTGTAGAAGAGGAAGGCGAGCACGAAGAGCAGCAGTTGCGGGTACCCGGCCAGCTTCCTCGCGGTGCTGATGGTCCTGCCAAAGCCGATGGCCGCGTATGCGCGCCAGGGTCGCATCTCCCAGTAGCGGGAGGGCATGGGGGAGGCATCGCCGGTCTCGGGCAGGTGGCGCAGGGCGTAGGCCGCGAACCCCATCCACCACACTCCGGAGCCGAAGATCACGACGCGGGCCGCCCCGCTTGTGGACAGCCCCGTGAGGCCGTCGTCGCCGCTGGACAGAAGCATGGCCAGGCCCAGCGTCAGATACAGGCCACCGCCCACGTAGCCGAAGGCGAAACCCTTCGAGGACACCCGGTCGATGGTGTCGTCCGTAGTCAGGCCCGGCAGGAAAGCGTCGTAGAACACGTTGGCCGCCACGAACCCTATGTGGGCGGTGACGGCTACCACGAGGAATAATGGAACCGCTCCATCGGGTACGAAGGGCAGCGCCAGTGCCAAAACTCCACCCGCCACGGCGCAGTTGCGGAGGAACCTGCGCTTGGCCGAGTTGAAATCGGCGATCGCCCCGAGGATAGGCATGCTCAGGAAGAGGATCGTGGAGCCGATGGATACCACCGCCGCCCAGATGGTCTCCGCCGACCAGCCGTTCCATCCTCCTTCCGGCACGATCACCTCGGCGAAGAATGGAGCCATGACCGCTCCGAGCGTGACGATGAAGGCGGAGTTGGCCCAGTCGTACATGGCCCAACCGAAGATGGTCTTCCTATCGTTTCGCACCAACTCGGCCACGCGCCTCCTCCGGCCGCGGGAGGACTCTAGCCCCGCGAGCCGAAGCGTCCGGGCGGCGGTATCGTGTCCGATCGTGGTTCGCAGGAGTTTTCTGGTCGGGTTGGTTCTGGTGGCGGGGGCCTGCAGCGGAGTTCCGGATCCCATGCCGGTCACCGCTCCGGACTCTGGGGCGTCAACGTCCTCCACGACCACCACCGGTCCCGACCCTGTCACCAGCACGACCGTTCTCCCGTCAACCAGTGTCGTGGCAGCCGATCCGTCCACAACGGTGGTCGCCACCACCGGGCAGGCGGCGGATACGACCGCCGAACCGATCCCGACCGCAGCCGACACCACGCTTCCCCACTTGGAACGCCTTCGCTACGAGGAGGTGGCGACCGTCCAGTATCCGATTCACGCCGAGCCCCATCCGGGTACCGACCGGATGGCGATCGTCTCCAAGGAAGGGATCGTCTGGCTCTGGGATGAGGCTGGCGTCGATCCCGTTCCCCTCCTGGATATCACCGATCGGGTGCTTGACCGTGGTGAGCAGGGATTGCTGGGGCTGGCGTTCGCTCCCGACTACCCGGAGTCCGGGCGCATCTTCGTGCACTACACGGCCGGCAACGGCGATACGGTCCTGGCCGAGTACGTGGAGGAGAACGGTCGGGCGGAACCCGGGAGCGAGACGGTGCTCTGGCGGACCGCGCAACCGGCCGCCAACCACAACGGTGGGACGATCCTGTTCGGCCCCGAAGGCTATCTCTACATGGGTTTGGGTGACGGCGGGGGAGCCGGCGACCGCTTCGGCCACGGGCAGAACGACCGCTCTCCGCTGGGAGCGCTGCTGAGGTTCGATGTGTCTGAGCCGGGCATGGCGATCCCTGCGACCGGCAACCCGTTCCCGGCTGCCGAGGTATGGTCGATAGGACTGCGCAATCCCTGGCGGTTCACCGTCGACGAGCCATCCGGGCTGATCGTCATCGCCGATGTGGGGCAGAACCTCTTCGAAGAGGTCTCGGTCGCGCCGCTTGAGGATGCCGGCCTGAACTACGGCTGGCCGATCACCGAAGGGCTCCACTGCTTCGATCCCCCCTCGGATTGTGACGCCTCGGGCCTGACCCTGCCCGTGCTCGAGGTTCCTCACACCGACTCGGGAACATGTTCGATCACGGGTGGCGTGGTCTACCGGGGGGCGGCGATTCCCGAACTGGCCGGGCACTACCTGTTCTCCGACTACTGCGGCGGCTACCTGCGCAGCTTCCCGGTCGAGGGACCGTTCGACGAGCCGCGGGACTGGACCGAGGACGTGGGCAACGCCGGGCAGGTGGTCGCCTTCGGCACGGATCACGCCGGCGAGGTGTACGTGCTCACCGCATCCGGTTCGGTACTCCGCCTGGTAGCCGAGCGCGGATGACCGCCATGTTCATCGCGTGAGTGCCGGCTCCGGCTCCTCGACTGCGATGAACTTCTATATCACATTCGCTATAATCCGGATTGCTATGCATCGGGAGTTGAGGAAGATTAGGTCGGAAATGGGGATCACGCTTTCGCAGCTGTCGGCGATGACGGGTATCGCCCAGCCCAACTTGTCGCGGTTCGAAGCAGGGAGGGTGGATGCCAGATACTCCACGCTGGCGCGCATCGCTCGTGCGTTGGGAGTGAAGCCTGTGCTGTGTGCACCGGCCGTTATGACTATGTCGGAGGTCAGGGGCCGGATGGACGAGGGGCGGATACGCCTCTCCGAACACGGCATTCGTGTCCGTGATACCGAGCAGAGGCTGGCGTGGAAGCAGTCGCGCGGGATCGATACGACTATCGAGCGGCGCCTCCTGGGGTGAAACCCACCGAACTTCTGGCCCTGGCCCGTAGGGCGCCGCCCAACAGCCTTGACCGGATTCTCCTGGCGGCTGCCGCCTTTGCTGCCGTCGTGCGGGCGCCCTTGGTGCTGGTCGGTGGCGCGGCCCAGATGATCCACACCGGTCTCGAACGTTCAACGGACATCGACATGGTCGGTCCGGTCGACTCCCGGGACAGGACCGCGCTGGCCCGCGAGGGGTTCGTTCGCGACGGACGTCATTGGGTATGGGGTTCGGGTGCCCACGAGATCGCAATCGAGGTGCCGGGAAGCACGCTGCTCGGCGAGGATCCACCGGAGTTGGTGAGCGTAGAGGGCCGTGTGGTGAGGATCATCGCGGTCAACGACCTCATGTTGGATCGCCTCATACAGGCAACCGATGGATCGACCGTCACCTGGGACGAGGCGCTCGCGCTCGCAATTGCGGCGCGGGATCGAATCGACTGGACACTGATCGAAACACGATGCAGAGCCGCACAGACAGATGACGCCTTCTCCCAGAACCTACCCGCCGTGTTGGATAGGCTGACGCATCGCCTGTCCTGAACAACAACCATACCGCCCGGCATGCCACACGGCGTGCCTGGTTGCTGAGCTTTCCCTCAGACCAGGGGTCGCGCCGCGACGCGCAGGGCGCGTTCGAGCAGGAGGGCATCCCCGAGCCGTCTACGAAGTTCTCGTTCGATGCCGCTTATCGGGTACAGGTTCTGCGGCGCACGGGCCTCCTTATGGGATTCGCTGGCGAAGCGCGGCAGGCAGGCGCTGACGGTTTCGGCTCGGCAGACAGCCTCGCCCACCGTGCCTGTTCCCGGGAGTTCGAGTCGCACGATCCCCGACATCGGGTGAACCCGCCGGCCAGGCAGGCGCAGGTACCAGGACCAGCGACCCGCACCCGGACCACCGCTGAGGAATAGGAGGGGAGTCCGCTGCCCGTCATCGAGGATGCCAAGTATCGCCTGGACTTCGTCCGGGAGGTAGATCTTGTGATGGGTCTTGATGTAACCGACGCTCTGCCGGTCGCTTTGCCCCCGTAGCGGGCCGTCGAACACGATGAGGCTGCTGGTAACGGACCGGGCGACACCGATTTCGAGTTCGGTACGACGCCCGTGAATGGCGAGGTAGGTGGCTTCGGGTGTCGTGTCTTGGGCCGGCACGAACTCGTAGGTGGCGTGGCGGGTGACGATCGGACCTGCGGTGGACGAGGCGGGAGCGATGAGTGAGCGGACGACCAGGACGCCGTGGGTGGTGGCTGTCCCCGGCGCGCATACCGTTGCGCCGGCGGCCAGCGACACGCAGACGGCGGGCGTGGAGATGCCGTTCTCGTGGATCCAGATCCTGGCGTCGATGCGCTGGATGCCGTCGATGAACGCGATCTCGTCAGGCGCGGCAGTGGGCGCCGGGTCGATCGGGGTCCACGCATCGAGTGGCCGCTCGACGGTGGCGTCGGCCTGGTCGTCGGCGTCCTCCGCAGAAGGCAGGTTGATGGAGGATCCGTATTCGGGCGCCCACGACTCGACGCTGAAGTCCATCAGGCCTCGATCCGTTCGACGGTGGCGGCTCCCCCCGTCTTGGTGACGTCCAGCCGTACCGGCATGCGGTCGGCGAGTTCCCGGATATGGGTGACGATCCCCACGAAGCGCCCGGTGGCCCCGAGTTCCTCGACCGCGGTAGCGACAGTGTCGAGAGTGTGCGGGTCGAGCGTTCCGAATCCTTCGTCCAAGAAGACCGACTCCATTCTCGGTGCGTCCTCTGAAGCCATCTCCGCGGTGGCATCGGCCACGGCCAGGGCGAGGGAGAGGGACGCCAGAAACGTCTCACCCCCCGAGAGGGTCCGGGCGCTGCGCAACTCGTCGGCGTTGGTGTGATCACGGACGACGAAGTCACGATTCTCGACTGCCAGCGAGTACTGGCCCTCGGACAACTCGAAGAGGCGCCTGGTTGCCCGTTCGGCCAGCTGATCGAGCGCCGCTTCCATGAGCCAGCTCTCGAAGCCGTCTGTGCGCAGCAGCCGCCCGAGGTGGCTGGCTACCTGGCGGTGCTCGGTTAGGGCGCTGACGCGTTCCCGCAGTTTCTCGAGAGCGACGCGGCGGCAGTCGAAGTGCTCGAGGTTCGTGGTGGAAGCCGCGTGTTGCGTCGTGAGTAGCTCGCCGAGTTCCGTCACCGATGCGTCCCCATCGACGCCGCCGATGGTATTGGCGCATAGGTCTCTCAGGGCGGAGACGGCCGAGGCTCGGCTGTTCACCTTGGCGGACCGCTGCTCGATGGCAGCTTTACGCCGGGTCGTAGCTGCCTCGATCTGGTTCTGGATCCAGCTGGTGAGGACGACCCAGGCCGCCGCCAGGTCGGTCGTGTCGATGACGGGCGGGCCGAAGGCGGCGACCCGGTCGCGCCCGGCCAGCAGGTGCTTGGTAGCGTGTGCGTGCCGTTCGTTCACGGCCTCAAGGTCGGCGGTCGCCCGCTCGTAGCGTGCTTCGGCGTGGTTGAAAGCGGAATCCGCCGTCTCCATTTCCGTTTGCAGACGCCCGCATTCGGCGAGTTGAGCGCGTAGCTCGTCCTCGCCGGGCAGGTCGGTGACCGTGGCCCGGAGATCTGCCAGCTGTCCCCGCAGGATGTTCGCCGACTCGGTGAGCCGGGTCACGCTCCTGTCCGCCGCCTGCTCGGCTTCGAGCATTCCGGTGTTGGACCGGGTCGCCAGGTGCTGCTCGGCTGCGGTTTCGGCCTGCCGGGTCGCTATCTCTGCGGTGCGGACGGCCTCGGCCAACTCGGCGGCCTTCGCCGCCAGCGCTTCGAGCTGGTCGGATGGCGGGATGGAGGCGATGTCGGATTCGTAGCCGGCCAGGGTCTTCAACGCCGCCTCGTGCTCGGCGCGCCGCTTGATCCGTGCCTTCTCGGCGTCTTCGTATGCCTGCCTGGCGTCGGCGCGGACGGCGAGGGCGGTCTCGTGGTCCGCCGCGGCTTGCCGGAGGTCGGCGTCGAGGTCATGAGCGGGTAGTTCGTGGACCTCCTGCAAGCACAATGGGCAGTCCGATCCCACTTCAAGCAGGTCGACATGACCGAGGACACCGGCGCGGCGCCGAAGCTCCGTAACCCGTACCGAGCTCTCCGCCGCCCCGAATTCGGCGTCCTGGAGTGCCTCCTGCAGCGGTCTGATCGCTGTCTCGGCCAACTGAGCGGCCGCGGCGGTGGCGCCGGCCTCTCCGGAGGCGGCTTCATAGCGGGCGTGTGCCGCCGACCAAGCGGCTACCTGGGCGACCGTGACGGCTGAGTCGCGCGCGGCGCGCGTGCCGGTCTCGGCTCGCCGGGCTTCGTCAACGCGCCGGTTCAGTTCCTCCTGTCTCCCCCGGACCTGGTCGGCGGCGCGCTTGGCCGACTCGTGCGCTTGCGCTGCTTCGTAGAGCCGGTTGACTACGGCATCGTGTTCCCGTTCTCGCTGGGCAAGCTCGGTGTGTGCTTTCAATGCGAGGCGAACGGTGGCGATATTGGGGCCGTTATCGAGGGCCTCTCTGGCAAGCCGTCTCTTCGCGCTCGTCTCCTTGCGGTGCTCCTCCGCCTCCATCCGTTCCCTGGTTGCCGCGGTGATCCGAGCGGCCAATTCGGCAAGGCCGGGCGGTGCTGTTACCCCGTCCATCCGGTCGAGCCGGTGATCGAGTTGTTCGATATCACCATCGAGGTCGCGGAGTTCGGCGTCGAGGGCGGTGATCGCCTCACGGTCGGCCCTGAACCGCGAAAGCAGGGCCTCGAGTTCCTCGATGCGGTTCACCAGCGCGGCCCGTCGTTCGCCGGTCAGCTGTCCGGCCTCTTTCTCCAGGTCCGGCCGCAAGGCGTCGATCTGGTTCCTGGCCAGCGCGGCTCGTTGGCGGGCGGCGCGGCCGATCCGCCGGTACAGATCCATCCCGAGTAGCCGGACGAGGGTGGTTTGGCGGTCGCCGGGCTTGTCGTGGAGGAAGGTGGCGAACTTGCCCTGCGGCAGCACAACCGTCCGGTTGAACTGGTCCACATCGAGCCCGAGAAGTTTCTCGACTTCTTGTGACATGGACCGGGCGTCGCCGGCGAGGATCTCGTCGCCCCGCTCGAGGCGTGCTTCCCTCGTGTTCGCCCCGCCGGCCTTGGTCCGGCGCACGATGCGGGCCGCGGTGAAGACCAGCCCGCCGAGCTCAAAGTCGAGCGCCACCCGAGCCTCGTTGCTGGTCTGGTTGATGATCGGAGCCACCAGCCGGTTGTCCTCGTAGCGGGCGACCGCGCCGTAGAGGGCGAAGGTGATGGCGTCGATGATCGTAGACTTACCCGACCCGGTCGGCCCCACGAGCGCCACGAGGTCGTCGTCGGCAAGATCGATGTTGGTCGCCTCTCGGAACGCTCCGAACCCCTTCATCGAAAGCCGCAACGGTCTCATGAGCCGACCGCCACCGACGCGTCGCTCTGCTCATCGAGTAGTTCGCCGAACAGGTCGAGGACGCGGGTGTCCTCGATGCTCTCGTGCTTGAGGTATTCGTCGAAGACCTCCTGCGGCGATCGGCTGCGATGATCGATTCTCCGCTCGCCGGCAGCCGATACCGGTGATTCGACCCGGACGTCGACCACGCGGGGTCCGAGGAGTTCCCGCACGGTCTGGGCGAGCCCGGCCCGGCTGGGTCCCTGGACGACCACCCTCAGCCAGGCGTCGTCATCGACGCTCACCGAACTCAGTTCGTCGAGCGTGCCCGCAAGCGCCCGCAGCGGGTGCCCGGCGGTCAGCTGCACCGCTCTGACGTCGGCAGGAATCCCCGGTTCCACGGAGACGACGTTCACCTGCTTGGCCTGTTCCGCCTCGCCGAAGTCGAGCTGCAGCGGCGAACCGCAGTAGTGGAGTTGCGCCAAGACCCGTTGGGGGCGGTGGAGGTGGCCGAGTGCCCCGTAGCCGATGGACACCGGGAAGGACTGTGCTGTCACGGCGTACTCCTCGACCAGGTGAGCCGGCCGCTCGCCGCCGCCGGCATGGGCGCCGAGCACGAAGGCATGGGTCGTCAACACGTTCACGGTGTCCGAGTGGAACGGCTCGCACATGCGCCGAATCAGCCGGCGCAGCCGATCCCCGTAGTCCTGGACGTTCTCGAAGGCTTGCTTGGAGATGAGGTGCCTGGCTCGCACGATGCCGCGCTTGGACACGAACGGAAGCATCGCCAGCCGTGCGTCGGCACCGTCACGGCTACGCAACCTGATCACGCCCCCATCGTCGGGCCGGGACGGCTCGGCAACCACATGCACCCGCCCGAGCCGCAGCAGGGGAGCGACCGCCCGCAGCCGGCGGGGGTTGTCGTGATTGCCGGCGATCACAGCCACCTGAGCCCCGGTGTCCGCCAGGTCGAGAAGAGCCCCGTATACGATTCCCTCCGCCTCTGCGGACGGAGCGGCCGAGTCGAACAGATCGCCGGCCACGATGACCAGATCGACCTCCTCGCGGGCCGCGATCTGCGCGATCTCGGCCAGGACGGCGATGTGCTCATCGGCCCGGGATGCTCCCCGGATCGTCTTTCCTACGTGCCAGTCAGACGTGTGGAGGAGCTTCAAGGCCGGTCTCAGACGAGCCCGTCGAAGGGGTCGGCAGGCCGGTCCGCCGGTCCATCGCCGGCGCCACCGCTCAAGTCGGCCTCGGCGACCCGGGTGGCCCAGGCCGGGAACGGGAACTCGAGCAGCACCGGCACGGGCAGTCGCGGTTGGGAGACAAACATGGAGCCGGGCTTGAGGATCGTGGCCCGCTGCCGCTGGACCGCGGGCAGGAACCCGTACTGCTCGCGCCCGGCCTCGGCGGCGTCGAGCCGACCGACCACCCGTACGGCGGAGTTCGAGACGACCCGCCGCTCTACCTCGCTGGCCGTCTGCTGGGCGCCGATGAGGATCATCCCGAGGCTGCGGCCGCGTTCCGCCACGTCGAGCAGGATCTCCTTGATCGGACTCGACGAGTCACGCGGCGCGTACTTGTTCAATTCGTCCAGGACCACGAACTGCAAGGGCTCGGCGGTGCCGGCGGCTTCCTTCGCCTCGAACGCCTGCCGGAGCACGACGCCCACTACGAAGCGCTTCGCTCGGTCATGGAGCATGTGCAGATCGACCACCGTCACCTGCTGGGAGTCGAGGTCGATGGCGTGCGTTTCGGCGTCGTCGATGTCGGCCCGAACAAGGTGCGCGACGTGGCGCTCTGCTGACGAGAGGCGGCGTACGAAGGCGTTGATAGTCCCGGTGTAGATCGACCGCCCGGTCCACTGCGGATCGGCCTCCTCGTCCGGGTCCTGCGGGAGCAGCTTGTCGCAAACAATGCTGACGAGCTGGGAGAAGGTACGAGCCGTCCTCCCGTCGATCCGGACGGCGCCGTCGGCGGTATAGGACTGCTTGGCACATCGCTGCAGCTGGGCCGTGACCGACTGCACCACGATCGTGTACTGCTGGCGCTCGTCCTCGGCATCTGCGAACAGGAACGGTAGGAGTCCCTGCTCGCAGAACTGGGCGACCGTCCAGTACAGCGGGCGGACGCCGGTGGTGCGCGCCCCGGTGGCCGGCGTTCCGTTGGGATCACCCTTGCGCGGAGGGGCTAGCGCCCTCATGGAACGGAAGGGTCCGGCTGCGAGCCCGAGCTCGGCGTAGCGGGCTCGCTCCGTCTCGTCTATGCGGGTGTTGGCATGGTCGAGGAAGAGCAGGTCCTCCCCCTTCACATTGAAGATAAGCCCCTTGGTGTTCGCTGCTGCCGCACCGAGGACACCGGAGTTGAACAGCGAGTAGAGCAGGAACGTCGCGTAGCTGGTCTTGGTGGCGACACCGGAGATTCCCGAGATGTTGACGTGGGCGCCCTTGGTGCCGTCGATGAACTCGAGGTCGAGCATCACCGGTTGGCCGTCCCGCGTGAGGCCGGCGGGCAACCTATGTTCGACCTCGGCCATGTCGAGCGCCTCGTCACGTTCAGGGCCGACGGCCTTCCGTACCTCGGCGCCCGGCAGCGGGGGAACGAACGTTTCCGGTACGACCCGGGTGACCTGGATCTGGGCCGCCTCCGACACGTCCGCGGGCAGGACACCATCGGCGATCAGGAAAACGTCGGAGTCGAACCGGGCCCCTTCATGGCGCGCCCGTACCTGTCCGACGATTCCGTATATCGAGACGGTATCCCCGGTCGGCAGGACCCGGTCGAGCGCGATGATGTCGTCAAGTTGTAGATGCTGACCGTTCGCGACCGCTACCCAGAACTCAAGCGGGGTCGAATCATCGGTGCCGAGCACCCTGCCTACTGTCTGATTCTCCACTAGCCGATTATGACATGCGCCTGTGACTCGGATCGACGTCCCACCGGGTCGCTCCCTAGCACGATTGCCATCGAAGCCAGGAGTTCCGATCCGGAACGACCCTCCGACCGATGCCGTATCGTGCAGGCCGTTGCTTGAATACCGGACACCACCCGAGGAGGTTGCTCTCGCCATGACTCCACCACGAATGAGGCTCGGCGGCTCCGAGCTGGAGACATTCCCGCTGGCCTTGGGGACGAATACCTTCGGCTGGACGGCTGACGAGCCCAGCACCTGGGCGATCCTCGATGCATACGTCGCAGTCGGTGGCAACTTTCTCGACACCGCTGACTCCTACTCGGCCTGGGCCCCGGGCAACGAGGGAGGGGAGTCCGAGACCATCATCGGCCGGTGGATGAAGAAGCGGGGCAACCGCGAGGACCTGGTGATCGCCACCAAGGTCAGCCACCATCCCGAGTACAAGGGTCTGGCCCCGGCCACGATCAGGGCCGCCGCGGAGGCCTCGCTCGGGCGTCTCGGCATAGATGTCATCGACCTCTACTACGCCCACTACGACGACCCCGACACGCCCCTCGAGGAGAGCATCGGAACCCTTTCGGAGCTGGTGGACGAGGGCAAGGTGCGGTACCTGGGCCTCTCCAACTACTCGGCCGAACGTCTGGAGGAGTGGGCGCGGATCACCCGCGCGGGAGGGTTTCACCGTCCTGTCGCCCTGCAGCAGATGTACAGCCTGGTGGAGCGGGGCGTGGAACGGACCACCCTCCCCATCGCCCGGCGAGAGGAATGGGCCTTCCTGCCCTACTACGCGCTTGCCGTAGGTTTCCTGACCGGTAAGTACACGTCGGGGCAGCCGGTCGACAGCCCCCGGGCCGGAACCGCCTCCGCCTACCTGAACGACAAGGGAAGGCGCATCCTTGCCGTGATGGAGGAGATATCGGAGTCACACGGGGTGAAGCTGGCCGCCGTCGCGCTGGCATGGGTGGCTGCGCAACCGGGGGTTGGGACGCCGCTGGCGGGTGCCCGCACCTCGGAGCAACTGGAAGCGCTGCTCGAGTACACGACCCTGACGCTGGCCGAGGACCAGTTGGCCGCGCTGGACGAGGTCTCCCGACTGCCGTGAGCCAGAAGGCCGCTTGGCGTTGACATGGGTTGTGAACCGTCTCTGTCGGGGGAGGACTGTTGTGGGGATAGCAAGCGCCGTTGCTTGAATACTGCCCAGTAGGAGCGAATGTCATGGTGCCCACTGTCCCGCGACGGAGGCTCGGCGGTTCCGAGCCGGAGGCTTTCGCGACGGCTTCGGGAACGAATACCTTCGCCTGGACGGCCGCCTAGGCAGGCGGTCCGGGGAGAGGCAGCGGCATGCCCGTACGCATCCAGGTGACATCCTCCGATGACCCGAGAGCGGGCCGGATCGTGGACGGCGCGCGCCTCCTGGGCGTAGCCGGCCTGGTGGCCTGCCGGGTCAGCAGGGTCCACTACCTGCAAGGAGATGTCTCCGCGGCCGACGTAGACCGGCTCTGCCGTGAGGTCCTGGTCGACCCGGTGGTGGACGAACTGGTGGTGGGTTCCCCGGCGACCACCCCCTATCCAGCGGTGGAGGTTGCGCCGCGGCCGGGCGTAACGGATACCGAGGCGCGGGAGCTCGAGCGGGCCGCGGCCGCCCTGGGACTTCCCCCGGTGAGTGCTTCCACCGCCCGCCGGTACGAACTCATCGGTGACCTCGACAGGGCCGCCGTTGTGGCCATAAGCAGGCGGTTGCTGGCCAACGACACGATCGAGCAGCATTCGCTCGGTCCCATACCGCCCTCCTTCGACACGCCGGCCACGGCGGGCGCCCGCGTAGATTCCGTCAGGCTGTCCGGCCTGGAGGACGCCGATCTCGAGGCTCTCAGCCAAGACCGCCTCCTATCGCTAGATCTGGCCGAGATGCGGGCCATCCAGGAACACTTCGCGCGCGAGGGAAGGGATCCGACCGATGCCGAGTTGGAGACGCTGGCCCAGACCTGGTCGGAGCACTGCATGCACAAGACGTTCCGGGCTCGGATCCGTCTGGAGCACACCGGGGCGGACGGCTCCGTCACGGTCGCTTACTACGACGGTCTGCTGGCTGCGCTCAGGACGGTCACCGAGGAGCTCGATCCACCCTGGCTCCGATCGGCGTTCGACGACAACGCCGGCATTGTTGCCTTCGACAGCGACTTCGACCTCGCCTTCAAGGTCGAGACCCATAACCATCCATCGGCGCTCGAACCTTTCGGGGGCGCCAACACGGGCGTGGGCGGGGTGGTCCGAGACGTGATGGGCGTGTCGGCGCGGCCCATCGCTTGCACCAACGTCCTCTGCTTCGGGCCTCCCGATCTGCCCGACCGGGACCTGCCGCCCGGTGTCCTCCATCCCCGGAGAGTCCGCGACGGAGTGGTGGCCGGAATAGGCGACTACGGCAACAAGCTGGGCCTTCCAACCGTCAACGGCGCGGTGCTCTACGACGAGGGATACGTTGCCAACCCGCTCGTGTACTGCGGGGCATTGGGCCTGCTGCCGTCGGGATCGCATCCCACCGAGCCGAAGGTCGGTGACCGGATCATCGCCATCGGAGGCCGGACCGGACGGGACGGCATCCACGGCGCCACCTTCTCCTCCGCCGGGATGGACGAGGCGACCGCCGAACAGGCCGGGACGGTGGTGCAGATCGGCGATCCGATAACCGAGAAGGGCTGCATCGAGGTGGTCGAGGAGGCTCGCGACCGGCGTCTCTATCACGCCATCACCGACTGCGGAGCGGGCGGGTTCTCCTCGGCGGTGGGGGAGATGGGGGAGCGCCTCGGCGCCGAAGTCGACCTGGCGGGAGCACCCTTGAAGTACGAGGGCCTGGAACCGTGGGAGATCTGGCTGTCCGAGGCCCAGGAGCGCATGGTTCTGGCGGTGCCGCCGGGCGAGGTAGAGACCCTCCGCCACATGTGCGACCGTCACGACGTCGAGATGACCGATCTCGGGTCGTTCACCGGTACCGGACGCCTGGCGGTACGTCACGGCGAGACGCCGGTGGTAGATCTCCCCATGGATTTCCTCCATCGGGGAGCGCCGCGAAGGGAGATAGTCGGGCGCTGGGCCGACCCGGTGCCTGAGCCCGTGCGGGTGCCCGATGCCGACCCGGCCGGGCTCGTTCTTGACCTCCTGTCCCATCCGACCGTCGCCTCGAAGGAGGCCATCGTCCGCACCTACGACCACGAAGTTCGGGGTGGAACCGTTGGCCGGCCGTTCGTAGGCGTCCGGGCCGACGGCCCGGGAGACGGCGCAGTGCTCAAACCCCTGGGCACCTGGCACCATGACAAGGCGGCGGCGCGGGCGGTGGGTATCAACCCGCGTATCGGGCGGCTCGATCCCTGGTCGATGGCGCTGCACGCCATCGACGAGGCAGTACGCAATCTCGTCGCGGTGGGGGCCGATCCGGGACGGGTCGCCCTGCTCGACAACTTCTGCTGGGGCGACCCCACCAAGCCGGACCGGCTCGGATCGCTGGTAAGGGCGGTGGAGGGATGCCTGGAGGGGGCGCGCCGCTACCGCATGCCCTTCATCTCGGGCAAGGACAGCCTGTTCAACGAGTTCGCCGGGGAGGCGATCCCTGGCACGCTGCTCATCTCGGCCCTGGGACTGGTTCCCGACCTGCACCGGACACTCGGCAGCGCCCTGACCCGTGCCGGTCACGATCTCTGGTTGGTGGGGGAGCCATCGGAGCGACTCGGGGGCTCGCTCGTGGATGAGCTGCTGGACATCGGCCACCGGCTGGTCCCGCCGGCGGTGGAGGATCCCCTGCGGCGCTACCTGGCGGTGCACCGGCTGATCGCCGAGGGAGACGTGACCGCCGCCCACGATGTGAGCGACGGCGGTGTCGCCGCGGCGGTCGCAGAGATGGCCGTCGGTGGGAGGCTCGGGGTCGAGGTGACCGTCCCGGCTCAGGTCGAGAGTGTCGTGGTGGCGCTGACCAACGAAGCACCTGGCCGGTTGCTGCTGGAGTCGCCCCGGGCCCGGCGCGACCGTATAGAGGCCCAACTCGGTCCGCTCGGGCGGCGTATCGGTGCGGTGACCACAGGCTCCTCGATCCGTATAGGTGTGGACGGGCATCGGGAGCCGGTTACGATCGACCTCGATGCGGCGGTGCGAGCCTTCACCGGACGATGACCAGCTCCGGACGGACGCCCGTCAGGAGGGAAGACCTTGTGAATACAGCCCGAGGGAGAATGCCGTAACCACACCGCCGATCCTCATTCTTCATTCCCCGGGGACCAATCGCGATGCCGAGGCCGCGCTGGCTGTGAAGCTGGCGGGAGGAGACCCGAGCATCGTTTCTATGAACGACCTCCGTGCGGGAGCTGTGTCGGTATCCGGCTTCGCCGCTCTGGTGCTTCCGGGCGGCTTCTCCTACGGCGACGCTCTGGGTGCCGGAGCCCGCCTGGCTCTCGAGCTCCGGACGTGGCTCTACAAAGAACTGGCCGGGGCTGTGCGGTCGGGGCGGCCCGTATTGGGAATCTGCAACGGCTTCCAGGCGCTACTCAAGTCAGGCCTCCTCGGGAGCCCAGGGGCGCCGCGGCGGGTGACGCTCACGGACAACGCCAACGGGCGTTTCGAATGTCGCTGGGTGAACCTGCGCGTCGAGCCCGGTTGCCGGTCCGGCTGGCTGAGTGCCATCGAGGGTGCGCTTATCCGTTGCCCGGTGGCCCATGGCGAGGGCCGGGTGGCCGTGACCGACCCCGAGGTGGTCAGAAACCTGGAGGACGAGGGGCTGGTCGCCTTCCGCTACCTGTCGGAGGACAGCCACGCAGAAACGGAGCGGGTGGCGGGCGGGCGCTACCCGGCCAACCCCAACGGCTCGGTGGCCGACATTGCCGGTCTCTGCGACCCGACCGGGACGGCGGTCGGGCTCATGCCGCATCCGGAGGACCACGTGGTCGACTGGCAACGACCGGACGGCCCGCCCGGCGGCCAAGGTCTGGCTCTTTTCGAGGCGCTCGTCGATGCCGCCCGGTAAGGCGCCCGGTCTCGACCTCGGCCGGGCGATGGCCAGCCCGTTCACCGGGATCGACCCCGCCTCCGTGGAGGACATCGGTCCCGTGGTTCGGGGCAAGGTGCGCGACGTGGTGGATCTGGGTGATCACCTGGCGCTGATCGCCACCGACCGCCTGTCTGCGTTCGACCGGGTGCTGGGAACGGTCCCGTACCGGGGCCAGGTTCTCAACCAGCTGTCGGCCTGGTGGTTCGACCGCATCGCCGATCTGGTTCCCACCCACATGGTTGTGACGCCGGACCCCAACGTGATGATCGCCCGCAGGTGCCGGCCGCTGCCGGTGGAGGTGGTGGTCCGGAGCCGGCTCACCGGCAGCACCGGCACTTCCCTGTGGACCCTCTACGCGGCCGGCGCCCGCCACGTCTACGGCATCCGTTTCCCGGACGGGTTGCGGAAGAACGACCCGCTGCCACAGCCGATCATCACCCCCACCACCAAGGGAGCTTCGGGCGCCCACGACCGGCCGATCACAGAGAGCGACATCGTCGAGGGTGGCCTGGTGGCGGACGGGACCTGGGAGGAGGTGCGGAGCGTCGCTCTCGCCGTGTTCGAACGGGGTCGGCAGGCGGCCGGGGAAGCCGGGCTGGCGCTGGTCGACACCAAGTACGAGTTCGGGCTCGACCCGGACGGCGGCGTGGTCATCATCGACGAGGTGCACACGCCGGACTCGTCGCGTTTCTGGCGGAGCGCCACCGTTGAAAAGCGCCGCGCCGCCGGTGCCGAGCCCGAGAACCTGGACAAGGAACTGGTGCGCCTCGCCTATGCCGCGCAGGGTTTCACCGGCGACGGCGACCCGCCACCGCTCGGCAGCGATCTTGCCGCCAGGGCGGCCCGAGCCTATCTGGAGGTGTTCGAGGCCCTCACCCGCCGGCCGCTCGCGCCGGCTCCGTACCCGGCAGCACCGCGAGTCGTCGCGGCGGTGTGCGCCTACCATCGTCCATGACCGCGGCCCCGGACGGCCGCGCCGCCTGGCGAGCGAGAGGGGGAGGAGCAACAGCGTGACCGATCGGCCGCTCATCGGGGTCATCATGGGCAGCGAGTCCGACTGGCCCACCATGCGCCGCGCCGCCGAGGTGCTCGAGGACTTCGGCGTTCCACACGAGTGCCGGGTCGTCTCGGCGCACCGCACGCCGGACCTGATGGTGAACTATGCCGGATCGGCTTCGGGTCGGGGGCTCCAGGTCATCATCGCCGGCGCCGGCGGTGCCGCCCACCTCCCGGGGATGGTGGCCGGGCACACCATCGTCCCGGTCATCGGCGTCCCGATCATGAGTAGGGCTCTGAAGGGTGTGGACTCACTCCTGTCGATCGTCCAGATGCCCGCGGGGGTGCCGGTAGCCACCATGGCGATCGGGGAGGCGGGGGCGGCCAACGCCGGTCTCTACGCGGTGGCCATGCTGGCCCGCAACGATCCGCGGCTGGCAGAGCGACTCACCGCCTACCGCGCCGGGCGAGCCGCGGAGGTGACCGCGATCGAGCTCGAGCTGTGATGGAACGCGTATTGGCGCCGGGCGCCACCATCGGCATCGTGGGTGGTGGACAGCTCGGAAGGATGCTGTCCTTCGAGGCACACCGGCTCGGGTACCGCGTGGCCGTGCTGACCGGAGGCGCCAAGGACACGCCGGGCGGGCGGGTAGCCGAAGTCGAGGTGGCGTCCGGCTATAACGACGACCTGGGCGTGCAACGCTTCGTGGATCTCTGCGATGTCATCACCTGGGAGTTCGAGAACGTCGAGGTAGGTCTGCTGGGGGAGTTGGCCACTCGCTCGGGCGTGCCCGTGCGGCCTGCCGGCCGGGTCATCGAGGCCGCCCAGGACCGCGGTCGCGAACGGCGCGCCCTGATGGCCGCCGGGGCACCGGTGGCGGCCTTTCGAGAGGTCCGCACGGCGACCGAACTGGTCCGGGCCGTAGAGGATCTCGGGCCGCCGGTAATCGCCAAGCGAGCCAGGTTCGGGTACGACGGCCGCGGCCAGGTACGGCTCACTACCGTAGATGACGCCACGGCGCGCCAGGTGGTCGGCGCGCTCGACGGCGAACGCCTGGTGGTGGAGGAGGTGGTGCCCTTCGATGCTGAGATCTCGGTCATCGTGGCTCGCGGGATCGACGGCGAGGTGGCCCATCACGGCGTCATGGAGAACGTCCACGTCAACCGCATCCTCGACACGACCGTCACTCCGCCCTTATCGGTTCCTCCCGGCGTGACCGCTGCGGCCCTGGACCTCGCCACCACGATCGCCCGGCACCTCCGCTTGGTGGGAGTCCTTTGTGTGGAGATGTTCGTGACGGGCGACGATCTGGTCGTCAACGAGATCGCTCCTCGGCCCCACAACAGCGGACACTGCACCATCGAGGCTGCTCCGACCAGCCAGTTCGCCCGCCAGCTGCGCGCCATATGCGGCTTGCCCCTCGGTGACGGGGACTGCCGCCCGGCGGCCATGGTGCAGCTTCTCGGGGACATCTGGGGCGACGGACCCGCCCGGCCTCTCGACTGGTCGGATGTGCTGGCCGACCCCGGCGTGCACCTCCACCTCTACGGCAAGGAGGAGGTGCGGCCCGGCCGCAAGATGGGCCACATCACGTGTACGGACGCGTCGGCCGAGCGCGCCCTCGAGCGGGCGCTGGCGGCACGGCGCAGACTCGGGCGCCGGTCATGATTCCCGGCGCGGACCGGGACAGTCCCCGCGAGCAGTGCGGGGTGATCGGCGTCTACGCGACGGATCGGGAGGCGGCCCGGATCGCCTTCTTCGGGCTCTTCGCCCTGCAACATCGTGGTCAGGAAGCCGCCGGGATCGTCAGCTACGACGGCCGTTTCGCCCATGTGCACAAGGGCGAGGGGCTGGTCGGCTCGGTCTTCAACGAGGACATCCTCTCCGGTCTGGGAGGTGGTGCCGCCATCGGCCACACCCGCTACAGCACCACCGGTGGATCGACCCTGCGCAATGCCCAGCCACAGGTCATCGAGACCATCGACGGCCCGCTGGCGGTGGCGCACAACGGCAACCTCGTGAACGCGCCCCGGCTCCGCCGTGAGCTCCTGGAGAAGGGCATCGGCCTCCAGACCTCCTCCGACACCGAGTTGATGGTGCACCTTCTCGCGGCGGCACAAGGTAGCCGGCTGGACCGGATCCGCTCGCTCATGCAGAGAGCCGAAGGGGCCTACTCGCTCACGATCCTCACCCGCGACGCCGTCTACGGAGTGCGGGACCCGTGGGGGTTCCGTCCGCTGGTTATCGGGGAGATCGACGGCGGCTACATCCTGGCTTCGGAGACCTGCGCCTTCTCCACAACGAGGGCCGACTTCGTGGCAGAGCTGCAACCGGGGGAGATAGCCCGGATCGACGCCCGCGGTCTCCGCATCATCCCGGGCGGCCCGCCGCCACCCCCGCGCGCCTTCTGCACCTTCGAGCACATCTACTTCTCCCGGCCCGACACCGTGCATGACGGGAAGCTGGTGCACAGCGTCCGCCAGCGTCTGGGCCGCCAGCTGGCCCGCGAGGCCCCGGTGGACGCCGACCTGGTCCTGTCGGTACCCGACTCGGGGACACCCCACGCGGTCGGGTTCGCCCAGGAAGCGAACCTGCCATACACCGAGGGGCTGATCAAGAATCGCTACGTGGGCAGGACCTTTATCGAGCCGACCCAGGATCTGCGCGACGCAGGGGTGGCCATGAAGTTCAATCCGCTCGCCGACAACCTCGCAGGCCGGCGGATCGTGATGGTCGACGACTCGATCGTGCGGGGAACGACCGGGGGGCAGTTGGTCCGCATGCTGCGCGAGGCCGGGGCCTCGGAGGTACACGTCCGGGTGGCGTGTCCGGCGATCACCCATCCTTGCTACATGGGAATAGACATGGCTTCTCCGGACGAGCTGATCGCCTCCCGCCTGTCGGAGACCGAGATATGCGAGGAGATCGGCGCCGACTCGCTCGCTTTCCTCTCGCTCGAAGGCCTCATGCGGGCGCTCGACGCCGAGGATGGCTTCTGCAACGCCTGCTTCACCGGCCGGTACCCGTTCCAGCCGGAGCGCTTCGTCCAGCTGCAGTTCGGTCGCAAGGGCCGGTTCTCCTCCGTGTGGGGAGAGTGAGCTCATGACCGCGGTGCTCGTGGTGGGCGGTGGCGGCCGCGAGCATGCGATCTCCCGTTGCCTCGCCCGTTCCGCCCGGGTGGACCGGATCCTCGTGGCGCCCGGCAACGCCGGGACCGGCCAGGAGGAACGTTGCGAGAACGTGGCGGTCGGCGCCGGCGACGTGGCGGGCCTCGTGGCTCTGGCCGAGCGCGAGTCGGTCGATCTGGTGGCGGTGGGTCCCGAGGCTCCGCTGGCCGCAGGTCTGGCCGATGCGCTCGAGGCGGCCGGCATTCCCGCCTTCGGACCCGGCGCGGCCGGCGCCCGGCTCGAGGCCTCCAAGGCCTACTGCAAGGCGTACCTCGACGCGCTGTCGATACCGACCGGCGCGTCGGCCACCTTCCGCGATGCCACTCCGGCCCTGGCATATCTCGACCAGCTTCCCTCGGTCCCCGTCATCAAGGCGAGCGGGCTGGCAGCAGGCAAGGGCGTGGTGGTGGCCGAGACACGTGGAGAGGCGGCTGCCGCCATCCGCGCCATGCTCGTGGACGGGCGGTTCGGGGAAGCGGGCCGCGAGGTCGTGGTTGAGGAACGCCTGCGGGGCGTAGAGGTGTCCGTGCTCGCGTTCTGCGACGGCGCCGGCTTCGCTGTCATGCCGGCGGCCCAGGACCACAAGAGGCTGCTCGACGGGGATGCCGGACCGAACACCGGCGGGATGGGTGCCTTCGTCCCGTCGCCGGTTGCCACCGGCGAACTGCTGGCCCGGGTCGGCGACCGGTTCATCCGCCCCACCCTCGAAGCGCTGGGCGAGGCCGGCACGCCCTACCGTGGGGTCATCTACTTCGGGTTGATGCTCACCGGCGCAGGCCCGAAGGTACTCGAGATCAACTGCCGCCTAGGCGATCCCGAGACCCAGGCCGTCCTGCCGCTCCTGGAGACGGACCTCTTCGAGATCATGCTCGCCTGCGCAACCGGTTCGCTGGGCGGCCTCACCGTAGAGTGGTCGCAGTCAGCGTGCACCACCGTGGTGATGGCGTCCGCCGGCTACCCGACCGCCGCGGCCCGACCCGCGCCTATCACCGGCCTCGACCGGGCGGAGGCGGAGGGATGCGTGGTATTCCACGCCGGCACCGACCGCATCAGCGGTGTGACCCACGCCACCGGCGGCCGGGTGCTGGCCGTCACCGCTCTGGGAAGCACCCTTGAAAAAGCGACCGAGCGCGCCTACGCAGGGGTGGGGGCCATCTCCTTCGAGGGGGCCCAATACCGCCGGGACATCGGCCGCCGCGCATCCGCTGCCGTGACCGGAGCGCCGCCGTTGAGGGAGATGGCCGGCGGATGATCACCTATCGCGAATCCGGGGTCGACATAGACGCCGGTAACCGGACCGTCGACCTGCTGGCCTCGTCGGTCGCCTCCACCGCCACCGAAGAAGTGCTGGCCGGCGGGGGCGGATTCGGCGGGATCTACGCGGCCGACCGGCTCGGACCCGGCAAGGTGCTGGTGGCCTCCACCGACGGGGTCGGGACGAAGGCCGAGCTGGCCGGGCGCTACGGGCGCTGGCACGGCGTGGGGATCGATGTGGTGAACCATTGCGTCAACGACATCCTGGTGGTTGGCGCCGAGCCGTTGTTCTTCCTCGACTACATCGCCACCTCGCGGCTGGTCCCCGAAGTGGCGGCGGACATCGTGGGCGGCATCGCCGAGGCTTGCCGCGAGGCAGGTTGTGCCCTGCTGGGAGGCGAGACCGCGGAGATGCCGGGCGTCTACCAGCCGGGCGCGGTGGACGTTGCCGGAATGATCGTCGGGATGGCAGACCGGGACAACCTCTGGCCCCGCCTCGACGAGATCGAGGAGGGGGACCTGGTGGTCGGCCTGCCAAGCAGCGGACCCCACACCAATGGATACTCGCTGATCCGCCGGCTGCTCGACGGCCGGTCGTCGGCGCCGGACCTGCTCGACAGCCTGCTGGCGCCCCACCGCAGCTACCTGCCGACGGTGCGCTCCTTGCAAGCCGGGGGCGTAGCCCCGAAGGCGCTGGCGCACATAACCGGTGGCGGGCTGGCCGACAACCTCCCCCGGGTACTGCCCACCGGTCTGGGCGCGATGGTCGAGCTGGGATCGTGGGATGTGCCGGAACCCTTCGTCACCCTGGTGGCCTGGAGCGGGATCGACGACGGCGAGGCGTTCAGGACCTGGAACATGGGTGTCGGCATGGCGGTGGTGATCGACAGCGGCCTGGGTTCGCGAGCCGCCGAGTTGGGCTGCCTTGAGATAGGGTCGGTGATACCCGTCGCTGGCGAGGATGAACGGGTGGTGTTCACCGGGTCGTGGCGGTGACCGCGCGCCTCGTGGTCTTGGCATCCGGATCGGGCACCAACCTTCAAGCGCTGATCGATGCCGTGGAGGCGGGCCGGCTTCGAGCCGAGGTGACCAGGGTGATCGTCAACCGCCGTGGAGCAGCGGCTCGCCAACGGGCTCGCCGGGCCGGTATCCCCGAGGAATGCCGCCTGCTCGAGCCGTATCTCCAAGGCGCCCCCGATCGCGTGGCGGCCCGCCATCGCTACGACGCCGACCTGGCCGGCGCGGTGGCGGCCGAGCAGCCCGACCTGGTCGTGTTGGCCGGATGGATGCATCTGCTGTCCACGGCGTTCTTCGACCGATTCCCGGAGCGGGTGGTCAACCTCCATCCGGCGCTACCCGGTACGTTCCCCGGCGCCAACGCCATCCAGGACACCTGGACGGCGTACCGGGCCGGAGAGGTGGCCTCGGCGGGGGTGATGGTCCACTACGTGGTGGATGAGGGGGTGGACGACGGTCCGGTCATCGCCAGCGCGGAGGTGCCGATCCTCCACGGTGACTCGATCCACACCCTCACCGAACGGATCCATCGCGTGGAACACCAGCTGCTGGTCGACACGGTGGCCACCCTGCTGGAAGGGCGCTGACCACGCGGCAACCCTAGATGGGGGTCAGCATCCTGGCGTCGACCCTGGTGATGTAGTCCATGGGGTTGAACGACATCTCATCACGTCGAGGGTCGGCGTAGTAGCGCCTGTCGATCTCCTCGAAGGGCTCCTCGCCGTCGTAGTGGACGATCCATACGTACTGGTACGACTCTTCGATGATCCATGGGCCTCTACGTCGGAACCCGTGGTCCATGCGTATCGGCAGTAGCTCTTCGTCGACCTTGGCCGCGAACTCTTCCATCGTTCCCGGCTTGATGTCATAGATGCGGAGTTGGGCGTTCATGCTCCCATCCTACTGCAGTGCTCCGCTCCGCTCCGCGTGGTTCCTGATCGCGGGCTGGTGGAGCGGTCCTCAGGCGATGCCGTCACCTTCCTGCCGGGGTTCCCGATCCAGGAGACGCTTCATCGCCTCCTGGACGGTCTCGCCCTGGTAGAGGATCCTTCCCACCGCCTCGGCGATGGGCATTTCCACGCCGTGTCGAGACGCGAGCTGGAGAACGGCCTCGGTGGTACGTACCGCCTCGGCGATCGTCTTCATCCGCGAGGTGATCTCATCGATCTTGCGTCCCTTACCCAGTTGGTACCCCACCCGGTAGTTGCGGCTGCTCGGGCTCCCGCAGGTCGCCATGAGATCGCCCACGCCGGCGAGACCTCCGAAGGTGAGAGCCTCGGCACCCAGAACGACGCCGAGGCGGGTCATCTCCGCCAGACCGCGAGTCGCCAGGCCGGCCATCGTGTTCATGCCGAATCCCAGGCCCCGCGACATCCCCGCCGCCAGGGCGATGACGTTCTTGGTGGCGCCGGCCACCTCCACCCCGATCAGGTCCGGGTTGGTGTACACCCGGAAACGGGGCGTGCCGAGGATGGATTGGATCTCGCGGCCAACCGTCCGATCGGCCATGGATAGGACCGTGGCGGCGGGCTGGCCGTCCATGATCTCTTCGGACAGGTTCGGGCCGGACAGCGCGCCCACCCGGCTCGGATCATGACCGTCGAGTACGTCCAGGGTGACTTCCGACATGCGAAGGCAGGTCGACACCTCGATGCCCTTGGCGAGGCTGACCACCGGTATGGACGTCGGGATGATGCCACTCGCCTTCTCCAGGACGTCCCGGTAGCCGTGGGACGGAACCGCGACCAGCACCGCGACCGCTCCGTTTACAGCCCGGGTGAATTCGGTGGTGGCGGTGATGTGGTCGGATAGGCGTACCCCTGGCAGGTATTCGGCGTTCTCCCCGTCGGCGTTGATGGCCTCGGCCAATTCGGCGCGCCGGGTCCATAACCCCACCGAGGCGTTGGCGGAGGCGAGTCGCGCTATGGCCGTTCCCCAAGATCCTGCCCCGATTACCGCTAAGCGCATGACGGCAAGCGTAGATGGTTCTCCAACCCGGCGGTGCCATCCCGTCCGACCCCGAGCGTTTTGTAGGTACCCTCAGCGGTTCATGACAAGCGCCGGCCTCCTCGGCTTTCCCAACGTCGGCAAGACCACGCTGTTCAACGCGCTGACCGGTTTGGAGGCGTTCACCGCGCCCCACCCCTACACCACCACCCAGCCGAAGATCGGTACGGCGAAGGTGCCGGACCGGGTCCTCGACCGGCTGGCGGCTCTGGAGAAGTCCCGCAAGGTCACCCATGCCGGTCTGGACCTGGTCGACCTCCCTGCGGTCCGGTCCGGTTCTTTAAGGGGCCTCGGCGCCGGACGGGAGCCGGACCTGCTCCTGGCGGTGCTCAGGGCTCACGACTCGGAGGCGGTGCCGGTCGGTGAGCACGGAACCGATCCGGTCGGCCAGGCCGACGACCTGCTGGTGGAAGTGGCCTTGTCGGACTTCGAGATGTTCGAGCGTCGCAACGAGCGCCTCACCAAGGAAGCCGCCGCCGACCCGCACCTGCGCCCGGTCGCCGAGGCGGTTGCCAGGGCGGCCGAGCGGTTGGGGGAGGGGATCCCGCTCCGGCAGTTGACCTGGTCGGATATCGAGACCCGGGCCTTTCGCGACATGGCCCCGCTCAGCCTGCTGCCCTGCGTGTGGGTGGCCAACGTCGCCGAGGACGATGGCGGGAACGACAAAGTGGTCGGACAGGTTCGCGAGGCCGTACCCACCACGGATCCGGTGCTGGCGGTGTCGGCGCTTATCGAGGAGGAGGTCGCCGGCCTGGAGGCATCGGAGCGGGCTGAGGTCTACGAGGGGCTCGGCCTGGGGGAGGGCGCGCCTGCCAGGGTGGTGCGGACCGTCTACGAGGCACTCGGGCTGGTCACCTTCTACACGGTCAACCGTAGAGACGCCAGGGCATGGACGGTTCCCGCCGGGACCGGGGCACGGGAGGCGGCCGGCCGGATCCACTCGGACATGGAGCGAGGCTTCATCCGGGCCGAGGTGGCCCCGATCCAGGAGGTGATCAGGCTGGGTGGTTGGGCGAACGCCAGATCGGACGGCGCCGTGCGGGTCGAAGGCAGGGACTACGAGGTCCGGGACGGGGACGTGATGATGGTGCGATTCTCGGTATGAGGCCGGTCCCGTGGCTTGCCATCATGCCGGACCGGCGTCCGTGAGCCGTCCCGTCCGCCCGTCCGCTGCCAGCCTGTTGCTGCTGGCCCTCAGGGGTTTCGCGATCGGGTCGGCTGATCTGGTCCCCGGAGTCTCGGGGGGGACGGTGGCGCTGGTCTCCGGCATCTACCCACGCCTGGTGTCCGCCGTCGATGCCGGCGCCCGATCAGCGGGAAGGGTATTCAAGGGCGACTTCAGGGGCGCCCTACGGGCCGCCGGGCGGGTCGACCGGTGGTTCCTGACCCCGGTCGTGGCGGGAGCGGCTCTCGCGGTGCTCTCGCTGGCCCGGGTGGTGGAGGACCTGCTGGCGGACCATCCCGTCCGGACAGCCGCCGTCTTCTTCGGTCTGATCGCCGGGTCGGTCTGGGTGGCGTGGCGGATCATCCGCGAGCCCGGTGCTCTTCACGGCGCGGTGGCGGGGCTGGTCGGCATCGGATCGTTCATCCTGTTCGGGTTGCGATCGTCAGTCATCACCGACCCGGGCTGGTATGTCTTCGTGGGCGCCGGCGCCCTGGCCATCTGCGCGTTCATCCTGCCTGGCGTGAGTGGATCGTTCATGTTGTTGGCGATAGGCATGTACCAGCACGTGCTGGCGACCATCAACGACGCTCGCCTCGTCCAGCTGGTCGGCTTCGCCATCGGAGCGGCCGTCGGGCTGGGCCTATTCGCCCGTTTCCTCCACCGGTCAATGGATCGTCACCACGATCGGGTGGTGGCCGTCATGATCGGCCTGATGCTCGGCTCGTTCCGCATCCTCTGGCCCTGGCCTGCCGGACTCGGAGACGAAACCGGGAGCGGCGCCACCGCCCTCGGAGCGCCTGGTCCGGACTTTGCCGTGCCGGTAGGATTGGCTGCCGCGGCTGCCTTCGTGGTTGTGGGTTTCAGTGCCTGGGTCCGGCGCCGCGCCTGACCGCCAGGTGTCCATCGAAGTACTGGATTCCGGTTGGGAGCCTGGATAATGCAAGTCGGTTCGGACTGCGGGGCATCTCAACAATCACCTTCCTTACCTTTGCTGGCCATGCTGGTGGGAATACCTCTGCTCTTCATACTGTCCTTCAACCAGATCACCCATGCTCATCAATTGCCGGAGTCCGATACGAGCGCTGCCGGGCAAGGGAACCAGGAGGCTTCCCCCGGCGTCACTGCTGAAGAGCTACGTACATCACAAGATGTTCTCATTGAAGCTGAGCCAGAGCAGTGGAAGAGCGTTTCGTCCGGCTCCCTGCACACGTGCGGTATCGGATCGGACGGCTCGGTCGTCTGCTGGGGAGATGACCATCATCGCAAACTTGATGCTCCGAGCGGCGCCTTCCGAGCGATAGCCGCCGGCTTCTCCCACACTTGTGGGGTGGAGATGGGTGGCTCGGTCGTCTGCTGGGGGAGTGATTCGTACGGTCAGGTGGAGGCTCCGGCGGGTGATTTCGTGTCGGTTTCTGCTGGTTGGGGGCATTCGTGCGGGGTAGGGACTGAGGGGAGTCTCGTCTGTTGGGGGAGTGATGGTTCGGGTCAGGCGTCGCCTCCGGAGGGCAGTTTCGTATCTGTCTCCGCCGGATGGGAGCATACGTGCGCGGTCAAGACCGACAGGAGCACCATCTGCTGGGGGAACAGAGGCCGCTGGTTGGAACCTCCGCCGGAGCCGTTTCTTGCCGTAAGCGCCGGCTACAGGTTCTCGTGCGGGATCAAGGATGACAGGACAGCCGCCTGCTGGGGAAGGAACTACTACGGCCAGGCGAGCGCGCCGGAGGGGATGTTTGCTTCGATTTCGGCCGGTTTGCTTCATTCGTGTGGGGTGAGGGTTGATGGGTCGGTTGTTTGCTGGGGTTCTGATCTTTATGGCCAGACTGACGCTCCGGCAGGCGTTTTCTTGGCAGTAACGGCCGGGCACAGGTTCTCTTGCGGGATCAGGGTGGATCGGACCGTCAGTTGCTGGGGATTGGACAACACGCCGGCAAGCGTCCCTTCCGCGCGGGTCGATAGATCCGGCCCGGTCGTATACCTGACGTTCGACGACGGCCCGCACCCCGTGTACACCCCGCTTCTCCTGGATGTCCTGGGTCGTTACGGAGTCCGAGCCACCTTCTTCGTCATCGGCGCACGGGCGGAACGTTATCCCGAGGTGATCCGGCGGATCGTTTCGGAGGGACACTCGCTGGCGAACCACACCTGGAATCACGAAGATCTGGCAACCCTTTCCCGGGAGGAGTTCGACGAGACGATAGGGCGGACGCAGGAACTTCTCGGTGATCACGCCACGCCGTGCATGCGTCCTCCCTTCGGTTCCACCAACGAGTTCACCGAGGAGTGGGCTGCGGCCCACGGACTGAGAGTGGTGCTCTGGACGGCAAGCGCCAATGCCTGGGCCGGGCTGGAGGCTCCCACCGTGGCCGGCCGGCTGATGGAAGGAATCAAGGACGGGTCCATAGTCCTGATGCACCCGAATGCCGAGACGGTCCAGGCCGTCGAAATCGTCCTTGATCGGCTCTCCGGACGGGGGATACGGTACGAACCCGTATGCCCGGCCCCCGAGCCAACGCTCCACCCCGGTTCCACCCGGCTAAGTACCCCCGCGTCCCGGACGGGAGGAGACCTCCGATGAAGGCGGAGTCCGCGAGCTCACGCTTCGGGCGACGGTCAGCGACGGCGTTGCTCATCCTCGTCCTGGCCGCCTCCGGCGGCTGCAGCGCGGGACCGTCGGCTCCTCCGCCGACGGCGGCCGCGGTAAGCCCGACTACCGGAGCAACCACGACGACTACCCGCGTGATCACCACTCCTGCCCAGGAAACCACGCTCGGGACGCAACCGGCCACCACGTCGGAGACCGGGTCTAGCTCGGCGCCGCCGAAGACCGAATCGTCGTCGGCGGCTACGACCACGCAGGCACCCACCGCCACCACTACCACCGAGGACACGACCACCGGTGGCACCGCGCCATCGACCACAACGGCGCCGCCCGCAGTGGACGGAGGCGGGACCACCACGACGGAGACGCCACCCGTAACTGTGGAGTCGACAACCACCACCACGGAGCCGCCTACCACCACGACTACGCGAGCGCCCACCACGACTGCGGCGCCGACCACCACCCAACCGGCCGTCGATGGCTCCGCTGTGTACGTGCTCAACTGCGTCGTGTGCCACAACGACTCAGGGGAAGGCGGTACCGGCGCCGACCTCCAGCGGTCGAGCCTCGCGCTGGCTGAGATAACGTCGGTCATCGTCAACGGACGAGGAAATCTGATGCCCCCCTGGGGCGAGATACTCACGGCGGCCGAGATCGAAGCCGTGGCTCGCTATGTCAAGTCCCTCCAGGAGGGCTAGACCCGAGCAATCAGGGCTAGAGTCGGGGTGAGGAACACCAGGGAGGACTATGCGACGCTTCGTCATCGAACGGGATATTCCTGACATCGGATCTGCCGAGCGCGAGCAGTTGCGCGCCGCAGCCGGACAGTCCAACTCGGTCCTGCGAGCGATGCAGTCCGAGGGCAAGCACATCCAGTGGGAGCACAGCTACGTTGCCGGTGAGAAGACCTTCTGCGTCTACGTCTGCGACAGCCCGGAGCTGATCGACGAGCACGCCGAGCGCAGCGGGTTTCCGGCGACGGTGGTCACGGAGGTCGGCAAGATCATCGACCCGACCACCGAGAAGGGCTAGACCAGCGGTCTGTCTGTGGAATACCGAGTTGGCTCGCAGACACACCAGTACACCTAGCAACTACCAACGACGGACTAGAAACTAATCACCTAGTTCGGGACGACCTTCCACACGTCGTAGCGGGCCAGCACGTACATCTCGCCGTGCCCGTCGACGCCGAACGACCAGACGAACCTGGATAGCTCCACGCTACGGGACCAATCGTAGTGTTCGGTCACCCGACCGTCCTCATACAGGAAGGTCCGTATCCACCCGCCGACGAAGTCCGCGTAGAAGTAACGCCCGACCATCTCCGGGATCGCGGTTCCCCGGTAGACGTATCCGCCGATGACGGCTACGCCCACGTCATGGGAGTATGCGATCTGGGGGATGAAGAGCTGGTCCCTATCGCAGTCCACGGGAGGCTCGTAGCAGGCTGTCCCTTCCATGGTGTCCCACCCGTAGTTGATCCCGGCGAGGGAGGCGTCGGCTACGTTCACCTCCTCCGCAGCCAAGTGGCCTACGTCGCCAATGTAAATGTGCTCGCCGTCGAAACTGAACCGCCAGGGATTCCGCAGCCCGTACGCCCAGACCTCCGGCAACCCCTCCCGACCATCCGCGAAGGGATTGCCGGGCGGGATCCCGTAGGCAGGATCCGCGCCGGGATCGACGTCCACATCGATTCTCACGATGGTTCCCAGCTCGGTCTGCGGGTTCTCGCCGTGCTCGAACGGATCCCGGGATCCGCCACCATCTCCTACCGCGATGTAAAGAAGTCCGTCGTCTCCGAACTGCAGCTGGCCCCCCTTATGCGTGGCGGAGGTGGGCCTCTGCTCGAACGTGATGATGTGGCGTGCTGTGGAGGGATCTGCCCGGTCCGGGTCGGCGGCGTCGGCCAGGTACTCGTATACCCGGCTGTGCCCATCCGGCCCGTTGGCGTCCGTGTAGAAGACGTAGAACTTACGATTGGTGTCGAAATCCGGGTGGAAGGCCAGACCCAGCAAGCCCTCTTCGGGTCCCCCGTCAAGCACGGTCTCGCTGAGGTCGAGGAACGGTTCGGGCAGGAAGGCGCCGTCGCTGATGATGCGGATGAGCCCATCCTTGGTGACCAGGAACAACCTGTCGTCACCGGCCGGCGCCTGGAGGTCGGTGGTGCCGCCCTGGATGCGACCCAGCACCAGTTCCAGACGCCACGGAGACACGGCCGGAGGCCGGTCCGGCGCCAGGTCGAGCGCACGGGCGAGGAAGGATGCCATGGCAGACCTGCGGACCCGTTTCTTGGGGCAGTAAAGGCCGGTGTCGCAACCCTCGGTGATGCCGTTCTCGGCCAGCACGTTGATGTTCGCCTCGTGGGTGCTGCCGTCATCATCGGTGAAGTAGTCCTTCGTCGCTGGTGAGAGGCCGGGGAGTGCGCGGGCAAGCAGCGCCGCCATCTGGCCCCTGTTGAGCTTCTCGGCAGGGCAGTACAGATCGGTGTCGCAACCCTGGGTGATGCCGGCCGCGGCGATGCGGTTGATGGCAGCCTCGTGAATGCTGCCGTCGTCGTCCGAGAAGAAGTCCGTCCCGGTGGCCGGCAGTTGTAGCGCCCGGTCGAGGAATGAGGCGACCTGGGCGCGGGTGATCTCGTCACCCGGGCAGTAGAGGTTCTTGCCGCAGCCCTTCGTGATTCCGGCAACGACTATGGCCTCGATGTTCTCCTCGTGGATGCTGCCGTCGTCGTCCGTGAACGTCCCGCTCGGGCCCGGATACTGCACTCCTCCGTCCCCGAACGCCGGCGGGACGCCGACCAGCGCGGCAACCACCGTGACCACGGCGATCAGCCACGACGTCCGACCGGAGAGGCGCCTTCTGCCGGGGATGTCGGGGGACGGTGACAAGGACCGGACCGCCCGGATCAAGGAGACGAGATCTGGTCGTATGTCTCCGGGCGGCGGTCCCGGTAGAAGGCCCAGTGATGGCGCACCTCCTCGATCAGGTCGAGGTCCAGGTCGCGGACGACCACGTCGTCCGCGGTGTCGGAGCCCGTGCCGCCGATGATCTCGCCGCGGGGCGATGCGAAGTAGGAGCTTCCGTAGTAGTCGGTGTCCTCCAGGTCCTCACTCCCGACCCGGTTGATGGCGCCGACGAAGTACTCGTTGGCGACGGCTGCCGCCGGCTGCTCCAGTTCCCACAGGTACTTGGAGTGCCCACGGGTGGTGGCGGAGGGGTTGAAGACGATCTTGGCGCCGGCCAGCCCCAACTCCCGCCATCCTTCCGGGAAGTGGCGGTCGTAACAGATGTACACGCCTATCCGGCCCACCGCGGTGTCGAACACGGGGAACCCGAGGTTGCCGGGACGGAAGTAGAACTTCTCCCAGAACCCCGCCACCTGCGGGATGTGGGTCTTGCGGTACTTGCCCAGGAAGGTGCCGTCGGAGTCGATGACCGCTGCGGTGTTGTAATAGTGGCCGGTGTCCTCGACCTCGAAGATGGGCACGACCAGCACCATCCCGGTCTCCCGGGCGAGATCGATCATCTTGGTGCCGCGGTGTCGAAGTGCTAGTTGCGCTGCTCGGTACAGAAGTAGGGACCGCTGAAGATCTCCTGGAAGCAGAGGATCCGGGCGCCCTGGGCGGCGGCCTTGCGGGCGTACTCGATGTTCTTGGCGACCATCGATTCCTTGTCGCCGGTCCACTCGCTCTGGACGAGAGCAGCCCTTACTACGTTCGACATTGCTTGGCCTCCCTTGCCACCCCGGGCATCCCCACGAGGGGGAGTGTCATGCGAGTTTACAAACTGTAAAATGGGAGGGCCAAACAGAGGAGCAACGGATGCCAAGACGGATTACGGTCGGTGCAGGTCAGTTGGGCGCGATAGCCCGCGACGAGTCGAAGGACGAGGTTGTCGATCGCCTGATGGTGCTGCTCCACGAGGCGGGGGAGCAGGGGGTGGACCTGCTGGTCTATCCGGAGTTGGCCATGACCACCTTCTTTCCCAGATGGTTCGTGGAGGACCCCGCCGAGTTCGACCACTACTACCACCGGGAGATGCCCGACCGGCACACCAAGCCGCTGTTTGACGAGGCCCGGCGCCTCGGCATCGGTTTCGCCCTCGGCTACGCCGAACTCCATACCGACGAGGAGGGCGAGGAGCACCGTTACAACACGTACATCCTGGTGGAGCGGGACGGCTCGGTGGTGTCCAAGTTCCGCAAGATCCACATTCCGGGTCATGCCGACTACGAGCCGTCACGCCCATTCCAGCACGCCGAGCGCCACTACTTTGAGCCCGGCCCCCACGGATTCGGTGCGTGGCAGGCCTTCGGAGGCATCGTGGGGATGGCCATCTGCAACGATCGCCGCTGGCCGGAGACCTACCGGGTGTTGGGTTTGCAGGGGGCGGAGCTGATCCTCATCGGATACAACACGCCCCTGTACTACTCGCCCGATCCCACCCAGAACGCCCTGTCGGGGTTCCACAACCATCTGGTCATGCAGGCCGGCGCCTACCAGAACGGTGCCTATGTGGTCGGGGTGGCCAAGGGGGGATTCGAGGAGGGGGTGGAGAGCCTGTCCCAGAGCGTGATCATCGCCCCGTCAGGCCAGATCATCGCCCAGGCCATCACGCTGGAGGACGAGTTGATCACGGCCACCATCGATCTTGATTTCTGTGAGACCTACAAGGGCACCCTGTTCAACTTCGACTACTACCGGATGCCCGAGCACTACGGCCTGGTAACCGAGCAGCGAGGCGCGGTGGCGCCCCCGGCCAACGACTGATGGAGCACCTGCTCGGGGGCTTGATCGATCAAGCCTGCCTACCCCGGATGGCCAGCTTCCGAGCGGTTCGCCCGGTCCGCGCCGGCGCCGGAGAACGCGAAAACCGCTCCGGGCACGCCGCCAGCCCTTCCGGGCTGCCCACCCCCGTCACCACCGATCCAGGTCCGGACGCGCCGACGGGTGTTCGGTACGGAACTCTCTCAGAGTCGGTAGTGGTCCGTTGCTCCCACGGAGACCCATGTTGCTAATCCGTATGGAGTGTTCACCCGTCCGGCGCAGTCCGGATGATCACCAGGTCCGGACCCGGTGATGTTTGTTGAGACATATTGGAATATGCCGATACTCGACAGCAAAGTCAACCCTATAATTTCGCGTTCCTGCCTTGGCGGTCGCCTGGTGACCCTCGCCGGTACCGGAGCCGTTTGAAATGTTCCTGACCGGTCTGCGTTGCACCGTCTGTTCCGAGACCTACCGGCCGGCGCCGGGTCTGTACGTATGCGACCGCTGCGGAGAGGCGGGCACGCTCGACGCCCGGTACGACTACGCGGCCATCGGCGAGGTGCTGACCCCCGACATCCTGGCTGCTGACCCGGAGCGATCCATCTGGCGCTACCGGCCTCTACTTCCGGTCGGGTCCGGCACGGCTGTCTCCGCCCTGGGAGTGGGATGGACCCCGCTCGTCGAGGCGGAGAGGCTGGCCCGGCGCTGGGGAGTGGGTCGGCTGTGGATCAAGGACGAGGGCCGCCAGCCAACCGGCTCCCTCAAGGATCGGGCCTCGGCGGTGGCGCTGGCACGGGCAGCCGAGGAGGGGGCCGGGACGGTGACCACCGCATCCACGGGCAACGCCGCAGCCGCTCTGGCGGGTCTGGCGGCCGGAACCGGCCAGACCGCGGTCATCTTCGTTCCGGATACGGCCCCGGAGGCGAAGGTGGCCCAACTGCTGGCCTACGGGGCCTTCGTGATGCTGGTGGAAGGCACCTACGACGACGCCGTCCGGCTATGCCAGGAGGCGGTTGACCGCTTCGGCTGGTACAACCGCAACACCGGGATCAATCCCTACGTGGGGGAGGGCAAGAAGACGGTCGCCCTGGAGATCGCCGAGCAGTTGGGCTGGGAGGCGCCCGATGCGGTCTTCGTGAGCGTGGGGGACGGGTCGATCATCGGAGGGGTGCATAAGGGCTTCCGTGATGCTCTGGAGCTGGGTTGGATCGACCGCATGCCCCGTATCTACGGCGTGCAGGCCGCCGGCAGTTCCTACCTGGTCGACGCCTGGCGGAGGGGAGAGGACGTGGTCAAGAAACCGCCAATCAGCGCCCGCACCGCCGCTGACTCGATCAGCGCCGACCTGCCCCGCGATCGGGTCAAGGCGATGGCTGCGGTCAGCGATACAGGTGGTGGCTGGGTATCGGTCGACGACGATGCCATCCTGGAAATGATCCCGACGGTGTCGGCAGATTCCGGCATCTTTCCGGAGCCGGCCGCTGCCGCCTCCTTCGCCGGGCTGGCGGAGGTGGTGGCCGGAACCCAGGAGGGCGTGCCTGCGGTGGGGGCCTCCGACCGGGTGGTGGTCATATCCACCGGGTCGGGGTTGAAGGACATTCGCGGGGTTATGCGGGGGATCGACCGGATCGGCGCCGTACCGCTGCCCGTCCGGCCCGGTCCGGACGGGCTGGACCCGGACCAGATATCCACCAGAATGGACCAGTGGCTCGAGAACCTAAGGAAGCAGGCATGATCGATCTGAACTGTGGAGACCAGATTTCCCGTAGAGTGCAGGGGGGCTTGACCGTGAGGAACCGCTACCAGGCCTACCAGGGCCGAAGGACGCCTGAAAATGATCGATCTGACAGTTGACGCGGCCACCCTCGACGGGGTAGCGGCCCACACCCGGGAGCGCCAAGTGCGCATCCCCACCCTGGCCCAGATGCGGGATCCGGCGCTGATTCCGTCCGATGTTCGGCAAGGGCTCACGGAGATCGGCCTGTGGGACCTGCACCCGCTCAACCTGTACCGGATCACCTGGCACAACCAACCCGTTACCCGCGGGGGAGGCTTCGGCGGCGTGAACTACGTGGAGTGGCCATCGGAACTCACCGGAACCGATGCCCGGATCATCTCGCTGATCGGCAAGTGGTTCCCCACCGGCGCGCACAAGGTGGGCGCCGCCTTCGGGTGTCTCGTACCGCGCCTGGTCACCGGGCAGTTCGATCCCGGATCGCAGAAGGCGGTCTGGCCGTCAACCGGTAACTACTGCCGGGGAGGCGCCTACGACTCCAACCTCCTGGGCTGCGAGTCGATCGCCATCCTCCCCGAGGGCATGAGCCGGGAGCGCTTCGAGTGGCTGCAGACGGTGGCGGGGGAGATCATCAAGACCCCCGGTTCGGAGTCCAACGTCAAGGAGATCTTCGACAAGTGCAACGAGCTGGCCGCGTCCGGGGAGGACCTGGTGATCTTCAACCAGTTCGACGAGTTCGGCAACTACCTGTGGCACGTGTCGGTGACCGGTCCCGCCGTGGAGGAGGTACTGGCCGAGGTGATGGGGGCGAGGGATCGGTACCGGGGCTTCGCGGTGACCACCGGTTCGGCGGGGACCATCGCCGCCGGCGACTACCTAAAGCAACGCTTCCCGGGCTCCGTGATCGCCGGCGGCGAGGCCATCCAGTGTCCCACCATGCTGCTCAACGGCTTCGGGGAGCACCGTATCGAGGGCATCGGCGACAAGCACATCCCCTGGGTCCACAACGTCAAGAACACCGACATCGCCATCGGATTGGATGACGAGGCCGCAATGTCACTGACCCGCCTGTTCAATGAGGCGGCCGGACAGGAGTACCTGGTGTCCCGAGGAGTCGACCCCGACGTAATCGAAGGACTCCCTCTGCTCGGCATCTCCGGTGCCGCCAACCTGCTGTCCGCCATCAAGCTCGCCAAGTACTACGAGATGGGCGACCGGGACATAGTGGTGACCATCGCCACCGACTCGATGGACATGTATCGCAGCCGGCTCCACGAATTGAGCGAGGACCGGGGTACGTTCACGACCCACGATGCGGTGGCTGCGTTCCATCGGCACCTGCTGGGAGCGTCCACCGAGCACGTCCACGAACTCGGCTACTACGACCGCAAGCGGATCCACAACCTCAAGTACTACACCTGGGTGGAACAGCAGGGCAAGACCTACGAGGAGATCCAGGCCCAGTGGTACGACGACGACTACTGGACCGGCATCCAGGCCCTCGCGGACCCCATCGACCGACTGATTGCGGAGTTCAACTCGCTCACCGGCCTGGGCTGATGTCGGGCAACAGGTTCGAACTGGCCGGTTGGGTCCTGTTCACCGGCTCGGGGGTCCTGTTCCTGGTCGCCGCCCTGCGGGCCGGTGACGCCCTCCTGCTGTGGGGTTCCATCACCTGGCTGGCCGGGGTGGGCTTCTTCCTAGCCGGCATCGGAAGCCGCAGATGACGAGCGGTCTCGGCAACGCGCGGAGCAGGCGCCGTCGGTGGGGTGGGGAGTTGGGGTCGATGCGCATGGCTTGGCGGTGGATGGCCACGTGGTGCCACCAGCAGAGGGTGGTCAGGTTCTCGGGAGAGTCGTCCTCGCCAATCGAGCGTTCGACGATGTGGTGGACCTCGAGCCCGTAGGTTGAGCGGCATCCCGCGATGGTGCACTCATCGTCGCGGGCTAGGACTGCCCGGCGGAGAGCAGGTCGTATTCCGGAGGTGCTGCGGTGGACGGTCAGTCTCTGTCCTGCCACGGTGATGTTCTCGATACGGCCCTGGCAGAGGATGAGATCGATCGTGTCCGGACCCACCTGGGCTCTTCCGAGTACCACTGGCCCATCTCGTAGCCGGATGCCTCGGCGAGAGGTTCGTGGGCCACCACGGTCAGGAGCGGCGCCCACCGGTTCGGAACTGACCTGTGTCACCGACTACTCGCGGGGTCGCGTCTTGCCGCGATGGCAGAAGATCTCGGTTGGGTATGACCGATCCGGCTCGTTACGCTGCTCGACTCAGAGTCGGAGCCGGCGGGTGAACGTCCGCGACACACCAGCCACCAGCCGGGCACCGGACCGATACTGCAAAGGGACATCGATGACAGAGATGGGTACTGATAGTCCGGCATGGTCCTACAGGGGAGCGACCGGTCCTGAGAATTGGTCTTGTCTATCCGACTTCTTCAAGACATGTGAAGAAGGCCTACGGCAGTCTCCTATCGACATCACAGGCTACGAGAGTATTGCCGGAGAGCGTATTGCGTTCTTCTACCACAGCGTGCCGATAGCTGTGATTAACAACGGTAGAGCTATCTCTGTTTGGTATGAACCGGGGAGTTCGATCGCGGCCAACGGCGGTATGTTTCGTCTGACGACAGCTCATTGCCATGCACCTTCGGAACACCTGATTGACGGAAGAAGGTTCTCTGCGGAGATGCATCTCGTCCATGAGAACGACGAGGGCGAATTGGCCGTCGTCGCTGTGCTGCTCGAGCTCGGGGATACCAATCCAGTGATAGAAGGTCTTCTAGCAAATGCTGGCTCGGCAAAGGACCCGTACGAAGTCCATCCCTCATTACACAGATGCTTCCTCATAACGAGCAATAGGGGACACTTCCACTATGTCGGATGCACCACGACGCCCCCATGTATAGAGCGCGTCGAGTGGTTCGTCATGGCAGAGACTGCCAACCTCTCCCAAGACCAGGTGTTGGCTCTACAGGCAGCCAGCCACGGACCCAACAATCGTGCGGTCCAGCCGATAAACGGACGGACTGTCAGGCGTGTGAACTGAGGTCGCTAGATGGATCCCAGGAAGGCGAAGAAGATCTTCGCCCAGCGGTCGGAGGCGTCGAAGTGGGGTCCGTGGCCGGAGCCTTCCAGCATCTCCATCTCCACCCGTCCTCCGTTGGCGGCGTAGCGTTCCAGCACGTCTCTGATCTGGGTGACCATGGGCTGGGGCGGGAAGACGTCTTCACCAGGCCAACCGGGGATGAACTCCATCTGGCCCAGGGTCCCCATCTCCCACATGGAACCGTCGGCCACCACGATGTCGTTGGAGCCGTGGGTCCAGAGCACCGGTGGCTTGTGCTCCAGGTTGGCCAGGTCAGCCCAGTTGCAGTACTTGCCGGACAGGGCGTTGAGGATCCCACGGGTGCCCGGGGCGATCATCGGCCAGTTGTCGGAGGGCACCAAGTCTCCGGGATAACCGTCGTCTCCGGCGACGGTCAGCAGCACCTCGTCCAGCAAGATCTCCTCCCGCTCTTCCGGAAGCCGGAACTCCGGAGACCAGTAGGCGGAGTTCATCACGCTGCGGGGCGATACCGGCGCCTCGGAGGAACGATCTCCCGAAGCCAGCCGCTGGGAGTAGTCGGGATTGGCGGTTCCGCCGCCCGTGCCGGCCCAGTCCGGCTGGCAGGGAGTGCCGTCCCGGTGCGTGCCTCCGTACCCGAAGGGGGATACCGGGTCGATGAAGGTCAGAGATGCGGCCGGGTGGCGCATCGCGTAGGAGGCGATGGCGGCTCCGCCGGTCGACCATCCCACCAGGTGGGGAGGGGTGTCGATCCCGAGGGCTTCGACCAGCGCCCAGGTGTCGTCGGCCCAGTCGTCAAGCCCACGGGTGGCGTCGATGGGGGCCGGATCGGACCGTCCGAAAGAGCGCATGTCGGGGGCGATGAAAAGGTACCGGCCGGGTGCGTCGCCCCATAGGTGCTCGTAGAAACGCCCAGTCGACAGGTTCCCGTGGATCATCACCACCGGGATGCCGTCGGGCGGGCCGGACCGGTAGTAGTGGGTCCGGAGCCGGCTGGTGGTGATCGAATGGGCTTCCACACCCGGCAGCAGGTTCATCGTTCGAACTCCTTGGTATGGGGGATGCGGGGCTGGTCGATGATACTCAGCCTGACCCGGTTGTCCGGGCGGGTTCGATGAAGACGGCCGTCCGGCGTTGGGCGGCCATCACTTGGTCATACTCGTCCCAGTCCTCGTGGGTGCCACCGGCGGATATGAACACGTTCCTGAGCAGCTGGGGTACCTCCGCCGGGTCGAAGCCGTCGAAGGAGTCGTCGGGGCCGATGACGGTGGTGGCGCCCTCCACGCCGATCCATGACCAACCCGAGCGGAACACGATGGTGGCCTTCGGGGTGTGGCGCCAGTGGCGGAGCTTCACCGTGTTGCCTCTGACCACAAGGGCCACCGATTCCACTCCGG
>JAGWAN010000025.1:0-10030 GCA_021296345.1 Acidimicrobiia bacterium | reverse complement strand
CCGGTGTGGTCGGCGGCCGCCGCGTTGGGCAGAACCCAGTACCCGTCCGGGTCCTGGTGGATGAGGAACGCCAGGTCCGTGACGGCCTCGAAGCGATCCGGATCGATGAACAGCCGCGGCTTCACCACCGCCGGGTCGCCGATCTCAGGACAGAACACCATGCAGTTGCCGCACTCGTTGCACAGCTCGGTGAGCACCAGATACTGCTGGAGGCCTGTGGCATCCAGCTCATCGGGAGTGGGAATCCGGAAGAAGGCGTCGTTGGGGCAGACGGTGACACAGAAGTTGCAGGCCACGCATCCCCACATCTGGAGTTCGTTGTCCACGGAGCGGGGCAGCTTGGAGTTGCCGGCCAGGGTGTAGCGGCGGTTGGTGGTCGGATTGTGGAGGGTGGCAATGTAGGCGGCCACGGGTCCTTGCTCGCCGGACTGCTCGGCCCGATGTGCCTGCCATTCCCGGAGCGACCCGGCGCCGACCCCTTCCATGGCCTTCCAGAGGGCCTTCAGCATGGGGGCGAGGCGCCCGTACCCACCCGGCTTGAGGAGATCCGAGCAGACGGTCATCGGCGCCAGCCCTAGTCCCGCCGCCGCGGGCAGGTTCTCCTTGGTGATCCCGGCCGAGAACGACACCTGCACCGGGCCGTCCTGCCCGTCCACCCGCAGCATTCCGGGCAACGCCCTGTGGAGTTCGCCCAGAAGGGTGGTGGAGACCACATGGAGGGGCGGTCCCGACAGGTACATGGTGTCGTCGGGCATGAATCCCTTGGTGTTCTCGACTACCAGCGTGTTGGTGAGTTTGATCCCGAACCGGCGCCCCTGATCGGCCGCGAAGCTGTTGAGCTCGCCGATCAGTTCCAGCCCCCTGGGGAACTGTAGGTCGTTGTCGAAATCCTCCTTTCGGAGCACCGTGGTGTCGTAACCGAGGGTCTCGATGACGATCTCTTTGACCCGTTCGAAGCCCAGCAGGGTGGGGTTGAGCTTGACGATGACGTCCAGCCCGTGGCGGGTGATCAGGTGCTTGGTAATCGACTCGATCTCGTCGGGCGGGCAGCCGTGGAAGGTGGAGAGGGTGACGGTGTCGGCGATCCGGGCGGGGAAGTCCATATCACGGAACCGGGCGAACTCCCCTCCGATCTGGGGCCGCAGCCGTTCGATCTCCTCCCGGGCGTCCATCATCGAGTCGATGAACCAGGCCACCTGGTCGGTTGAGATTCCGGCCAGGTCGTAGCCCACGGAGAGGTCGAAGACGAGCGGTCCGGTGTCCGTACCGATGAGGGGAGTGACCTCGTCCCAGCGGCGCATCATCTCGATGATCATCCAGGCCTTGACATACTCCTCGAGCGACTGGGGGATCTTGAGCTCCTGGCTCCATTCGATGTTGTAACCGATGGTCTCCATGTCGATGCAAGGCCGGCCGATCTCGAGCTCGTCCATGATCTGGACGGTCTTGAGTTCGATGAGCCTGGAGCCTGCCAGCCACGAGAGGACGATGTTCTGGGCCATCTGGCTGTGCGGTCCGGCGGCGGGTCCGACCGGAGTAGCGGCGGGGCGCCCCAGAAAGTCCATCGAGATGTCGGGGCCCTTGGAGACGTTGAAGAATCGGGCCGTAGGCAGGTCGAAGATGCGGTGACGGCTCTCCCATTCGTGGCTGATCCGGGCCAGCAGGTCGGCCAGGCTGAACGGCGTGAGGGGCTCGTGGGCTTCAGTCACCCGGCACCTCCTGTGTCCATGCGCTCGAGCCGCCTGTTCTTGTCACACCCCCGGTATACGTTGCCGGACGCCAAGGCACCGGCGGTCGGAAAAGGACGTCCCTCCGGCCGGACCGGGTTCATCAGACCGGAAGGCCACCCCGCCAGGGGCTTAGCGGGCCGCGTCCGGTCCCTCGGATAGGTGGTGGTGGGGGAGGGCCCGGTGCGGAGCGCCGGTTGGCGGGATTTTCGCGTTCTCGGCGGGGTAGGACGGCGTGGTTCGTCGTGGGATCCCGGCTTGACCAGGAGTTTCGTGGCGGTTCTCGACCGCAGGGCGTGGGTCGCAGTGGTCATAGGCGGGCGTGCAATCGGGCCGCCTGCTCCCGCGCCTTGGCGCGGATCTCGGCGGCGTCAACCCGGGTGGGGACGCCACCCTTGAGGACAGTCTCACCCTCTACTTCAACGTCAATCGGGCGGATGCTCGGGGTGAAGGCGATGTGCCATGGGTCCATCGGGTCGTAGCTCCAGGTGACCCGGTCGTTCCTGGCTTCGGGGATCAGGTTCCATCCGTTCTCCAGCCAGGCCCAAGCCGTGTCGGGGGTGGCGGTAACATCCACCGAGCGCTGCATCACGTAGGCGAGACGGAAGGTGTCGATCATGTTGGCGCCGATCCCGTCGGTGCCCAGCGCGACCGGGTTGTCGAACCGGGCCGGGTTGGCATAGCCCACCGAGTTGTTCAGGTTGGAACGTGGTTGATGGAGGACCGTGCCCGCGAGCCCGTGGTCGTCGGGTAGGTGGACGCAATGGGCCAGCAACCAGCTGTCTTCGGTCAACCCGGACAGGCTTTGGACGCACCCCTTGTCCTCCGGGCCCTCCGCCACATGGATGTGAACACCCACGCCCAGATCCTGGGCAAGCGCGGCCGCCTCCTCCAGGGTCCCCGGCTCGCACGTGAACGCGGCGTGGATGCCCACCATCCCGCTACCGCCCTCGCTCAGGTAGCGGCGGTTCTCGTCGAGGCCGCGCCGGGCGCCATCCGGGCCATGCCGGTCGGTCACCCCGTAGCAGGCCCGCACCCGCACTCCCACCTCCCGGCAGGCCTCCTCGATCACGGAAAGGCTTCCCTCGATTGCGTTGGGAGACTCGTGATGGTCCACGATCCCGGTCGTGCCCGACTCGAGCGCTTCCAGAGCCCCCAGCATGGCCGACCAGCGGATCATCTCCAGGTCGAGGGCCGTATCGAGCCTCCACCAGATCTGCTCGAGGATCCCGAGGAAGCTCGAGGGCGTCTCGGGGGGCGCCGGCATCCCCCTCGCCAGGGTGGAGTACAGGTGGTGATGGGCGCACACCATCCCGGGCGTGGCGGTCACGTCTTCCCGGCCTGGTGGTGGATGTTCATCGGCAGGTGGTTCCTCCACTCCCCGTCGATGTCGTGGAAGGCGGCGGCCACCGCCCCGGCGGTCGGCACCAGGCCGATCTCGCCGACTCCCTTGATCCCGTATGGCGCCCTCGGTTGCGGAACCTCCACCAGGATGACCTCGACATCGGGCATGTCCTTCGGCCTGATGATGCCGAGGCTCCGTAGTGTCATGTTGGTGGGGCGGCCTTCCTCGTCGGCCGGGAACTCCTCGGACAGGGCGTAGCCGAGACCCATGTGGACCGAGCCTTCAATCTGGCCCTCGCACAGGGTCGGGTTGATGGCCCGACCCACATCGTGGGCTGCTACCACCCGTTCGATCCGGCCGGTTCTGCGGTCGGCGATGACCAGCTGGGCCGCATACCCGAAGGCGGAATGGATGATCGGGTTCTCGAGCCCTTCGCTGAGGGAATTTGTCCAGTCCACCCGGTACTCGCCGTGGTAGTCGACATCCGGCAGCCTTCCTCCGGCGTCCGCGGCCCGGCAGGCCGACCTGACCGCTCCGGCGCCCATGAGGGTTCCCCGAGATCCGGTGGTCTGGCCTGCGCCGAGTTCCCGGCTGGTGTCCACGATCACCCGGATCCGCGTCGGGTCGATCCCCAGCTCCTCCGCCGCAACCTGCTGGGCCACGGTGTGGATACCCTGGCCCATCTCGGTCCAGCAGTGGCGGACCTCCACGGCGCCGCCCCTGGTGAACCGCACCACCGCCCCGGCGACCTCCTTGAAGCCGTTGCCCAGGCCGCTGTTCTTGAGCCCGAGACCGACACCCACAGCCTTGCCGGCCGCACGAGCGGCGTCGTAATGGGGCTTGACCGCCTCCAGCGACTGGCGAGCGCCCCGGCAGCCGTCATCCATGATCTGGCCGGGACCCCAGAGCGCCCCGGGTTCCACGACGTTGCGGCTACGCATCTCCCAACCGGAGATCCCCGCCGAATGCGCCAGGCGATCCATCACGCCCTCCATGGCGAACTGGGCCTGGTTGGCGCCGAAGCCCCGGAAGGCGCCGCAGACGGGGTTGTTGGTGCGGGCGGCCACCGCCTCCACATCGATGTTGGGCACGATGTAAGGACCGCTGGCATGCCCGGCGGCCCGCTCGAGCACCTTCATGCCCACTGAGGCGTAGGGGCCGGAGTCGCCGAGCATCCGGGCCTTCAGCGCGGTCAGCTTGCCGTTCTCGTCACAACCGGCCCACATCTCGATCCGGATCGGGTGCCGCTTGGCGTGGATCCGGAGCGATTCCTCTCTCGAAAGGGTGCACTTGACAGGGCGGCCCAGCAGGTGGGCCGCGAGGGCCGTCTGCGCCTGGTTGGCCATGTCCTCCTTGCCGCCGAACGCCCCGCCGTTCGACACCAGTTCAGCCGTGACCATGGATGGATCGATACCGAGCACCGAGGCCACCTGGTCCCGGTCGTCCCAGACTCCCTGGCCGCCGGAGTAGAGCATGATGCGGCCGTTGCCGGCCGGTACCACCAGCGTCGCCTCGGGCTCCAGGAAGGCGTGCTCCACCCGCTGGGTGATGAACGTCTCGTGTACCCGGTGGGCCGAGGCCCCGTACGCGGACTCGAAGTCGCCCCGGGCATACTTGGACGTGGAGAGGACGTTGCCATCCAGACCCCAGACCGCGTCCTCCGAGGAAGCGACCGCCTCGGCCGGGTCGGTGAAGGGCTTGAGTGCCCGGTATTCCACGTCAACCGCCTCGGCGGCCTCACGGGCCGTCATCCGGTCCACGGCTACCACCACGGCGAGGACGTCCCCGTAGTAGGAGGTGCGACCGCCCTCGGGGATCAGAACCGGCCAGTCCTTGTGGATCAGGCCCACCTTCAGCTCACCGGGAACGTCGGCGGCGGTGAACACGGCTTCCACGCCGGGTATGGCCAGCGCCCGGCGGGTGTCGATCCGCACCACGTCGGCCCGGGCGTGGTCGGTCAGCCGGAGCGCGGCGTGAAGCATCCCGTCCAGGCGCATGTCGTCGATGTAGTCACGGTCGCCGAGAGCCAACTCGCAGCCCTCGTACTTGATTCCTGCCTTCCCGATTCCCGAAGGGGTCTCGAGCGGGGGGATCTCGCCCTGGGCCAGCATGTCGATGGCGTCGAAGATCTTGGTATAGCCGGTGCACCGGCACAGGTGGGCGCCCAGTCGCCCCGCCGTCACTCGCCGGGTCAGTCCCGAACCCTTCTGATCAATCAACGCCTTGGCCCGCACCGCGATCCCGGGGGTGCAGAACCCGCACTGGAGGGCGCCGGTGGCGGCGAAGGCCGAAGCCAGGCGGTCCCGTTCCATCGGATCGAACCCTTCCAGGGTGACCACTTCCTTGCCCTTGATCTTCTCGAGCGCCAGCACGCAGGCCACGAAGGCGCGTCCGTTGACGAGCACGGTGCAGCATCCGCACTGGCCCGACGGCGCGCACCCGTCCTTGACCGATGTGATGTCGAGTTCCTCGCGGAGGGCGGACAGCAGGTGGGGATGGTCGGCGCGGACGGAGACGGCCTTGCCGTTGAGAGTGAAGTCGATGGTCCTCTCTGCGATCAGGGTCATGGTCCGCTCCTCCAACCAGAATGCCTGCTCACCGGTCTACTCAGCCGGCTCGTCTGGGATTAGTTTTACATTTTGTCAAAACCCTAGCAATCCCTGAAGCAACTTCGGCAACAAATGCGACCCTGTATAACCTCGCGTCGCCCGGATCAAGGAGTGTGAGAAAGTGCTCGCCCGCGCCGAGTTCACCGTGGAGCCGTTCACCGAAGGCCGCCAGGGCCCCCACGTCCAGGCGGCCATCAATGCGCTCGCCCCGTTGTCGCCCGATATAGGTCCGTTCGGAACCGCTGTCGAGGGTGACCTCGAGGTGGTACTGGACAGGGCGGCCGCGGGCATAAGGGCGGCGATGGAGGCCGGCGCTACCCGGGTGGCGGTGACCATGACGGTCACTCCATGAGGGACGGCCATCCCCTGCTGGCGGCGGTACGGCCCTTAGTCGAGGCGATGGGAGCCGAGATCGTCGATCCCGACAAGACCGACGGCGACTGCATACCCCTCGAGTGGGAGGGAAAACTGGTGGCAGGGGTGCGCGTGCTGACCCTCCATGATGCCCTGGTTCACCTGGTGACCCAGGTGGAAGGCGAGCTAGGCGGCAGGCTGGCCGAGTTGGGCAGGGTCCAGAAGCAGGTGGCGGTCCGGCTGCTGGATGAGCGCGGGGCCTTCCGGCTCCGCAAATCGATCAACGAGGTAGCCGACCTGATGGGGGTGAGCCGCATCACCATCTACAACTACCTCAACTCGATCCGGGGCGAGTAGGCGCGGTGAGGAAGCGCATCCTCGGCGCCGGCGCCGCTGTCGTCCTGGCTCTGGTGATGGCGGCGTGCGGCGGTCCGGACCTGCCCGAGGACGCCACCGGCGCGGAGATCTACGTCCAGATGTGCGCCCGCTGCCACGGTTCGGACCTGCGGGGCGGCATCGGCGTGGCGCTGGTGGGGGAGGGAGCGACCTCGATCGACAAGCCCGAGTCCTACCTGGTCCAGTCGATCTACGCCGGGATCGGGAGTATGCCCGCCTTCAGGCGCACCCTCTCGGATGACCAGATCCTCCGGGTGGCCCGCTACATCATGCAGCAGCAGGGCAGGTGATCCGGCTACCGCACGCCACCCTCGGCCGGCGCCTCGAGCCGGGTGATGGCATCCACGGCGGCGGGATTCTCGAGGCTGGTCAGATCGCCGGGTTCCTCACCGAGGGCCCGGGCCCGCACCACCCGGCGCATGATCTTGGCCGACCGGGTCCTTGGTAGGTCGTCGACCAACTCGATCGCCAGCGGCCGGAAGGCCTTGCCCAGGTGATCCACCACCTGTCCGGAGATGGCTTCGGCCAGTTCGGTGCTGCGGTCGGTCCCGGTCGTCGGTACGGCGTACACCGCGATGGCCTCGCCCTTGACGGGATGCGGCACGCCGATCGCCGCCGCCATCACCACATCAGGATGGGACACCACGGCCGATTCGATCTCCGCCGGGCCGATCCGCTTGCCGGCGATGCTGAGGGTGTCATCGGAACGTCCGTGCAGGTACCAGAAGCCGTCCTCGTCCACCGATGCCCAGTCGCCGTGGACCCAGATGTCCGGCCAGCGATTCCAGTAGGTGTTGAGGTAGCGGTCGTCCGTACCCCAGAAGCCCCGGGTGATGCCGGGCCACGTCTTGGAACACACCAGTTCCCCGACCTCGCCCCTCAGGGGGTTTCCCGCCTGGTCGTACACGTCCATCGCCATGCCGAGGGACGGTCCGCCCAGAGAGGTCGGTTTGATGCCTTGCAGGATGTTGACCGACAACAGGCATGCGCCGACCTCGGTTCCGCCCGAGATGTTGATGATCGGGACCTGCTCGCCCCCGATCTCCCGGAATAGCCACCACCACGGGTCCGGATTCCACGGCTCTCCGGTCGATCCGATGGCCCGGAGGGTGGACAGGTCGCATTCGGCGGCGTGGTGGGCGCCGTGGGGCTGGAGGGCACGGATCAGGGTGGGGGATATGCCCAGGACGGTGATGCCCAGCGACTCGACCAGCTGCCACGTACGCCCGGGCGTCGGGTAGTCGGGGGCGCCGTCGTAGCAACCGAGGGAAGCGCCGTTACCGAGGCCGGCCACCACCATCCAAGGCCCCATGATCCAGCCCATGTCGGTCATCCACATAACCCGATCCTCGGGCGCTACCTCGAACTGGAAGGCGCCCTCGACCGCCAGCTTGACGGCCAGACCACCGTGAACATGGACCACTCCCTTGGGTTTTCCCGTGGTGCCCGAGGTGTAGGCCAGCAGTACCGGATCCTCGCTGCCGGTGGCAACCGCCCCCATGGGCAGGGCGGTCTCGAGCGACTCCTCCCACCAGCGGTCCCGTCCGGCTGTCCAGGGTGTATCGGGTCGTCCCAGGTTCGAGACCACGATCACGCTGGGGGATACACCCGCCGCGCCGATAGCCCGGTCGGCGGTTTCCTTCATACCGATGGGACCGCCCCGGCGGGTGTATCCGTCGGCCGTCACCATCACCGCGGGCTGCGAGGCTTCGAGCCGGGAGGCGACCGCCTCGGTGCCGAAGCCGGAGAAGATGGGCACGTAGATGGCGCCGATCCGGGCGGCCGCCAGCATCGAGACCACAGCCTCGGACGTCATCGGGAGGTAGACGGCCACCGTGTCGCCCTTGGCGGCGCCGGCCTCGGCCAGGGCGCCTGCCGCCCGCTCCACCATGTCCAGCAACTCGGCGAAGCTGTAGCTCTGCTGGGTGCCGTCCTCCCGTTCCACCACCAGCGCGGTCCGCCCCGGATCCTGTGCCGCCCAGCGATCGACGCAGACCTCCGAGAGGTTGATCTCCCCGCCCGAGAACCACCGGGGAAACTGGATCCCGTTGCTGGTGTCGACGAGCGTGTGATAGGGCTTCGAGAAGGGGATGCCCAGATAGCCGATCGCAGCATCCCAGAACCATTCCAGGTCGGCAATGGAGCGCCCGACCAGGTCCTGGTAGTTGTCAATCCTGTGGCGCGCCATAAAGTCGGCGGTCCGTGAGCGGGCTACCTCCGCATCGGAGGCCTTCCAGACGATCGGTTGCTTGTCCATCTCCGGGTGTCCTGTCCTAGTGCACTGTCCTTGTCCGGACGTCTACTTTATGGGGCTTATATGCCTGAGTTGATGCTACAGGTGATACTGTTGTGTAGCGTCTGCCTGCGTCGCGCCCCGTGGGGGTGGTCGGTCTCCTTGGCAGAAATTTGTTGTGCGCGTTACACCGGGGGGAGTTTCCTCCTTCCCCGCCCGGTCACCGAGCCTTGGGAAGGCTCGGGCGCATATGTTTGTGGCAGCGTTGACGTCGCGGCATAGCACCATCCCACACCGCCTGCAGTCGTAGACACGTTTGTTGAGGGGCATCGGTTGGCGATGCCCGCATTGGGAGCAGTCGGTGCTGGTGTACGCGGCGTTCACTCTCACATACCGGATGCCAGCTTTCGCGGCTTTGTGTTCCGATATGGCATCGAGAGCGGACCATCGCTGTTCGGACATTGTTCTTGAGTTTCTGCGGGACCGGAGCATTCCCGCCACGTTGAGGGCTTCTACGCCTATCCCGTCATGGTCGGTTACCAGCCGGTGGGCTAGCCGGTAGTCGGCGTTGCGGGCCCGTTCTGTTTCTTTGCGCCATGCTTTGGCGAGCGCCTGACGTTTCTTCGCCCGGGTTCGGGATCCTTTCTTGGTGCGGGAGGGGGCACGCTGACGGCGTTTGATGGCCGCCCGCTCCGGTTCCCTCGTCTTCTAGTAGGAGTTGTCGCACAACGCCAACCTGTTGGTGAGACCTTTGTCCATCCCTACCGGATTGGAAGGCTCCCCGACCGGTTCCGGAACAGGTGGGAGGCGGAAGACGGCGTGGAGTTCGACGCGGACGGGTGTGCGGACTATCCGCAGCTCCACCAACCTGCCCAGATCGAGTGCGGTGCGGAGCCGTCCGCCATGGTCCGCGAAACGCACCGACGGGACCCCCTTTCACCGCAGACGCCACCATCGGCCGCCCTCGCCGGGCGCACGGACCATCGACGCCGAAGCGTTCGGTATTTCGATGCTTGGCCAACGGCGGCGGGACTTGAAACGGGGAAACCCCGCCTTCCTGGCGGTGTTGCAGCGGTCGTAGAACGCTTTACGGGTCCGGTCGAAACGGCAGATCACACCCCGCCCCACCTTGGTATCCAATCCGGCCCACCTGTCGTCTTCGCCCCGCACCTGGGTGAACATCCGCATCAGGTCGTAACGGGACAGGTTCCGATCCCGGGGAAACTTCGCGTCGACACCCGGGTTGTGCTCCCTCCACCACGCGTAGGAGCCCTTCCAAGACTCAAGACACGCGTTGTACATCTCAGCCGACCAACCCAGAATCTCATCCAACCGGCGATGCTGAGCTGGCGAGAGCTTCGCCGTC
>JAGWAN010000024.1:69189-71404 GCA_021296345.1 Acidimicrobiia bacterium | reverse complement strand
TGATCCCGTCTCGGAGGGTAGGATCACCTGCTGAAGAACCCAAAGTAGCTCAGATCGCCTTGGGTTCTCTCCAACTCTTGCACAGAATCATAATAGGGTCGACGCCGATGTGCCGTCATTGATCATCGGTAACGAACAGTATAGTCGATAGGAACGGCGGATCCGGTAAGAAGAACTGCCTGAACCGGGCCCGGTCGTCGCGTTCTCTGCGCACCCGGTTCCACAGCCGGGGGGCATTCTGCCATCGTCGAGCAACCTGGGCGTGGTCCCGCCAAGACGGCTCCCGGCCAGCGGCAGCCAAGAGCCGATTTGCCGCGTAGTCGAGGAGTTCGAGCGTAGGGCCGTTGGACGGTGTTGTCGGCTGTCTCGGGGCCGATTCGAGGGGCACGAACGGGGCGGGGACCGTCCAGGGTTGTTGGGGTGATGTTGGCGGTTGTGGTTTCTGTTGTGTTGGCGGTTTGAGAGGCCGACGCGCGGGACGACAAGGTCGTTGGCTGCGGATTTCCAGACCCGAGATACCCGCAAGGGATCAGCAACCCCGGGACCCGTCACGTGCTCCACACCGTACAGATGTCTGCTAACCGCGCAGGGGCCGATGGCCACTGAACCGACCACCCCGAAAGGCCAACGAACACGACAGAGGATCCTCGACGCCGCGTCGAAGGTCTTCACCAGAGACGGCTACGTCGATGCCCGCATGAGCGATGTAGCAGTACAGGCCGGGCTCTCCCTCGGAGGCCTGTACAGGTACTTCGCGAACAAGGAGGATGTCTTCGGAAGCGTCATCCGGGACCTCCACGAGGAACTCTTCCGGAGGAGCCGGTCGTCGACGCCCATCGCCGAAAACCCTGAGGCCCCACCGTACGAAGCCAACCTCGGATACCTCCAGCACTACCACGCCCGATCACAGACCTCGAGCACCTCATAGGCTCGTTGCTCGACAACGATCATCGCCGTCGTCTCGCTCTCCAGCAGCCGGGCGATCCCCGCGAACATGTCGTCCGCGGCGCGGGGAGCCAGCCCCATCGAGGGCTCATCAAGCATCACCAGCCGCGGGCAGGCCATTATCCCGCGTGCAACCGCCAGCATCTGTTGCTGGCCTCCCAACAACGCGCCTCCGTCCCGGCCGAGCATGTCGGCTAGGGCAGGGAAGATCTCGAGCACGAGATCGCGGCGCTCGTCGTGCCGGTCCCGAGCAATGGTGCGATGGCTGCCGAGGCGAAGATTGTCGGCCACCGTCATCGAGGCGAAGATCATCCGCCCCTGCGGCATATGCACGATCGCGGCCTCGACCCGCCTGTGGGGCAACTGCGCAATCAGATCCGCACCGTCGAAGCGGATTGACTAAATGGCTGTGACCTGGGCTTCTATTGGCTTCCGAAACAGTGAGGAACCAATAGAATCGTTGTGGGCCCGGAGGGAATCGAACCCTCGACCTTCGGATTAAAAGTCCGCTGCTCTGCCTACTGAGCTACAGGCCCAACCGGGAGGGTAGTGATGATCGGGGCCTTTGATGAGCCTCGCCTCCGCCGCGCTCAGGAGCGATAGGCTGGCCGGATGATCACGTTCGGATACTCGGGGATGCCTCCGCCGGCCATGCCGGATGAAGAGTTCCTAGACGGGCTCTTGGAGCAGGGCTACCAGGCCTTCGAGTTGGCGTTCACCAAGTCCTTTCCGTGGAACGAGCGGCGCTGCAGCTCCTTCGGGAAGGAGGCCGACGAGCGAGGGATCCCACTCTCCATCCATGCCCCCTACTTCGCGGTCCTCACCATTGCCGACGAGGACCGGGCCCGGAAGTGCCGCGGAGCGATCGAACACACGATGAAGCTGGGCGCCGAGATGGCCGCCCGGGTGGTGGTGGCCCATCCGGGGGCTCGGCGCAAGGAGGAGCCGGAATTCCTTATGGGCACCATGCGGCGCCACCTCGATGACCTTGCGACCAAGGTGTCCGACCTCGGGGTCGGTCTGGGCCTCGAGACCACCGGGCGGGTCTCCCAGATGGGGAGCCTCGGCGACATCGCCCTCCTCGCGGCGGAGTATCCGTTCGTGCGGCCGGTCATCGACTGGGCTCACGTCCATGCCATCAGCGGTGGAGGGCTCCGATCGGTCGAGGCGTTCGAGGCGGTGCTCGGGTTCCTGCGGGAGAACTTCGCCGGTTGGAAGATCGATCCGCTCCACACCCAGTTCAGCGATGTCCTCTACGACGAGACCGGCG
>JAGWAN010000024.1:39853-69162 GCA_021296345.1 Acidimicrobiia bacterium | reverse complement strand
GAGGCGGCCCACCGGGCCGCCTTCCGGATGACCGTCATCTCGGAGTCCCGCGACGAACCGTCCCATCGCAGGATCCAGACGGAGATCGGTAGCGCGCTGGTGTCCGTCACCGACCCCGAACCGCCCGGACGGCCCGCCGCCAGCGGCGTTATCGCCTTCCCGACCTTGCCGAGGACCGTGGAGACCCAAAACGGATACGCCCTGGCCGGCTACGACCACCCCTTGCGGCTTTCCAACCTCGACAAGCGGTTCTTCCCCGACGGCTACACCAAGGGCGACCTGATCTCCTACTACGCCTCCGTCGCTCCGCTGCTGCTTCCCCACCTGGACGATCGGGCGATCGTGATGGCCCGGTTCCCCGACGGCGCCGAGGCCGCCTCGTTCTACGAGAAGCAGGCCCCCGGCCACCAGCCGGCTTGGATGCCGCTGGTCCCGATCGACTCGGCCCACCGGGGCGCGGTGATCCACTACGTAACCGCCGACCGGCCCGAGTCCCTCATGTGGCTGGCCAACATGGGTTGCATCGAGATCCACCCCTGGCTCTCGCGGGTCCGGTCCCTCCACGCCTCGGACTTCGCGGTGTTCGATCTCGATCCCGCGGCAGGGTCGAGCTGGGACCAGGTGGTGGCTGTGGCCGCCCTCCTCCGCGAAGCCCTCGCCCACCTGCGGCTGCGCGGCTATCCGAAGTCATCCGGATCGAGGGGCATCCATATCTACGTACCTCTCGACCCGGTCCACGACTACGCCCGGGTCCGCACGTTCGTGCAGCGGCTCGGCCATCTGCTGACCGCCGCCAACCCGGAGAACGTGACCATGGATCGCCACATCCCCAACCGTGCGGGCAAGGTGTATATCGACTCCGGGCAGAACCGTGCGGGCGCCACCATCGCAGCGGCCTACTCGGTGCGGCCCCGCCCCGGAGCGCCGGTGTCCACCCCGCTCCGATGGGACGAACTGGAATCCATCGATCCGACCAGCTTCACCATCGCCACGATCTGGGACCGGATCTCCCGCTACGGAGACCTGTTCGCACCGGTTCTCCTGGGAGGCCAGCAACTCGACCAGGCCGAGGAGGCGCTGGGCATCGAGCCCGGCTGACCGTATCGAAGAGAAAGTTGTGAGCGATCACTCCTAGAGTGGGCGCTATGGCTGGCAACGCTACGACATACCGGGTGGAGGAACTAGCCGCCGAGGCCGGCGTCGGGGTCGACACCATCCGCTACTACCAGGGAATGGGCCTCCTACCCCCCACCGATCGGGATGGTCGCTCCGTGGTGTACGGGAGCGCCCACCTGACCCGGTTGCGAACCATCCGAGCCCTCGCCGATGACGGCTTCACCCTGGCCCAGATCAAGCGCCTGCTGGACGAGTCCGGGCATCCGCTGCTGGAATCGCTGGCCGGGGCCACGGTCGGTCTGGGGCGGGCCGAGCTGGCCGAACGCTCCGGCCTTCCCGCCCATCTGGTGGACATAGCAGTGTCGGCCGGCCTCATCCAGCCCCTCGGCGACGGAGAGGAGGAACGATTCGCTCCCGACGTGGCGCCGATGCTGGCTGCCGGTATGTCGTTGCTGGAAGCCGGGTTTCCCCTCGACAAGCTGGCAGCCCTGGCGGCCCGGCATGCGACATCCGTGGAGAGCGTGGTGGACGCCGCGATCGACCTGTTCAACGACCACATACGCGACAACCAGCCCGACCGTCCCGTCGAACTGGCCGAGATGTTCCGGACTCTCGTGGTCCACGTCACCCGTCTGGTCGCGCAACACTTCCACCACACCGTGATCACCCTGGTGAAGGAACGGCTGGACGACTCGGAAGACGCGGCCCTGGTCAAGGCACTGGAGGACATCGAGGAACGTCAACTGGTGATCCACACCGAGTGGCGATGAGTGAGCGCAGCCGGCTGGAGCAACGCGTCTCCCGCGCCGTCGCCCGCGCCGCCGTTTCGGGGCGTCCCTCGGTCGTCACCCTGGCGGCGCCCGCGAAGGAGAGGGATGCGCTCGCCGTAGCGCTGGAAGCAGGGCCGCCCCTCGCCTACTGGGAATTGCCGGACCGGGGCTTCGCCATGGCCGCGTCCGGTGAGGCGCACACCATCCGGACCCCGGCGGAGGACAAACGGTTCGGGACCGCCTCGGCCGCCATCCGCGACCTCGCGAGCCGGACCCACCAGGCGGCATTCGACGGAGCGGAACGGGCGCCTCTCCTGATCGGGGGATTCTCGTTCTCGCCCAGCGGCGCCTGGCCGGGGTTCCCGGCGGGCCGTCTCGTGCTTCCGGAGCTCGCCTACATCCAGCGGGATCCGGGCAACCGGGTGTGGATGGCAGCTACCGAGGTTCTCGCCGGCGCTGATCCGGCCGCGGTCGCCGGCACGCTTTTAGGGCGGATCCGGTCTGCCCGCCACACGGCGCCGGCACGGGTCACTCCCAGGGTGACGGATAACCGGCGCGCCGAAGACATAGATCTGAGCGATCCGGGATACCTGGCCGGGGCCGTCGAGGCGATCCGGTTGATCCGCGACGGTGACCTGACGAAGGTGACCCTTGCCCGTAGGCTGGACGTCGATCACCGGCCGGACCTCGGCCCTTTCCTCGCCGCGCTGCGCCAGATCTACGGAACCTGCGCCGTCTTCGCGTTCGGCCGACCCGAAGGCGCCGTGTTCTGTGGTGTCACTCCCGAGCTGCTGGCCCGGGTCGAAGGGCTGACGGTCAAGGCACTCGCCCTGGCCGGAACCGCGCCGCGGGGGTCGTCCAGGTCGGAGGACCAACGCCTCGCACACCTTCTCCTGAACGACTCGAAGGAACTCGAGGAGCACGCCTACGTCCGGTCCGAGCTCATGCGCCGACTCTCGGACCGGGGCTTCGCGCTGGACCCCCCTGAACGGACCGGCATCCTCGAGTTGCCCGGCATCTTCCATCTCGCCACCCCGATCAGCGCGGTGGCGCCGGTCGGAACCGGTGTGCTGGATGTGGTGGGATCCCTCCACCCCACCCCGGCGGTGGGCGGCCTACCTCGGGACCTGGCCACCAGATGGATCACGGCCCACGAGCCCTTCGACCGGGGCTGGTACGCCGGGCCGGTGGGCTACTGCGACCTCACAGGGAACGGCGAGTTCCATGCCGGCCTGCGGTCCTGCCTGATCGAAGGCAACCGGACCAGCCTGTTCGCGGGCGCGGGCATCGTCTCGGCATCGCAACCGGAGAAGGAGCTCCTAGAAACCGATCTGAAGCTGGGAGCTCTGCTCCCCTCTCTCTCCGGTATGACCGACCACCGGTGGCGAACCTACGCCACCGCGGACACCCTCGCTACCGCCCTGGGCGAGGGAGGTGTGGCCGAGGTGATCGTCTCTCCGGGTTCCCGTTCCACACCGCTGGCCCTGGCGGTACGCGACGAAGGCCCGCCCTCCAAGGTGGTGCTTGATGAGCGTTCCGCCGGGTTCACGGCCTTGGGACTGGCCAGAGCCACCGGAAAGCCGGCCGCGGTGGTCTGCACCTCCGGTTCGGCGGCTGCCAACTACCTGCCGGCAGTGGTGGAAGCGGATCGGGGTCGCGTGCCGCTGGTCGTCATCACCTCCGACCGTCCGCCCGGTTTTCTGGATCGTGACGCTCACCAGACCATCAACCAGGTCGGGCTCTACGGCTCGGCGGTGCGCGCCTCCGCCTATCTTCCGGTGGCGCACGAGTGCGACCCCGAGTGGGTGGCCGGTGAGGTGCTGCGCGTGTTGGAGGCCGCCTTCACGCCCAATGCCGGACCGGTTCACCTGAACGTCCCGTTCGACAAGCCCCTGGAGCCCCCGGCGCGGCGCGACACCAAACCATCGTTCGAGATGCCACTCCCGGAGTCCCCAGGCGAGCGGGTACTCGGGGCGTCCGTGGAGATGCTGGAAGGCTTCATGGACCGGGCCGCGAGCGGCGTGATCGTCGTGGGTCCGAGAGACACCGGCCGGACCGAGCGCGACGCCGTATATCGATTGGCGGCGCTATCCGGATGGCCGATCCTGGCTGACGGAATGTCGGGGCTGCGAAGCCGTGACGAGGAGAACCTGGTGACCACAGGTGACATGCTGGTCGGGGACAGGAGCTTCGTGACCCGCCATACCCCTGACGCCATGCTCCGGATCGGCGGCACACCCACGGGCACGGCCACCCAGAACTGGCTCGAAGGGCTTCGAGCACCCGAGATCGTCCTGGATCCGGACTTCCGGTGGACGGCGGCCGGTCCGGAAGCGGTCCTGCGTGATCCGATCGCACCGCTCCTGGAGCGAGTGTCGCCTTCACCGGTGGACGGACGCTGGACCCGAGCCTGGCGTTCCGCAGATCTCCGGGTCCGCGGGCGGCGGCGCTACGAGCGGACCCACCACCCGGACACCGAGCTGGCCCTGACAGCGGAGATACTCGACAGCGAAGCCCTGGTCTGGGTGGGTTCCAGCATGCCGGTGCGCCATGTGAACGCCATGATGGAGCCGGGCTGTCGTGCGGCCGTATTCGGCAACAGGGGTGCGTGCGGGATCGACGGCGCGCTGGCGTCGGCAACCGGCGCAGCCCTGGGCCTCGACAGGCGGGTCACCGCCCTGCTGGGAGACCTCACCTTCCTCCACGATGTCGGATCGCTGGCCACGGCCCGAGCGCTGGGGGTGGACCTGTCGGTCATGGTGCTCGACAACGGGGGTGGCGCCATCTTCGAAATGCTTCCATACCTCCGATCCCTCCGGGAGTCCGGCGCAGAGGACGCCTACGCGCAGGGTCGTGAACTGTTCGTGACCCCCCACGACCAGGATCTGGTGGCGGTGGCCGGCGGTTTCGGCGTGACGGCCGAACGGATCGAGCCCGGCGAGATGGCGGGGGCACTGCGAAGGGCAAGGTCGCGACCCGGTGTCAGCGTGCTGGTGGCCAAAACCGATTCCGAAGCCATGTTCGCCGCCTACGACCGCCTCTATCGAACCTGAGGCTCAGAACGCCAGACACTGTGCCGCAAACCTGAGGAACAGGGCGTCACTCACGGTGCCGTGAGCCTCAAGAACCGGAGATCCCTGAAAGCTCGCGAGAATCGCGCCGAGGGGGCTGCGCCCGCAGGGCCCGTCCCCCGCCACCACCACCGTTGGTCGGGAGCGTGGTCGGCCATGCCCGGTTCGAGGCCGGGTGTCGGCGGTTCGCTCCACGAAGCCTTGTATGTTCCCTCGGGCCGGCCGATCCGATCGGGTTCGCGTCATCGGTCGGTGTAGGTGCTTGGCAATCAGGCAATCTATCGAAGGGCTGTGACACATTTCGGCTCTCCGTCCAACCCGCAAGCGACGAACCGGTAATCGAATCTCCCGTGGACAGGGTCCGTCTCGCTAGAAGGGTGCTGAAAAAGACGGGGATTGGCTGGCCCGCGATGCCTACCCGGGGTTTCCTAGCTGATCGGGCCAACTGGACATTTTTCAGTACCCTCCTAGAGTCACGGCATGAGTTGGACCTTCGACAACGGCACCATTCTGACGAGGGCAGCGCTGGTGGGCGAGTACGCCAACAACGCCTTCGCTGTGGCCTGCGCCCGGACCGGCCGGGGAGTGATCATCGACGCTGCCGCCGAACCGGATCGGATTCTTGAGTTGGCCGACGGCGTGGAGGTCCAGGCACTACTCACCACCCATGGCCACCACGACCATCTGAGGGCCGTGGCGCCGGTGGTCGAAGCCCTAGGGGTGCCTTTCCTACTTCACCCTGCCGACCACGAACTGGCGGCACGAACCACTCGGGTCGCTCCGACAGCGCTGGCTGATGGGGAGGTAATTCCTATGGGGGAAACCAGCCTGCTGACCATGCATACCCCCGGCCACACACCCGGATCGGTGTGCTTCCTCAGTCCGGGTGTGCTCTTCTCCGGGGACACCCTGTTCCCGGGCGGCCCGGGCGCCACCGAGTACGAGGGTGGGGATTTCGACGAGATAATCAAGAGCATCAAGGAACGGCTGTTCACCCTTGACGAGAACACCGATGTCTATCCGGGGCACGGTCCGGCCAAGACCACCATCGGGACCGAAAAGCCAGAGCTACCTGAATGGATCGCCCGAGGCTGGTAACCAGAGGACAGGAGCCCCGATCATTCATGGATGGGGGTTTGAAAGGGCGAAGGAGCGGCGCTTCGGGTCGCCTGACCTGGGGTTACAGGCACTTACTTGACAGCCGGGCCTTCGTCCAGGGTGACATTCACCGCCAAGTTGAATGGTGGCCGCACCGCGATGGTGAGGTTGAAGTGGCCTGATACGCACGGTGTGCTGGGAACATGAATGATCAGGCTAGAGCGTGTCCCCGGCTCGGGGACACCCGCTGGGCTAACCGCTTCCGTCTGGATGGAGATGGTCTTCCTGAGGGCCGCAATCCTCGCAAGATCCCAAGAAAGCGAAATGGTGAGGTGTGGTCTGGAAGCCGTACTTGGTGCGGAGGAGTTCGTAGAGGGGAGCGAACTCCGTGTGAGGTACCTCGATGGTGCTGCGGCAGACCTCGCACATGAGGTGTTCGTGGTCGTGGTCGAGCGTGATGTGCCATCCTCCCGACCGTCCGTCGCGCAGCGGGATGCGGTGGACCAGCCCGATCCGGGCCAGATCTTCGAGAATCCGGTAGACGGTAGACGCCTCTATCCGGCCCGTACTATCTCGAACGTGGTCGATGATCAGCCGCGCGCTGATGAACGTCTCGTCACTCGCCACCAGAGCGCGAACCACGGCCCTTCTGGGAAGGGTCAGGCGGAGTCCGGCCTCCCGGATCCGCTCGATCAGCAGGTCTTCGGTCACGATGACATCATTCGACATGGGCACACACTGTAGCAAGTGGCTGCTCTAGCCAATTGTGAATTTATGTCATCAGAGAAGATCTGCCAACTACCGCTGCATACCCGGGCTCGCTAACGACACTGATTGCAACTGTCGCTAGCCGGGAATGTATACTGATGCAACAACGACCGATCGCATGACGGAGCCGACGTGTTAGGAACCGAACCGGATCATCAGCATCATGGCCCTCACGATGCTGACCACGGCCACTCCCATAGTGGCCCTGACCACGCCCATGATGCTGACCACGGCCACTCCCACGGTGGCGCTGACCACGGTCATGGTCATGGGTCCCACCAATCCTGGTGGTCGGCGATTGAGCATGGCCTAGGTGGGTTGTTCGGTACGCATTCCCACGATCCCGCCGAGTCCCTCGACAGTGCCCTGGAAAGCAGCGAACGAGGGACACGGGCCCTGGTCATCTCCTTCTCGGTGTTGATGGCGACAGCCATTGTCCAGGCGCTGATCGTGGTCTTCACCGGGTCGGTATCGCTGATCGCCGACACCATCCACAATTTCTCCGACGCGCTCACCGCGGTGCCGCTGTTCATCGCGTTCCGGCTGGGGAGGAGGGCGGCGACCCGGCGCTACACCTACGGATACCGCCGAGCGGAGGACCTGGCCGGGCTCTTCGTCGTGTTGATGATCCTGATCTCGGCGATCGTGGTCATCTGGGAGTCGATAAACCGGCTCTCCAACCCGCAGGAGCTCCATTACCTCGGCGTGCTCTTCGCGGCCGGAGTCGTCGGGTTCGCCGGTAACGAGCTCGTGGCTTTGTATCGCATCCGGGTGGGCCGCCAGATCGGATCGGCGGCGCTCGTCGCCGACGGACGGCACGCCCGCGCCGACGGGTTCACCTCGCTGGCGGTGGCGGTGGCTGCCGTCGGCGTCTGGCTGGGCTTCGACCGCGCCGACCCGATCGCCGGAATTGTCGTCGGGATCGTGATCCTGCGCATCATGTGGTCGGCGTGCCGCGACATCTACGGGCGGCTGATGGACGCCGTGGACCCGGAGCTGGTGGATGAGATCGAGGGAGTCGCGAACTCGGTCGAAGGCGTGCTCAGCGTGAACGCATGCCAGGTGAGGTGGATGGGTCACCGACTCCGCGCCGATATCTCCATCGGAGTCGCCTTGACGCTGACCGTCGAAGACGGCCACCACATTGGAGAGCATGTACGCGAGGCCCTGAGGCAGAGGGTGCGGTTCCTCGACGAAGCATTCGTACACGTCCACGCGGACTCGACCGACCGAGCGAGCGCGTAGAACGCGTTCGGCCAATGGACGGCTGGCGGATAACTCAGCGTGCTGTGGTCTGTCTGCCAGACAACTAGGCGTGCCCTGGCGGCATGCCAAACCGCCACTCCACAGACAGACCACTAGACTGACCGGCAGACCGGACGGAAAGGCGCGACCCGAGTAGGCGGGCCATTTCCCCTTCACGGTCCACAACATGACCACTTGCTCTCCGGCTCCCTTGGAGCCGGGAGGTATCCCCCAACCTCGATGGTGGGGAGAAACGGAGCAGCTATGTCGAACCCCACGTCGAACCATCCACCCGGCGCCATCCGTAAGAAGATCACCGCGCCCGCAGTGCGGGCCCGGAAGGGCGGGGAACCGCTGACGATGGTGACCGCCTACGACTTCCCCGGTGGCAAGCTGGCCGACCAGGCCGGGGTCGACATGATCCTGGTGGGCGATTCGGTAGCCAACGTGGTTCTCGGATACGAGACCACCAACCAGGTGACCCTCCTCGACATGATCCACCACACCGCCGCGGTAGCGCGAGCCCGTCCCAGTGCCCTGCTGGTAGCCGACATGCCTTGGATGACCTTCCATGTCAGCCCTGAGGAGACCCTGCGCAATGCCGCCGAGCTGGTCCGGAAAGGCGGGGCGGAAGCGGTCAAGCTGGAGGGCGGCACACCTCGGGTCGAGATGGTCCGCAAGCTGGTATCGGCTGAGATCCCGGTGATGGGACATATCGGGCTGACCCCCCAATCGGTCCATGCCGCTGGTGGCTACCGGGTCCAGGGGAGGAAGCTGGAGGATGCCAGGCGGATGATCGAGGACGCCCGCGCCCTCGAAGAGGCGGGCGTATTCGCCCTGGTCCTCGAGGGCGTCCCCGCCCCTCTGGCTCGAGCCATCACGCGGCGGGTGAGCGTCCCCACGATCGGCATAGGCGCCGGGCCGGATACCGACGGGCAAGTGTTGGTGATGCATGACATGCTCGGCCTCAACTTCGGCCACTACCCCAAATTCGTCCGGCGCTACGCCGAGTTGTCCGGAGAGGCCGTGGCGGCGATAGATCGCTGGATCGGGGACGTTCGCCGGGGCGCCTTCCCGAGCGAGCAAGAGTCTTACCACATGATCGACGCCGCCGCCCTCGAGCTGATCGAGGAACCCTCCGGAACCGACCGGGCCATCGGGCACTGATCAGACCGGCGGCATCCTCGTGGTGATCATCGGTGTCGGAGCTGCTCTCTCAGCCTGATCGGTCGCATAACCAGGCATCGACCACTCGCTGCATAGGTCAGCACGGACCTCGGTGCCCAGCGCAAGCTGTGGATCGAAGGTCTTGAAAGGGCCCTGGAAACCACATACCTTGCCCGGCATGGGTAATTGGTCAATCGAAATCAGGGTTCCGAGGTCCGGCAATGCCGATCTCGACACCGAGGTTCACCGACGGGCGCTGAGCGAGCTCGAACGTCAGAGAGTAGGTCGGGAGTTGTACAGCATGCTCCGCAGGAAACACCAGGGCTCGTTCCTGAGCCGCGAGGGCGCCAGCGCGGTGTCTACCGTCGCCGAGGCCGCCCTGGCCATCACCAGGGCATGGGAGGGCACCCAGCAGGGCATGCCGTCCGAGATGACCGTCATCCTGCACAGGAATGGCTAAACCGGCGAAGCGACCCCGAGCCCGTCCCGGCTGTGCCTCCGGGTATCTTGCTGCCTTGATCCCGATCATTCATGTTCATGGATGGGGGTTTGAAAGGGCGAAGGAGTGGCGCTTCGGGTCGCCTGACCTGGGGCTACAAACATTCGACAGCCCCGTCTTCAGCCTGGCGTGGCATTTACCACCAGGTCAGGGTGGCCGCTCCGCAATAATGCGGTTGAATTGGCCTGATGCACACGATGTGCTGGATACAGGAATAATCAGGGTTTATGACAGCTGACGCAGTGGCCTTCGACTTCGGAGGGGTGGTCATCCGGACCCCGTTCGAGATGGCGGCCGGGTTGGAGGAGCGGCTCGACCTACCGCGGGGCAGCATCGACCTGGCGGGTCCCTTCGACCCGGATACCGATCCCCTCTGGCGGAGGTTCCGGGCCGGCGAGTTCACCGAGCTCGAATACTGGCATCGCCAGGCCGACCGCCACGCCGGGCTGATCGGCGCCGGCCCGGACCGCCTGCGCAGCTTCATCGACGCCCTGTTCAACGCACCGCGGGAGGAGGTGATCCGCCCCGAGACCTGGGAACTGCAGAGCACCCTTCGCTCCCTGGGGATACGGTTGGCGGTCCTTACCAACGACCTGGGCCGGTTCCACGACCCGGCATGGATCGAGCGAATGCAGGTGCTCGACTGCTTCGATCCCTTCGTAGATCTTTCCAACACCGGCATACTCAAGCCCGATCCCCGCGGCTACCTGCGCCTGCTGGAGCGCATCGAGCTGCCCGCCGACCGGGTGCTGTTCGTGGATGACCAGCCCGTCAACATCGCCGGCGCCGAGAAGGTGGGCATGCAAACCGTCCACTTCGACGTCCTCGACAGACCGGCGTCCATCAGTCGCGTCCTGGACATGGTCTCCGCCTAGGAATCCAACTTTCATCGCCACAGCCCCGGATCGCTGAGGACCTGGAACGACCGGCCACACAGATCATGGCCGAAAGTCCGTTGTTCTACGGGGCCTGGATGCTCCTTATCGCACCGGGTCGAGTGTCGGGTCCACCCAGTCGGGGCTGTTGACCTTGTCGAATAGTCGTGTGATCTCCCCGGACGGGGGAGCCGTCGCCAGGGTCACCGCGATGGCAAGGACGGTGGCCGCCGCAACGCCGGGAACGGCCGGGTTGACTTCCCACACACCGATCTCGGTGAGGTTACTAACGGAGGCTGCGAACCCGAGAGAGTTGGTCAGGTCGAGCAGGCCCTGGTTACCTAGGTCCATCAGCCACCAGAAGGTGGAGACCACAGTGCCCGAGATGACGCCGGCAAAGGCCCCGGCCAGGTTGAAGCGCCTCCAGTACAGGGCCATGACAGTTACCGGACCGAAGGCTGCGCCCATGCCGCCCCAGGCCAGTGACACCAGGGCGAACACCGACTCCGGCGAGAGGATCGAGATCACGGCGGCCACCACGCCGACCGCAACGAGCAACAACCTCCCCATCGTCACCCGCCGCTCGGCTCGTAGTTGCGCCGTGATCCGCCTGAACCAGGGCAGGTCGCTAGAAGCGATGGCGGATGCCAGCAAGAGTTGCGAGTCGGCGGTGCTCATGACGGCCGCCACCACGCCGGTAAGGAGCAGACCACCCACGACGGGATGGAAAAAGACGGAAGAGACCACCAGATAGAGCCGTTCAGCGTCAGGAATGTCCACGCCTTGGGCGGCCAGCGCCGGCGCGGCGACCAGCCCCATCAACAGCCCGAGGGAGAACATGAGGCCGGCCCAGCCCACGGTGATATAGGTGCTCCTAGGAATGTGGCGTTCATCCTCCAATGCCATGAAACGTGCCAGGAGCCTCAGGGCTCCAAACGCGCCAAGTCCCCAACCGAGGGCGGATGCGTAGGTCGTCCAGCCCAGTCCGCCGCCGGCTGCGTCCGTGAACGGGTCCCAGAATCCCGGAGCTTTTGACTCGAGACCCTCGAAGGGATTGCTGGTGGTCAGCATGAGGGTCAGGGGGATGATGACGAACCCCCCCAGCATGATCAGGGCCTGGAACACATCGGTGCGGGAGACAGCGAGAAACCCTCCGATGAAGGTATAGGAGAGAACGGCCAACAGGGTGATGACGACCGCTATGTCATGGCCTGTGCCGGTGTGATCCAGGTCGAAGAGCTCCTCAAGCAGCTTGGCGCCCGCGATAAGCCCGGAGCAGACGTAGAGCGTGATGAAATAGAGGCTGATCCCGGCGGCCACACCTCGCAACGTGCCGGTGGTATCGCCGAAGCGCTTCTCCCAGAACTCGGGGATGGTCAGGGCATTGTCGGCGGAGATCGTGTAACGCCTGAGCCGCTTGGCCGCGACGACCCACGCCAGCCAGCCGCCCAGCACGATGCCGGCCGCGGTCCAGAGGTGCATGAGACCGCCGGCGAATGCCAGGGCCGGAAACACGAGCATGGTCCAGCCGCTGGCGGTGGAGGAACCGGCGCTCAGGGCAATGGTGAAGCTACCGAGCCTTCGCCCGCCGAGGACGTAGTCGCCCATGTTCACCATGCCGTCCGACCGGTAGGTGGCGATGCCGATGAGGACGACGAAGTACAGAGCGAAGACGATCAGTGTCCAGACCCATTCGGCCAAGCGAAACCCCCACGCCTCGATTCGCAATCGATCCCGACGTGACCGCAGAACCGGACAGGCCCTGCCGGCACGGCGACGGATCGCCGCCAGTATACGGCTGGGTTCCCTTTGATCCATGACAGCCGGACTTTGTGCCCAGAGTTGGGGGTGAGCGAAGATTCCGGACTCACCCGTATATCAGGCCGGCCACCCTACCTGGGCCGGCCTCCTGACCTGGCAGGAAGGCTCCGTCAGGCCACGACGTACCGGTACCCACCCCTTGGGGCGATAGTGAACCCAAGCAGCGGATAGGAGGCGCGAGCATGCCCGAGCCGGTATCTACAAAATCCACATACACGATGGGCTACAACGAGGACTTCCTGCAGATGCTCCACTGGCGCAGCGCGGAGACGCATGCCCGGCACCTGCTCCCCCACCTCGAGCCCGGACTCAGCGTGCTCGGCTTCGGCTGCGGACCCGGGACCCTGTCGGTCGGCCTGGCCAGAGCCGTAGAGCCCGGCGAGTTCCACGGCGTCGACATCGAGAGGACTCAGATCGACATCGCCCGCGCCGCCGAAGCCGGCGGGCACAGCAACGCTACGTTCCATGTCGCGGATGCGACCGACCTTCCATTTGAGAACGACACGTTCGACGTGGCCCACTGCCATACCGTCCTGAACCATGTTCCGGACACCCATGCCGTCTTGGGCGAGGTCAAGAGGGTCCTGAAGCCCGGCGGGATCATCTCCTGCCGCGAGCTGATAGCTGGGTCCAGTTTCTCGGAACCCGCGTACAGCCTGGCGGGAGCATGGGAAACGTTCACCAAGCTGGTGGTCGCCAACGGCGGGCATCCCCAGATGGGGAAGGAACTCAAGACCAGGTTGGTGGAGGCAGGATTCGTGGACATCACAGCAACTGCTTCCGTCGACATGTTCAGCACTCCCGAAGCCAAGGCCGTTCTCGACGGTGTGATCACCGAGTGGTTCTTCTCTCCAAAGGTGATGGCCGCCGCCACTGCATCCGGGTTGGCCACCCATGAACAGTTCGACGCGTGGAAGCTAGACCAGGAGAAATGGCGGCAGCATCCGGGTTCCGTCGGGGCGATCGCCTTCGGCGAGGCCATAGCCACCAAACCGCGGTAGTCACTCCCATCACCCGACGGTCCTCGGTCTAGAGAGGTCTCACTCCTGCCCGCGATGGTCCAGCGGGCGCAGCTGGCAGCGACACGGGTATGGGGGAAGGAGAGTCCGGGCGTTCCGATGGCGCCGGGCATGCAAACGGTCCACTTGGACGTCCTCGCCCATGATGTGTTGATCGCCCGAGCTATGGATGCGGCCGGCCTATAGCGGTCCGGGGGCTCAGCCGAACCGGCGAGCATCACCGCCGCCTACGCGGGGACCATCCTCACGAGGCTCGCCGATTACGGTCACCTAGTCGGTAGCCGACCGCAAAGAGTGGGCCGGGGGTTCCACTACGTCCCGGCCGGCGTGCCCTCCTGACACTCCGGAGCGAACCCTGACAGGCCCTGGGCTAGGAGACCGGCCCCTCGTTCAAAACCCTAACTGTTACCGCTGTCAGCATATTCTGTTGGGGTTTTTGCAGAAACACAAACAGCTGCGAGAAGCTTCCGCCACGGGCCATTGCCGGAATCGTAACCAGGCTATGTGGCGCTGTTCCGGCTGCGATCCAGGTTACGACTCGTGGCCTTCCGGAGGGGGCGCCAGAAGCTCAAGGAGGCGGTTGCAGCTAGCGGCGACACGGGTGTGGTCGAAGAAGAATCCGGGCATCCCTACCGCCTCGGCGCCGTCCAGGTTGATCTGCATGTCGTCCACGAACAGGCACTCGGAGACGGAGAGCCCCATGCGGTCGGCGGTGGTCGTGTAGGTGAGGGGATGCGGCTTCCGTACCCCGAGGGTCACCACGTCGATGACATGCTCGAACAGGTGAGCGAAGGGCCATGTGTCCCACCACCCGTAGCCCATCCACTCGCTCGAATCGTTGGAGAGGGTGGCCTGGCGGAACCGCCGACCGAGGACCTCGATGGTGGCCACCACCTCGGGACGCTCGGTTCCGGTCCAGTCGAGCTCTCTCTTCAGGTCCAGAGGGTGGCCGTTCGCGGTGCTGGCCTGCTGGTACCGCCTCCAGTAGTCGCTCTCGGTCAGCTCCCGGGCGAGCACTCGGCGTAGTCGGGGTCGCCCTCGGGTGAGAAGGGTCCCCGCGACAGTGTGCCCGGAGGCCAGCCCTTGGATGCTTCAAGATCATCGAGCAGCTCGAAAGGGGTCGGGTAGAGGATGCCTCCCATGTCCCAGATGACGGCCCGGATGTCAGCCATCCCCACGATCCCAATCCCGGGCATGGTCCAGCATCATCTCCCGCATGGACCGGGACGGCCCGGGTTCGGGGAGCTCGACCAGCACCGTACCGGACTCGATCCGGACCGGGTAGGAGTCGAGCCGGAGTTCCGGCTCACCACACTTGGCGCCGGTGTCCGCCTCGTAGCGCCAGAAGTGGAGGGGGCAGGTGATTACCCCATCCTTGATGAGCCCGCCGGCCAGCGGGGACGCTTGATGCAGGCACTCGTTCCGGTAGGCGTAGGCCTGATCGCCGACCCGGACCAATACCGCCCGCCCATCCCCGATCTCGACGCAACGGTTGGCGGGCAGGTCCTCAACGGCCCCTGCACTGATCGTCGGCACGCCCGCCTAACCGTCCAGCTTCATCACCACGGCCTTGGATTCGCTGAAGAACTCGTGGCTGTACTCGCCCCCCTCCCGGCCGATCCCGGAGTCCCCGTAGCCGCCGAAGGGCGCCCGCAGGTCGCGCACGAAGAAGCAATTGACCCACATCGTGCCGGCCCGCACCTCTCGGGCAACCTTGTGGGCGGTGTTGACGTTGGTGGTCCACACCATCCCGGCCAGTCCGTAACGGGTGTCGTTGGCCACCTCGATCGCCTCGTCGACCTCGTCGAAGGGGATGATCATCTCGACCGGTCCGAAGATCTCGTCCTGGCAGGACCGCATGTGGTTGTCGGCATCGGCGAAGATGGTCGGAGCTACGAAGTTCCCGCGGGCCAGATCGCCTTCGGTGATCCGGTGGCCGCCGGTCATCAGCTTGGCGCCCTCGTCGGTGGCCAGGTCGATGTAGGACAGCACCTTCTCCATGTGCTCCCGGGTGACGAGGGGGCCCATGCCGGTAGCGAGATCAAGCGGGTTTCCCACCACGTACCGCTCGGCGCCGTCCACCATCCGCGCCACGAACTCGTCGTATACGGGACGCTGGACCAGCAGGCGGGCTCCGGCCAGGCACACCTCGCCCTGATTGGTGAAGATACCCCGGAGCGATCCGGCCACGGCCTTGTCCAGGTCGGCATCGGCGCAGACGATGTTGGGTGAATTGCCGCCCAACTCGAACGACAGCTTCTTCAGGCTCGGCGCCGCGGCCGCCATGATGGCCTTGCCGGTGGCCGACTCCCCGGTGAACGTGATCCCGTCGACATCGGGATGCCGGACCAGGGCCTCGCCGGCCTCGTCCGGTCCGAAGCCATGGACCAGGTTGAACACCCCGTCGGGCACGCCGGCGTCCCGGCAGATCTCCGCCAGCAGGGTGGCGGTGACCGGGGACTGCTCCGCCGGCTTGGCCACCACGGTACAGCCGTAGGCGAGGGCCGGCGCCACCTTCCAGGTGAGCAGCATGAGGGGAAAGTTCCACGGCGAGATGGCGCCCACCACCCCGAGCGGCTCCCGGAGCTCGTAGGTAAGGACCCCGTCCCAGGGCTTGGAGAAGGCCTTGGTGTGGGCATGCTCGGCGGCGTCGGCGAAGAAGCGGAAGTTGTGTGCGGAGCGAGGGATGTCCTTGGAACGAGCGGCCGAGATCGGCTTCCCCATGTCCCGGACCTCCCACTCCGCCAGCTCATCGAGGCGGGCGTCGATCCCCTCGGCCACCCGGTAAAGGACCTGGCGACGCTCGGCGGGGTCCATCGACCCCCAAACCGGTAGCGCGTCCCGTGCTGCTGTGACCGCCCGGTTCACGTCCTCGGCATTCCCTCTAGGGACGGTGGCGATCGGGGCATTGTCGATGGGGCTCACCGACTCGAATGTCTCGCTGGAGGACGGGTCCTCGAACCGGCCCCCGATGAAGTGCCGAAGCGTGATCATGCCTGCCCCTCCGTGCTCGCTGTCGCGTCCGCCGCCTGCCGTTCGGCCATCACCAGGCGGGCGGAACGTCCGGCGATGCCGAAGCCATACGGGGCCATCTCGTTGACCATGATCCGTACGGTCTCGATGGGAGCGTCGAGGCTCCTGACCAGGGCTTCGGAGACTTCGGCGATCATGTTCTCGATCTGCTCCGGTGAGCGTCCTTCCATCAGGTTGACGGTGACTATCGGCATGACAACTCCTCTCTGCTGTTACCGGTGACTACTCGTGGGCCCGCATCGAAGCGCTACCGAGCCGGTCGATCTCCACGAACACATCGGTCCCGGGGGCCAGGTCGATCGGTCCCGTCAGGCCTCCGGAGATGATCAGATGGCCGGCCTCCAGCGCTCGGCCCGACCCGGCCAGCCGCCGCACGAGCCAGGCGACGCCGGCCGCCGGATGGCCGAGCGCGGCCGCGCCGGACGAGGTCTGGAACAGCTCCCCGTTCACCGTGACCACCACCCCCACCCTGGACAGGTCGAAGGCCGGCCTGGTAACCCGGCTGCCCAGCACCACCATCCCGGCGGACGAGTTGTCGGAGGTGTTGTCGAGCGCCCGGAACCGGAAACCCGCGAACCGCGAATCGACCACCTCGATGACCGGCATCACGTAGGCGGTCGCGGACAGGACGTCCTGAGCCGACACTGCGACGCCCTCCAGATCCTCACCGAGCACGAAGGCTATCTCCGGTTCGGCCTTCGGATGGATCAGCTCGCCGAGCGACACCCGTCCGTCCGAGACGATCATCGGGTCGGTAAGCCACCCGTAGTTGGGCGAGTCGACGCCCATGGCAAGCCGCATGGCTGCCGAGGTGAAGCCGAGCTTGGCGCCCACCACCCGCTCGCCGGCGACCTCGCGAAGGACGACACCGTGGTCGGCGATGGCGTAGGCGTCGGCTTCGGTGAGTTCGGGATGATCGTCGGTCAACCTGGTGGTGGGAGTACGGGACCGGCGGGCCTCGTCGAGCCGGCCGGCCAGTTCCAGGGTGGTCTCCCGGTCGAGACCCGGCGCCGGGACGGGGCTGCTCATGCCACGGACAGCTCGACCGAGCCTATCCGGTCGAAGGAGGCGGCCACTGAATCTCCGGGACCGATGGGCACCGCGCCGGTCAACGCTCCGGGCAGGACCAGCGAACCGGCGGGGAGGCCCTCGCCCCCCTCGGCCAGCTTCCGCACGAACCAGGCAACCGCCGCGGCCGGATGTCCCAGCACGGCGGCGCCTGCCGCCGTGCCTACCAGTTCGCCGTTCTTCTCGAACACACATCCCACCAGCGCCAGGTCGAAGCTCCCGAGGGGTACGGGGTTCCCGACCAGGAACGCGCCGGCGCTGCAGTTGTCGGCTACCACGTCGGCCAGCGTGAACGAGTAGCCCGCGAAGCGGGAGTCGAGAATGTCCAGCGCCGGCGCGACGGCCTCTGTGGCAGCCAGGACATCGTGGAGCCCCACCGGTCCTTCGAGGTCGCGCGAGGTGATGAAGGCGATCTCCGGCTCGGCACGGGGCTGGATGAGACGGCCGCTGTCGAGGGGCTGCCCGGGGTCCAGACGGTGCCGGTCGGTGAACCATCCGTACAGCGCTTCCGACACCCCCATCTGCTCCTGCTTGGCCCGGCTGGTCAGGCCGAGCTTGGCCGCCACGATGGTCTCACCACCGGCCACGGCCCGGTCCAGCACCGCGTCCTGGATGTCGTAGGCGGCGTCTACCGTGAACTCACGCTCGCTGGTCAGGGGGTTGATGGCCGTCCGGGCCTCGACGGCATTCGCCAGCCTCGACGCGAGCCCTTCGACCAGATCGTCCGGAGATGACATCGCGCCCATGGTCCCTACCTCTCACCCAACGGCGGGTTGCGCAGCCGCCGCCCGGCGCTGCAGCTCCATCGCCACGTCGATAATCATGTCCTCCTGGCCTCCCACCACTCTCCGCTCGCCCAACTCCAGCAGAATGTCCTTCGTCGGAACCCCGTACCTCTCGGCGGCCCGCTTGGCATGGAGGAGGAACGACCCGTAGACGCCGGCGTAGCCCAGCAGGAGACCGTCACCGTCGATGACTCCCTGCTCGGGTCGGATGGGCCGTACCGCCCGGTCGGCCACCTCGATGATGGAGATCGGATCGATTCCGGTCTCCCAACCGGTCTTCTCGCAGGCCGCGACCAGGACCTCGGTCGGGCAGTTCCCGGCCCCGGCGCCCAGACCCGTCATGCACCCGTCGATTTGGTCCACCCCTTCCTCGAGAGCGGCCAGCGAGTTGGCTACGGCCAGGGAGAGGTTGTTATGGGCGTGGATACCCACCTGGCATGACAGCCCGGCCTTGAGAGCGGCCACCCGGCGGCGGGCGTCGTCGATGGTCATCGCCCCGGCCGAATCGACCGTGTAGACCACGTCCGCTCCGTAGGACTCCATGAGCCGTGCCTGTTCAAGCAGCGCCTCCGGCTCGATCATGTGGGACATCATCAGGAACCCCACCGCCTCCATGCCCAGTTCCTTCGCCAGAGCGATGTGCTGCTCGGCAATGTCGGCCTCGGTGCAATGGGTGGCGATGCGGGCCAACTGTGCGCCCATCCCGGCCGCCCGGCGCAGGTCGTCCTTCACCCCGATCCCGGGGAGCATCAGCACGGCGATCTTGGCGCTGGTGGCCGTCTCCACCGCCACCCTCACTAGGTTCATCTCGTCGGTGTGCGAGAACCCGTAGTTGAAGGAAGATCCCCCCAACCCGTCGCCGTGGGTGACCTCGATCACCGGCACCCCGGCCATATCCAGCCCGGCCACGACCCGGCGGACCTGGTCCTCGGTGAGCTGGTGGGCCACCGCGTGCGAACCGTCGCGGAGGGTGGAGTCGGTGAGGCGGAAGGCGGCGGTCATCGGGCGGCTGCCACGGCCTCGGCTACCCGGACGGCCGAAGCAGTCATGATGTCGAGATTGCCGGCGTAGGGAGGTAGGTAATCGGCGGCCCCCTCCACCTCCAGAAGCACCACCACCCGTGCCTTCACATCGCCGCCGGGAGTGCGGAACAGGTCCTCGTCGAAGACCGGTTCCGCCCTGATCCGGTACCCGGGGACGTACGAGGACACGGTGCGGACCATCTCCGTGATCGAGTCGGCCACCTCGTCCCGGTCGTACCCGTCACCGAGGGCGCAGAAGACGGTGTTGCGCATCAGGATGGGGGGCTCGGCCGGATTGAGGATCATGATCGCCTTGCCGTGGTCGGCCTCTCCTACCTCGACCAGCGAAGCCGAGGTGGTCTTGGTGAACTCGTCGATGTTCTGCCGGGTTCCCGGACCTGCCGACACCGACGACACCGTCGAGACGATCTCCGCGTAGGGGACGGACGCCACGGCCGCCACCGCAGCCACGATGGGGACGGTGGCCTGCCCGCCGCAGGTGATGAGGTTGAGGTTGGGGGCGTCGAGATGGGCTTCGAGGTTGACCGGAGGGACCACGAGAGGCCCCAGCTTGGCAGGGGTCAGGTCGATCGCCATGAGCCCCGCTTCCCGGTAGCGGGGGGCGTTCATCCGATGCACCCAGGCGGAGGTGGCCTCGAACACCAGATCGAACCGGTCGGCTTGTTCGATCAGCCATTCCGGCCCTTCCGAGGTCGCCTCGACTCCTTCTGCCCTGGCCCTGGCCAGGCCTTCCGAGCCGGGATCGATGCCGACCATGGCGGCGACTTCCAGGACATCGGAACGGAGAAGCTTGTAGAGCAGGTCGGTACCGATGTTCCCGCTGCCCACGATGGCGCAACGCATCCGGCTCAAGTCAGACCATCCTGAGCGCGACCGGGCCCAGACGGTCGAAGTCGGCCCGCACCGCGTCCCCGGCTCGCACGTCCACCGCGGCGTGTAGCGAGCCGGTCATGATGAACATCCCCTCCTCCAGGGTGACATCGTGGCGGGCAAGCGTGTTGGCCAACCAGGCCAGGGCAGTCAGCGGGTTCCCGAGAGCTGCAGCGCCGGCGCCCGTTGCCACCACCGAGCCGTTGACCGAAAAGGTCATGCCCACCAGCCGTAGGTCGAAGTCGACGGGCACGATCCGGCTGCTCATCACCACACCCCCGATGGAGGCCAGGTCGCTAATAGTGTCCGGCAGCGCTATCCGCCAGTCGGCGATCCGCGAGTCCACCACCTCGATGGCGGCCACCGCGCCCGCCACCGCCCGGGCAGCCTCGAGGGTGGTTACTCCGGGACCCTTGAGGGGCCGGCCCAGGACCAGGGCGATCTCCGCCTCCACCTTGGGCTGGATGAATGCAGAGGCGTCCAGGTCTCCGTCGTGGACCATGGAATAAAGGACCGGCCCGAAGTCCGTATCGGTGATGCCCATCATCTGCTGCATGGCCTTGGAGGTCAGGCCGAGCTTGTAACCGCATATCGAATCGCCGTCAGCCAGAACCATCGAAGCGAACCGGGTCTGGGTGGCATATGCGTCGTCCGCCGACATATCCGGGTCGGTCTCCGTGAACGGATCTATAGGACGGCGGTCCCTCCGGGCTGCGTAAAGCGCCTCGGCTCGCCATTGCGCGGTGGTCATGGTGATTCGCCTTCACCTCGGATCGATTGGCGTCACAACGGTACCCAGGTGACGCCACCCGCACGGAAGGCCGTTCTTCTATGCGGTACGGACAGCCAAGGTACGCGGCACAGTGCGAGCCCTTCGGGCAGGACCGGGATCGGCGACCTCGCCTCCGGTTCCGCTACGCCTGGGCCGCACCCGGCAGGACGAGGGAATCCTCAGAGCCGGATCGCGGGGAGTCTCGTGAGCGTCTGGTTGATCGGATCCACTGCGATGCCCAACGACTCCAGAGCGGTAACCCCGAGCAGTGGCTCTGCCTCTTCCTCCCCGAACACGATGGTTCCCCAGGTGGTCTCTCCCATGAACGATATCTCTCCGCCGGTCACGTCCAGCCTGACTTCGCCGCCATCAGCCAAGCCGAACCGGCGCTTTCCTCTGGGAGTCAGGCCGATGGACTCCAGGTGCTGCCTCGGGACCAGGCAGTCGGTCGCCCCGGTGTCAACCAGGAAGAGCCCTTCCCAGACCCGTTCAGGCTCGGCTGGGTTCCTTATGGCTACGGTTACGTGCGTCGCTCCCACTTCACACCCCTCTTCCGATGCCGCCGCGCTTCCGTATACGAGCAGTTCCCTCGGAACCTACAACCCAACACCGCCTATGGGAAGTGCCTTGTGATCAGATGCTACCCCCGCATAAGGACCGAGACCGCCTTGGAAGGCGGTCTCGGCCCTACCGTCGAATCTGTAGGGGAAGTACCGGGAGCACCCCGCGAGGTGACAACGACCAGCTGCCGCTACCTGCGATATCCCAACTGATGGGAAGCAACGGCGGCCGCTTCCTGAACGGATCGGGTCAGGGCGTGTGTTTCCGAGCCGAGTCTCCGCTCCTCGCCGGCCACCGAGATGGCGGCCACGACGGTCCGGGCGCGGTCGCGGATCGGGGCCGAGACCGAGATGACTCCCAACTCCGACTCTTCGAGATTCTGGGCGTATCCGAGCCGGCGGATCTCCTCGAGTCGGCGCCGAAGCACGGCAGGGTCGGTGATGGTGTGGACGGTCTTGGGTTCCATCTTCCAGCCGTCGAGGATCCGATCGAGTGCCGCATCGTCGAGGTGGGCGAGTAGGCACTTCCCGGTGCTGGTGGAGTGGGCCGGCTGCCGCCGACCCACCTTGATGAAAAGCCGCAGCATGTGCGGCGAGTCAAGGCGCTCGATGTAGATGACCTCGCGATGATCCAGTACCCCGGCGTGGACCGTTCCCCCGGTCACGTCCTGGAGCCAGTTCATCGGCGGGGTCAGGGCCGCATGCAGATTCAGACCGTTCACCGCGGTGTTACCCAGGTCGTACATGGCCAGACCGAGCCGGTACCGGGCGGTGCCCGGATCCTTCACCAGGAGCTGTTCCTCGGCGAGCGTCGTCACCAGCCGGTGAACGGTCGACTTGCCCAGGTTGAGCCGGCGCGAGAGTTCGGTCACGCCCATCTCGGGGCCGTGAACCGAGATCTCCTTGAGTAGCCGGGCGGCGTTGCGAACCGATGACAACGTGCGGCCGCTCATGCTTCCCCCCTCAGGGCGGAAAGCAGGGCACGGCGCACCGCCTTGCGGTCACCCGTGCGCGAGGCCGCCTTCACGGAGTCGCTCCACGGCGCAAGCGCGCACGCCACCAGGCCGTGGGCCCGGGTCAGCCCGGCATCATCGGCAGCGGCCAGCTCGTCGACCAGCCCGGCGTCGCCGGCGGCGTGGGCGCGAATGGCCTCGTAGTCCCGGGCAGCGGCCAGATGGGCATTGGCCAGGCCGGTGCCGGCGTGGGTGGCGTGGTGGGAAGTCAGGTCCGAGCCGGGCCGGACCACCAGGTGGTAATGGTGGCTACCGATGCCGATGACCCTCCGCACCCCTGCCGGATCGGCCCCCTCGGTTCCTTCGGCGCCGGCCAGCGCGGGGAGCACAACCGGGTCGAGAAAGCGGAGGGTCCACTCCATCCCGTCCTGCTCCTGATCCCAGGCCACCTCCTGGCCGCGGGGAACCGCCAGGGACTGGCCGGTGGCGATCACGTGCAGGTTGCGCGCCCCGGCCGCCACCACGGTGAACGGCCTCTGCAACAGTTCCAAGCTGCCCTGGACGGCAGGCGGATGGGTAGCAGCAACCCGGAAATAGGCGGCATGGACATTGCGAACGTAGTCCGCCATGGAAGCGCGCAGATCCTCGGGTCTTACCCTGCTCACGGGAACATACTTTAGCCGTCCGTTCCTACATGCGGAACAAGGATGTTGGCGGCCGACCGACTCCCGTAAGTTACGGCTTGGCCTCGAAAATGCGGGAAGGAGCGACCCCGGTTGGGCATTCTCCGGCTCAGTCACGTGGATATCACCGTGCCGGACCTCGATCTGGCCTCCGCCTACTACACGGACGTGATGGGGATGATCGAGGTTGAGCGGACCCCGGACCGGGCCTTCTTCAAGTGCTGGGACGAGGAGGACCATCATTCCCTGGCGGTCCGCTACGACCCCCGGGTGGGCATCGACCGCTTCTCGTTCAAGGTGGAGGACGACGAGGACCTGGCCGAGTTGGAAGACCGGGTCGAGTCCTTCGGGTTCCGGGTCGAACGCATCTCGAAAGGGGAAGAAGTCGGCCAGGGCGAGTCGATCCGCTTCGCCACCCCGTCCGGCCACACCATGGAGTTGGTGCGGGAGGTCGAACGCGTAGGCGGCCTGCTCCCCAAGCTCAACCCGCCCCCGGCGCCGCTCGACCTACCGGGCATCGCCCCGCCCCGGATGGACCACCTGCTGGTCACCGCCGAGGAGGTAGGGGAGGCCACCAAGTTCTACACCGACATCCTCGGCTTCCGGATCACCGAGCAACTCCTCGACGGCGACGGCCACCAGATCGGGACCTGGCTGGAGCGCAGCCATTCCCCCCACGACCTCGCGGTGGTCTCAGGACCGAACGGGGGCCTCCACCACTTCGCATTCTGGCTGGACGCCTGGGATGACGTCCGCCGCTCGGCCGACATCCTCGCCTACCACGCCATCCAGATCGACGTGGGCCCCACCCGCCACGGGATCACCCGTGGAAGCACCATCTACTTCTTCGATCCGATGGGCACCCGGAACGAGGTGTTCACCGGCGGCTACCGGCCCGATCCCGATTTCCCCACCATCACCTGGACTGAGGACAACATCGGCAAAGCCATCTTCTACTACGAGGGAGAGCTCAACGAGCGCTTCATGAAGGTCCACACCTGATGGTCCCCCTGCGAAGTAGCTTGCTGCGGCCTGCTAGCCAGCACAGCGCCATTCCACCGGGAGACCATTGATGGGCATCCTGCGGCTCTCGCATGTGGTGGTCCGGGTCCCCGACATCGAGTTGGCCACGGCCTACTACTCGGAGGTGGTCGGTCTGATCGAGACGTCCAGGGAACCCGAGCGCGTCTACATGAAGTGCTGGGATGAGCACCAGCACCACAGCGTGGTCCTCGAGTATGCGCCCACCTACGGCCTGGAGAGACTCGGGTTCAAGGTGGAGCACGAGTCGGACCTGGATGATCTCACCACCCGCATCGAAGCAGCCGGCATCCCGACCAAGCGATTCGAGCCCGGCGAACTGGGCGTAGGGTCGGGATCCACGGTGCAGTTCGTGGCCCCTTCCGGCCACACCACCGAGTTGGTATGGGGTATGGCCCAGGTCGGGAACCTCCTCCCGCTTACCAACCCGCCGCCGGAACCGCAGGGCCTTGTGGGGATCCACCCGCCCCGTCTTGATCACATCTTCCTGATGTGCGAGGACGTGGACGAGATCACCGCCTTCTACACGGAAGTGCTCGGCTTCCGCCTCACCGAGCAGATCCTCGCCGACGACGGGCACCAGTTGGTGACCTTCCTGGAACGGACGCACACCCCCCACGACATCGCCTTCATCACCGGACCGAACGGGGCCTTCCATCACATGGCCTTCTGGGTGGACGACTGGAACGAGGTCCGCAAGGCGGCCGACATCTGCTCCTACCACGGGATTCCCATCGACGCCGGCCCCACCCGCCACGGCGCCACCCGCGGGCATGGCCTCTACTTCTTCGATCCCGCCGGCAACCGCAACGAGGTGTACACCGGCGGCTACTGGACCGACCCGGACCGCGAGCCGGTCACCTGGACCGAGGCGGAGATCGGCCGGGCTGTGTTCTACTACGAAGGGGTGGTCGACCATCGCTTCATGACGGTGCACTCGTGAGCGGCCGGCCACCGGATCTCCCACGCACGGAGCGGGACGAGGCGCCCCTCTACCTGGCGCGCTATCTCGAGCGGTCCGCCAGGACCCCCGACCTCGACGAGGACACCGACGAAGCGACCCCCCTCTACCTGCGCCGCTTCCGTCGGCGCCGCTCCGAGGAGACCATCACCGCGCCGCTACCGCCGCTGTGGGAGCGGTCGGACCACGGTATGCAGATGGTGCTCAGCGAGGACAACCGCAACAAGGAGATCGGCGCCCCGCCTCAGGCCGCCCGCCCGGTGGTCAACGACGTGTACCTTGTCCGGCACGCCGAGACGCAGGGATACTCGACGGAGGCCGGCATCACCCCACTGGGCGCCTGGCAGGCGCGCTCGGTCGGCCATACCCTCGCCCGCCGGGTCGGTGCCGGGGAGAAGATCGTGCTTGCCCATGCGGCGACCAACCGAGCCGGCCAGACCATCGAGCAGATCCACAGGTCGGTGCTGGACGGGCTGGAGCTGTTCGAGAAGGACGTCAAGGTCATCAATCCCAGGCCGTACGACGAGTTCCGCAACTTCATGGTCGCCACTCCGGACGGCATCATGGATGTGACCGCGGCCTTCCGTCTCTACTACTCGGTCCTGGAGCGGTTCGAGCGGATCGCTCTGGGCGACCGTCCCGCCTGGCTGGTCGAGATCGATCGGTTCTGGCGCACCCAGCATGGCGGAGGCGATCCGATCCAGCACTGGCTCACCATCCCCATGCTCCATTTCGAGCCGCCTGCCCTGTGCGTTCGGCGGTTCTGGACCGGAGTCCGGTCCCTGGCCGCGGCCGACCCGGGGGCCCGTATCGTCATCGCCACCCACTCGGGGCCGATACGCGCCTTCGCCATCTGGGCCTTCGGATACGACCCGGGCGAGCCCTACAACACCGAGCACGTGCGGGTGAAGCTGATGGAGGGAGGCCGGGAAGCCCTTGTCATCTACCGCAACCGTGTCCAGGAGGTCCAGGTTCCCGACATCTGTGACCTACCGACCTGGTCGCTCGACGAGGATTGGGCACCACCGCCTGCGGAATACGGGAAACACGATGCCTGATATCGACCAGACCATCCGGAGCCCTGTGATTGGAACACGCACCACTGGCCACAGGCCACTGACCACCGCCCAGCGACGTGTGTGATGCGTGCCCCACGGTCCGCCCGGATGCCAACCTTCCCGGTCCCGCGCCGACCCCCGGTCAGGAGCCCTTCATGAGCAACCGGTTCATCATCTGGTTCAACGACTACCGGCCCGAGGACAGGCCCAGGATCGGGGGCAAGAACGCCGGGCTGGGCGAGATGATCAACGCCGATCTCCCCGTCCCACCGGGATTCGCCGTCACCACCGACGGGTTCGAGACCATCAGAAACCACCCCCGGACGGTCGAGGAGGTCCGGGATCTCCTGGCCAAGGTCGACTTCGCCGATCCCGCGGGCGTGAGAGGCATCTCCAAAGGGATCCGTTCCCTGATCGAGGCTGTTCCTATGGCCGCGGACCTGGAGGACGCAATTCGCTCCGCCTACGCGGAGTTGTGCTCTCGTTGCCGCCACGACCACGTGCCCGTGGCGGTTCGTTCCAGCGCCACCGCCGAGGATCTGCCCGATGCCAGCTTCGCCGGGCAGCAGGACACCTTCCTGTGTGTGAGGGGCGCCACGTCCGTGATCGAGCACGTCAAGCGGTGCTGGTCGTCCCTCTTCACCGACCGGGCCATGTCCTACCGCCACGAGATGGGACACGACCACGAGGTGGTGTCGATGTCGGTGGCCGTCCAGCAGATGGTCGATCCCAAGTCGGCCGGTGTGGCCTTCACGCTCGATCCGTCCACCGGGGACCGGTCCCAGGTCGCTATCGAGTCCTCGTGGGGCCTCGGCGAGGCGGTCGTGTCGGGTGAGGTAACGCCGGACAACTTCCTGGTGGACAAGGTGATCCTTGAGATCCACTCGCGCACCATCTCCCCCAAGCACACTGAGTTGGTGATGCGTGCCGACGGTGACGGGGTGGAGTGGTGTGAAGTCTCCGCCATACGCCGGCAGAGCCCCTCGGTCACCGACGCCGAGTTGCTCGAGATCACCCGCATGGCCAAGGCCGCCGAACGGTACTTCGGCGCTCCCCAGGACGTCGAGTGGGCAGTCGACCGCCACCTGCCCGAGGGTCGGAACGTCGTGATGCTGCAGAGCAGGCCCGAGACGGTGTGGAGCCGTAAGGCGCCTCGCCAGGTGTCCGAGCCGGCGTCGGGTTTCATGGACAGCATCGTGTCGACCCTGCTCTCCCCGATACACACGCGGGGTTCCGTGTCCGCCGACGACGGGGAGGCATGACAGGACCGGAGCAAGGCGGAGTCGCAGACAACCGGCATTCGAACCCAGCAAGCATCCCCATCGAAAAGGAGAACTACAAATGGCCAATCGCTTCCCGAGTCCGTTCGAGGCAGAGACCCCACCCGGCGCCGAAGGATGGCAGGATCTGTACACGTACTCCCTCCCGTTCTCCGATGACCGAAGGGGCTACGAGGAGGCCACCTTCTGGTTCCAGGACAGCATCCACTGGGCGGAGCCTCTCACACCATGGGACGCCACCTGGTACGAATACGCGATAGCGGCACTGTCCCAGTACAACACGCGCCACTACCTGATCCCACCTGCCTTGGGGATCGACTACCGGGTCCTGAACGGCTACGCATACCTGACTCCGGTGCCCGTCCTCGACGGGGCCGAGATCGAGGCGCGGGTCCCGCAGTTCATGGAGCGGGCCGGCTTCTACTTCATGAACTGGGGCGATCTGTACGACAAGTGGCTCGTCAAGATGAAGGACCTGATCGCCGAGATGGAGGGTCTCAGCTTCTCGCCGCTTCCCGAGAAGGAGGACCTCGAGGTCATCACGGAAGGCCACGGAACGGGCTCCGGGCTCACCATCCAGGAAGAGTACCGCCGGCTCCTGAACCTCGGTCTCAAGCTCTGGCACTACCACTTCGAGTTCCTGAACCTGGGCTACGCGGCCTACCTGGACTACTTCGGGTTCTGCAAGCAGGCCTTCCCCAACATTCCTGACCTGGCAATAGCCCGGATGGTGGCCGGGGTCGAGGTGGACCTGTTCCGGCCCGACGAGGAGCTGAAGACCCTCGCCGCCATCGTGGTGGACAACGGGTTGGAGGACCAGCTGTCCGGGGGCTTCGCCGCCCTCGAGGGCACACCGTTCATGGACCACTGGAACTCGGTTAAACACCCCTGGTTTAACTACTCGGCGGGCAACGGCTTCTACCACACCGACAAGGTATGGATCGAGCATCCGGACATCCCGCTCGGGTTCGTGGCGAGTTACGTCGAGCGCATCAAGGCGGGCGAGGACATCTCGAGGCCCATCGAGAGGATCCGCGCCGAGCGCGACCGGATCGTGGATGAGTACACGGCGTTGCTGTCATCGGACGAGGACCGCGAGGCCTTCCAGGGCAAGCTGGGCCTGGCCCGGGTGGTCTTCCCCTACGTGGAGAACCACAACTTCTACGTGGAGCACTGGAGCCACTCGGTGATGTTCCGCAAGATGAAGGAGCTGGGCGAAGTGTTCGTCAAGGAAGGATTCCTGGCCTCCCGCGAGGACGTCTTCTACATGAAGCGCGACGAGGTGAACGAGGCCCTCTGGGACATGTACTCGGCATGGGCGGTGGGCGCCGGCCCGCGCGGTCCGGTCTACTGGCCGAGAGAGGTGGCCCGGCGCAAGGGAATCGTCGACGCCCTCCGGCAGTGGTCGCCGCCGCCGGCCCTCGGCGAGCCCCCTGAGGTTGTGACCGAGCCCTTCACGATCATGCTGTGGGGGATCACCTCCGAAAGCATCAGCATGTGGCTGGGCGCCGGGGAAGACGCCGACGGTGGGCTGCGCGGCTTCGCCGCCTCTCCCGGCGTGGCGGAAGGCCCGGCCCGGGTGATCATGTCGGCGGACGACATCGGCCAGTTGCAGGACGGAGAGATCCTGGTGGCGCCGATCACCGCGCCGAGCTGGGCGCCGGCCTTCGGAACCATCGGCGCCGCGGTAACCGATATCGGAGGGATGATGTCCCACGCCGCCATCGTGTGCCGGGAGTACGGCCTGCCGGCT
>JAGWAN010000024.1:0-39751 GCA_021296345.1 Acidimicrobiia bacterium | reverse complement strand
AGAAGGAGTCAGGCAATGCTATCCAAGGAGCAGAACGAGCGGCTGACCCGGGTTGGTCCGGGTACGCCCATGGGCGAGTTACTGCGTCGCTACTGGTATCCGGTCGCCTTCGCGAAGGAACTCGACGAGTGGCCCATCCGCAAGGTCCGGTTGCTGGGTGAGGACTTCGCCCTCTGGAAAACCCCGCAGGGTGGCTACGGCATCGTCCAGGAAGCCTGCCCCCACCGCGCTGCGTCTCTCATCTACGGCGTGGTCGAGGAGGACGGCCTGCGCTTACCACGGATGGAAGTTCGACTGCTCCGGGAACTGCATCGAGCAGCCGGCCGAGCCGGGCAAGTCCGCCTTCATGCGGCACGTCAAGGCCTTCGCCGGCAGAGCGGAGGCACTGGGAGGGATGGTGTGGGCATACGTCGGTCCCGATCCTGCTCCCGAGTTGCCCCGCTTCGACGTGTTCGTGGATCCGGGCTTCGTAGACGTGGGCCACTCGATGCTGCCCTGCAACTGGCTACAGATCATGGAGAACTCGGTCGATCCCCACCATGTCGAGTATCTGCACGGGCGCTACTTCGAGTTCCTGGGCTCCCAGCAGGGATTCGTGGCGCCCAAGTCCTTCCAGAAGAAGCATCTCAAGGTCGGCTTCGACGCCATGGAGTGGGGCATCCTGAAGCGGAGGGTGCTGGAGGGCCACACCGAGGAGGATGACGACTGGGCGATCGGCCATCCGCTGGTCTTCCCGCACTCCATGCGGGTGGGGGGCGCCGGCATCGACCAGATGCAGATCCGGGTGCCGGTAGACGACACCACCACTTGGGCGATGTTCTACTCGAACCATCATCCGGATGGCCTCGACAGCTACCCGGAGCAGATCTACCCGGTCGACTACGAGTACGAATGGCTCGACGCCAAGGGTCGCCACATCGTCGACTACATAGAAGGCCAGGATGTCATGGCCTGGGTCAGCCAGGGCGCCATCAACGACCGGAGCGCCGAGCACATAGGCAAGTCCGACATCGGGGTGATCGTGTTGCGGCGGATGTTCAAGGCGCAGATGGCCCGGGTGGAAGCGGGTGAGGACCCGACTGTGGGCTTCACCCGCACCCCGCACCACCGGATCGAGCTTCCCTGCGAGAAGAAGAAGTTCGGCGCCAGCATCGACTTCGCCCTCGCCTGGCTCGACATGGGCTCGACCAGGTACTCGCCGGCGTTGGACACCCTCCGCAAGATCCATCTCGAGGCAGCCCGGATCCGCGGCGAGACGCCCAGCGCCGATGAGTACGCCACCGCCCAACACGTCGGCATCTATTGAGCGACCCCGGAGCTTCGGACCCGGGAGAGCGGGGGTGGGACCCCGACCGGGCGAACCATCTGGCCGCCCGGCCCCGCTTCTGCCCCAACTGCGGAGGCGCCGTGACGGGCGCTGAAGGAATCTCCGTGGAGTATTGGGAGGCCGACCGGAAGGTGTTCCACACCTGGTGCAACGCCTGCGGCTGGGCCGGCGACATCGTGAGGATCCAACGAATGGTCGGCCACGAACCCGAGGATTGAGTGGTCCGTGTTCGACGGAAGACGTGTCATACCCTGCCTGTACGGTCCAGAATAGAAAACTTCGGAAAACGTAACGCAGGTGTTACGCTCTGGTTCAGGGGATGGACATGGACGAACTCCTCAGAGACCTTGATGATGCTCGACGCCAGGTAGGTTTGTCGAAGACGCAACTTGCCCGATTAGCCGATACTCAACCCGCCTCGGTGCGACGTCTCTTCAGCAGGAACGGGCACAATCCGCAGGTTGTGACGCTCGCTACCTTGGCGGACGTGCTTGGGCACGAACTTCGCGTGGTGCCGAAGTCGAAGGAGGAGTTGGCGGCTGCTGTAGAGCGAGCCACAGGTGCGGAGTCAGCGGCGGAAGACCTGCGCCGGCTCGAAGGTGGACCGTTTTCGACTATCCTCGCCGATCCGCCATGGCGTTTCATGAACCGCACCGGCAAGGTCGCCCCCGAGCATCGCCGGCTCTCCAGGTACGACACGATGACCACTGCGGCGATCCGGGCCCTGCCGGTCGCCGAGGTCGCTACAGAGAACGCTCACCTATACCTATGGGTGCCGAACGCTCTCATCGCCGACGGTCTACGCGTGATGGAATCATGGGGTTTCACGTACAAGTCGAACATCGTTTGGGCGAAGCGCCGCAAGGACGGTGGTCCTGACGGACGGGGCGTCGGCTTCTACTTCCGGAATGTGACCGAACTGATCCTTTTCGGCGTCAGGGGAAGCATGCGGACACTGGCTCCAGGTCGGCGGCAGGTGAACATGATCGAGACCCGGAAGCGCGAGCACTCCCGCAAACCCGACGAGCAGTACGACATTATCGAAGCCTGCTCGCCGGGTCCGTACCTGGAGCTCTTCGCCCGCTACGCCTGGCAGGGTTGGACATCGTGGGGCCTCGAAGCCGACGACAGGGTTACCCCTCGGGGTAAGCAGTACGCCGCGTACAGATGATTTGTCGCCGATGATTATCGGCCGCGTCGGTGGATATCTACCGCAGGAGGCATAAGGCCGAGCGCTTGGCGCCTGAGGGCGTCGTAGGCGGGTTTTGCGTCCCCCCAATGCGAATACGATTCACGCCATGTTGCCCTGAGTTCGTCAGCCTCGTCGAGCATGGCTCGGACCTCGAAGGCGAGATCGATGCCGCTGATCCGTCCCGGTTCGATCCCAACAAACAGTAAGGGACACTCGCCGCCGCCTCCCAAGTTCACCCTCGGGATGAGCTTGTCCCAGTGCGTCGACGAAGAGCCGTACTTGAAGCCACCATCCCGACTCCGGATCACGCCAGAGATGAGACTCTGAAGTTCTGGCCCTCTGGTGACGATCACACCAACTGCAATCGCGCCCTCGTGGTGGAGCGCCTGGAAGTTGATCAGGTCCCGATCGAAGAACGGGTCCTTGTTGTTCCACTCCATCTCGACGGCAACACCAGGAAATGGTTGGGCGAGGGAGCCCGACCCGAACATGTCGATCTCGTGGCCGCGGACTTTCGAGACCGGCTCAGCGTCTCCATCGAAGCCGATCCGTTTTTCTATCGTGATGTTCTGACTTCCCCATACCCGCTGACCGCCGTGGAGCATGTCACCGAGGGAGTCATCAAACCGCCGGACGAAGACGGTCCGGCCTCCGCCTCCGGCTCGGAGCTCATCGAGGGTTGGCCGGAACTGTTCGAGTGCGGACTGCAGGTCGTGGAACCGATCAGGAAACGCCTGCTCAAGAATCACATCGGCGTAGCGGCTGACACCGTATGTATATCCTTCAGGCAGACCGTCGATGGTAGGTGGCCGTACCTGCCCGGCGAGGTCGAGAACCTCTTCCGCCTTGTCTACGAACCGTGCATTGAGAGCCGCTATGGCCCGTACATGCCCGGCAAGGTCGGGAGTGCCGTCCGTCTCTTGTCCCCGATGAGTCATCGTCGAGGATGCTAACGAGGGATCGCTTGCATGCTGAACACCCCAAGAAGGATGTCGACCATCGCTCGGCGGTCCGTATCAACTACCGCGTTCTCCAAGGGAGCAGTTCGCCGACCGCACGGCTGGCGTCTAATCAGCGAGCTTCGGAACAGGTGGAGCGGTCGGGCGTTTGGTTACTCGGTAGAGGGCTAGGAGGGGCCAGGTGGCGATGGCTGGGCCGATTAGCCAGATGGGTCTGGTCAGCCACCATTCGAGGGTCGGTTCGGCGGGGGGCACGTAGCCGAAGCCGAACAGGATCGCCACGACCACAGCCATGCCGGTGGAGTGGAACAGGTAGAGGGGCATGGCGTGCTCGTTGATCCAGCCCACCACCCGATGGGTGAGGTCTCCCTTCTCCAGCCATGCCAGCACCTTGGGCCGGATGACCAGTACCAGCCCTACTTGCAGGAAGGTCAGCGCCACGATAGCCAGGGTGGGCGGACCCATGTTGGAGAAGCGCTCGCCCGGGACGCCCACCAGTGAACGCGGGTAGAAGCCCATGCTGGTGAGGGCTACTAGGGCAAACAGACCGGCCCAGAACATCATCCAGCCGGTGCGGGGAGGAGCGGCCACCAGCCGGTCGTAGAAGAAACCGAGCTGGTGGGCGAGGCCCCAGATGACTAGGAAGTTGGCCCAGGCAGCCCAGCCCTGACCCTGGGTGAAGCGGAGCACGTCCAGCACTCCGGCGAGGCCCAGCAGCCACACCGGCGCGATCTCCCCCCAGCGCCAGTGGGCCCGGATGGCGATCGGAGCGATGAGGACCATCACCACGTACACCACGAGGAACCACAGCGGCGACAGCACCAGGATCACCGCCGACCAGACCCAGGCGGGGTCCACGGTTACCTCCAGCACCCAGCCGATGATGACCCACAAGGCCACCAGTCCCAACGCCGGCGCCAGCAGCCTTCCCATCCGCCGTTTGAGGAACCGCCGGGAGGTCCCTCGGGTGTAGTTGCGGAACGAGCGATGGTGCGTGTAACCGCCCACGAAAAAGAACACGGGCATGACCTGCAGCACCCATGTCGCCACCCAGAGGCCGCGCGTGGACCCGATCGGATTCGACGGCGACACCGTCGCGGGGGAGACCACGAGGATCGTGAACACCCAGTGCCATATCACCACCACCACCAGCGAGATGGACCGCAGAAGATCTACATACTCGTCCCGATACGCCGCCATCCACCCGGAATCCTACCCACCAGGCACTCATCGGGTTGGCTCAGGGTCGGGGCGAGCCAGGTGTCACGGCCGCTCTGTAGGTTGGCAGTGACTAGGCCGCGCAGGAATGGGGTATTTCCGATGGTCGCCTGACCGAGACGACAGATACTGTGCACGAAGCGTCTCGTAGAGCGGTAGTCGGGATCCGACTTTGGACTGAGGTCCTCGAAGACGGGTCTTGGGCAATGCCGTCGATTTGGGAGGGTGAGCCACTATGCGCGCAGTCATCGGCTGGATCATCGCGGGAACGCTGCTCGCCGTCACCGTGTTGGGCGCCGTTGCGGCTCAAAACGTCCGGGAGGTCGCGACCTGGATGGTGATCGGCGTCGCCATTGCAGCCGGGCTGGGCGCGATGATCATGTCGGCCGAGTCGGCGCCGACGCATGACGGAGCGGGAATATTGCTTGCGATCTTGCGACCCATGTTGTCGGTTGCGGCAGGCGTGGTCACCCTCCTGAGCACCATGGTCGCCGGCTGCAACGATGTGGGTGGGGTTCCGAGCTGGAAGCGCTGCCACACGTGGTTGGGCAACCCGACCGTCGACTGGCCGGGAGCGCCTCTATTCGCACTGGCGCTCGCTCTAGGAGTCGGCTATCTCGTCTGGTCGCTCTTCGGGAAGGTGTTCCTGAAACGGCAGTGACCCCATGTTCGAGGCTCCGGTAAACCGGCCGGCCTGTCAGGGGTAGCATCACCGGGAAATCGTGTGCCGGGTTCCTGTTCGGGAGGTACGACAGATGCAGGGCGAGATGGTAGAGCTTGGCTTCGAGCAGTCGCGGCGCCTCCTTGAGAGCTCCAAGAAGGTCATCCCCGGGGGGGTGAACAGCAACGTCCGGATGGGGGAACAGCCCCACCCCATCTTCTTCGAGTCGGCGGAGGGTCCTTACCTGTTCGATGCTGACGGGAACCGGTTGATCGACTACGTGATGGGCCAGGGCCCCATGCTCCTCGGGCACCGGCCCGGCTTCGTTCTCGAAGCGGTCGAGCACCAGCTGACACAGGGCATCCTCTACGGCGGCCAGCACGAACTCGAGGTCGAAGTAGCGCGCCTCATAACCCGGATGGTGCCCTCCGCCGAGATGGTGCGCTTCAACATGACCGGCACCGAGGCGGTCCAGGCCGCCCTCCGGATCGCCCGGGCCACCACCGGCCGCCACCTGGTGGTCAAGTTCGAGGGGCACTATCACGGCTGGGCCGACAGCGTTCTCTTCAACGTGGGCAGCGAGTCGGAGCCAGGCGCGGAGGGCCCGGGCTTAGCGACCATGCCGGAGTCGGCGGGCATGGCGCCGGAGGCGAGCGCGTCCCTGATCGTCGCGCCTTGGAACGACGCCGACGCGCTGGAAGAGGTGCTGGCATCGGTCGGGGACTCGGTGGCAGCGGTCATCATGGAGCCGGTCATGGCCAACAGCGGGGTGGTGGAACCGGCACCCGGCTACCTGGAGGCGGTGCGCGACCTGTGCAACCGCCACGGAATCATTCTCATCTTCGACGAGGTCATCACGGGTTTCCGGGCGGGCCTGGGTGGCGCTCAGGGCCGTTATGGCGTGACCCCTGACCTCACCACCATGGGGAAGGCCCTAGCGTCGGGCTTCCCGGTTGGCTGCGTGGCAGGCCGGCGGGAGATCATGGAGATCGTCAGCACCGGAACCGTCACCCATGCCGGCACGTTCAACGCCTCCCCCATCAGCATGGCCGCCGCCCGAGCAGCTCTCGAACACCTCTACCTGGGAGGTAGCGAGTTATACGACACGCTGGAAGCTCGGGGCCACCGCCTCATGCAGGGACTCCGTGGGGTGATCGAGGACCGTGGCGTGCCTTGCCTGGTGCAGGGTCTGCCAACCGTCTTCAACCTGATGTTCACGAAGCTGACCGGGGTGAGGGACCACCGCGAGGTCCTCCTGACCGACAAGGCCCGGCGGGCGGCCTTTCAATCGCATCTGGCCGGAGCCGGAGTGCGGATCTCGGGTCTCGGCAACCTGTTCCTGTCCAGCGCCCACACCGGGGGCGTCATCGACAGCACGATCGAGCGCTTCGACCAGGCCCTTCGTTCGTTTCTGTCCGAGTGACACCCGGCGAAGTAATCCCGCCCCTGCCTGACGAAGCAGCGGTCCAGACGGTCCTAGGACAGATTCTGGCCGCCGAGCTCGGCACCACCCTGGTCCACGAGCACCTGCTGGTCGACATCCGTTGCAACTGGCGCCCGGACGACGATCCCACCATCGCCTTCCGGCCGGTAACGACGGAGCGCTTGGGCCGCATCAGGGCCAACCCCTTCGCATGCCGGGACAACCTGGTGGTGGACGAGCCCCATGTCCTGGCCGAGGAACTCAAGCGCTACCGCGACGCCGGAGGCGACTCGATCGTGGACGCCACCCCGCCCGGCCTGGGCCGCGATGCCCGCGTCCTGGAATGGCTGGCAGCCGAGTCCGGGGTGAACATCGTGGCCGGATGCGGCTTCTACGTCGAGGTAACCCATCCGGCGCGCCTGCATGGTTGGTCGGTGGAGGATATCGCCGGGGAGATGATCCGGGACCTCACCGAGGGCATGGACGGCACCGGTATCAAGGCCGGAGTGATCGGTGAGCTGGGTGTCACCCGGTACCCGATGGGACCGGCCGAACGCAAGGTGTTCCAGGCCGCCGCTCTGGCCCAGCAGGAGGTGGGCTGCGCCATCATCGCTCACTCGGCCGCCGGAGCCGACTCGCCCCTGGAGGTGATCGAAGTCCTGTCGGACGCCGGGGCCGAGATGAGTCGGGTGGTCCAGAGCCACCTCGACGACCGGTTCCGCACCGACCTGGACCTCTACCGCCGAGCCGGGGAGCTGGGCGCCGGCTTCGGCCTCGACACCTTCGGGCGGGAGCTCTACTACTCGATGCGCGAGTCCTGGCTCGCGTCGGATGAGGAGCGCGTGGACGCCCTGATCATGCTCATCGAAGCCGGAATGACCGAACATGTCTTCCCGGCCCAGGACATCTGTTTCAAGCACGAGCTGGCCACCTACGGCGGCCACGGCTACGACCACTTCCTCCGCTACATAGTCCCCCGCCTCGCGGCCCGAGGCGTTTCCGGTGCGGATCTGGACACGCTCCTGCGGAAGAACCCCGCCCGCCTGCTGGCCGGCCCCTTCGGCGCCCACGACTGCGGGTAGTACAGTCGCGAACATGAGTGATACCACTGACAAAGACGTACTGAGCCTGGTGGCGTGGGTGCGGGCCGAGCCCGGCGGCGAGGACGCGGTCCGAGAGGCGCTGGTGGGCTTCGTTGCCCCCACGCTCGAGGAGGAAGGTTGCATCGACTACCAGCTGCACGCTGTCAATGACGATCCCGGTCTCTTCTACTTCGTCGAGTACTGGCGGAGCGAGGAAGATCTGGAACGTCACATCGCCTCGCCCCACATCCGGGAGGGTGGCGCCGCGGTGAGACACCTGATCCAGGAGAGCGGCGAGATGAGGATGACCCAGATCGCCTGAGCGATCCTCTTCTCCGGCCGCCGGCCGAGCGCCTCGGCTGGTTCAGCGCCGGGTGGTGATGGCCACCTGCTCGACCAGGAGATCGGCGGTGACGGTGCGCCGGTCCGCCAACTCGGATGCCGCCCGGCCATGCCAGTAGGCGGCCGACCGGGTTGCCTCGGCACCGTCCCCTCCGGCGGCCCAGAACGCCCCGATCATTCCCGCCAGCACGTCCCCCGTGCCGATGGTGGCAAGCTCGGGACCGCCCGAGTTGACCAGCCAACGTTCCGCGCCCATGACGAATGTGGGAGCGCCCTTCAGCAACACGGTGGCTCCCGCGCTTTCGGCCAATCGAGCGGCCTCCTGGTAGGTGGCCGCCCGACCCGACAAGCGTTGGAACTCTCCCGCGTGCGGGGTGATGACGGTATCTCCCCGGCGGGCCAGTTCTCCCGGATCGCCGAGAGCGTTCAGGGCGTCGGCGTCGGCCACCACCGGCCCCCGCCAACCTTGGAGTAGCCCGCTGACCAGGGCGCCCAGATCGGGAGACGACCCGAGGCCGGGCCCGATGATCACGAGATCGAAGCGCTGGGCGAGTCCCAGCAACTCGGGAAGGTCGGCCGACGATAGCGAGCGGCCCGACCCGATCGCCCGGGTCATGATCTCGGGAGCCCGGACCTTCTCCTCGACCGTGGGGGGACAGGCGATCATCACCGCGCCGGCGCCGGCGCGCAGCGCAGACCGGGCGGTCAGGGTTGCGGCCCCGTCCAGACCGTCCGAGCCGCCCACCACCAGGACCGAGCCCGCCGACCACTTGTGCGCTGTGCGGGACCGCACTGGCAACGGAGCATCCTCCTCCTCGCACAGCCACATCTCCGACGCCACATCCGGCAGGCCTATGTCGGCCACCACGACATCGCCGCACCGGTCGGGGCCGGAGCCGACCAGGTGCCCCACCCGGTATCCGTGAAAGGTCACCGTAGCCCGGGCGTAGGGTGTCCCTCCAGCCGCGTCTCCGGTGGTTGCGTCCAACCCGGACGGCACATCGACCGCCAACCAGGGCACGCCGGCTCCCTCACCCGGGCCGGGCCGCGTCCACGATGAGAGGTCGGGAGGCTCGCCCCGGAAGCCCGCTCCGAACAGGGCGTCGATCACCATGTCGGCGGGCCTGGTATCCGACCAGCACCTAACCCGCGCCCCTTCCCGCCGGGCCAGGTCGCGGGCCCACATCGCCGGATCGGTGCGCGGCTCGGCCAGCGGATAGACGTCCACGGCTATCCCCCGCCCCGCCAGATACCGGGCAGCGACGTACCCGTCACCCCCGTTGTTGCCAGGACCGGCCAGCACCGCCACCCTCGATCCGTAGCCGACCCCTAGAGCCACCGCCTGCAAGGCGACCGCCAGGCCGGCCCGGTCAAGCAGGGTGCGAGGATCCGCGGTGGCCACCGCGTCCTGGCGCCGGGATTGTTCAGCCGTTAGAACCGGAATCATCAAGCAGAACTGTATCGCCTGCCCGCAAGGGCGGGGGCGATCGAACACCGAACAGGGATCTAGGCCGCGTAATATCGGAGGCGTCCCGGTGATCCTCTTACATCAAGACGGACGTAACAGCAGAGGGAAGGAAAGGCATGACCATTGTCCTGGCGACCTACACGACGGCCCCCGGCAAGGACGGCCAAGTGGCCGACTTGCTCAGGAGCTACACGGCTCTGGTGCTCGAGGAGCCGGGTTGCGTCGCGTTCGAGGTCTACAGAAGCGTGGACGACCGGCGCCGGTTCCTGCTGCTGGAGAAGTATGTCGATCGGGCCGCGTTCGCCGCGCACCAAGCCACCGAGCACTTCACCGAGGTGGCGGTCGAACAGATCCGCCCCCTGCTGGACGACCGCAGCGTCGAGATTGTCGACACATGAGCCGGAGGTCTAAACCCACGAAATCGCACATCCTCAACCGTTGAGGCTTGCTTGACGGGTCGACAAGTTGCCCCTTAGGATCATCTGGAGTCCGCTCCCACGACAGTTCGAGGCATCACAACCGCATGTCTGACCAAGCACATGGTGTACCGGCCTCTCCTCGTCGCATCAGAATCTCGCTTCCAGGTTCAGGCACTACCGCTATCGCCGATCTCTTGGATGATGATTGTCCCGACACCTGCTCGGCTCTATGGAACCTCCTCCCGCTCCGTCTCAAGGCGACGCATGACATATGGTCGGGACACTTGATACGCTGCCACTTGGAGGGTGACCCCTATCTCGATCCAGAGAACGTTCTCACCTATATTCCCGTACCGGGCGATGTCTTCTATTACTACAGACCGGCTCGCTACTACCGGGGCACACCGTACGGCAGGCTGGAATCCGCCGAAATAGGGATAGTTTACGACCACGACACGAGACCACAGGGTCCGAGGGGACCTGAAGCAGTGAATCTGTTTGCTGAGATATCCTCCGGTCTGGCAGAGCTTCGCAGAGTGTGTGAGGCGATGATATATGAAGGCCAGCGAGAATTGATCATAGAAAGAACGGACAATTCTTGAGAAAGCTGGTTTTCGAACTGGAGGGGATACAGGCGATAGCTGAGTTGCACGACGATACCGTGCCCGACACGTGCGATGCTGTGTGGGAGATCCTCCCGGTGGAGGGCATGTCGATCCATGCGAACTGGGCGAGCCGCGAGATCATGTTGCATCTTCAAGGCGACAAAATTCTCAGGCTTCCGCCTGAGGGACCGTCCAGCCACGGGATAGTCGCACCTGGAGACATCGTCTATTTCTGGCGAGCACCCCAGATGTCTCGAGGAAAGCAACTCGCTTACAGTTCGGAGTTCGAGCGGGAGCTTTCGGAATTCGCCATCTTCTATGGCGAGCCGTCCGGCTTGGGTCTAGCGGCAAGTGATCCGGCCAGGGGGGCAGACCCGACTCTTCAAGTCACGCCGCTGTTCGCGACCTTAACCGACCTCCCTGCGGACTTCATGAACAAGTGTGAGGAGATCCGCCATAAGGGACTCAAACGGCTGGTTGTGAAGCGATACGAGGAATGATAGGCGGGACCGGATGACAAGGATTCGAATGGCACTCGGAGCAGCTGAGGCCTTCGCCGACCTGGACGAGGTTGCCGCCCCGAGAACAACCGCTTGGCTGCAAGGCCTGCTTCCGATAAGGAACCAGGCCATTCACAGCATGGAGAATGGCAGGGAAGTGTATACCTTGCTTGACACTCAGGGGCCGATCCCGGAAGAGAACCAGACCATCTACCAGTGCGTAGGCGATCTATTCGTCTACCACAAACCGGCAATCTTCGTGGAACCGGTGTGGCCGAGGCATGTCCGTACCTTTCTCGTCATCGGGTTCATATACGAGCGAGACAGCGCGATCCGGGGCATGAGCGGACCGCTGGCCACCAACATCGTAGGCCGGATCACCCATGGTATGGATGCCCTGGCTCACGAAGCTCCCCGCATGCGGAAGGAAGGCTTCGGCGAGATCACGATCAGCGTGCTCTGAGCCGGTTGGGCTGGATGCTGGATCTGGTCATCAGCGGCGGCCGGGTCGCCGACGGCTCGGGGGGGCCGCTCTACACGGCGGACATCGGAGTCGCCGGTGAGCGGATAGTCCGAATAGGGAAGATCCAAAGCGGCGAAGGCCGGACGCGCATCGAAGCTACCGAGCTGATCGTGGCTCCCGGCTTTGTCGACGTGCATACCCACTCGGACATCACCATCCTGGTCGACCCGAGGGCCGAGAGCGCGGTCCGCCAAGGTGTGACCACCCAGATCTTCCCGAATTGCGGGATGGGCCTGGCTCCCGCCGTCGGGGATGCGCGGGCCGACATTGCGGAGCGGGTGGGACAGTTCGGCATCGAGGTCGACTGGAAGACAGCGGGCGAGTACTTCGATCGGGTCCGATCCGTGAGTCCTGCCGTCAATGTCGTCCCGATGGTTGCCCAGGGCACGGTCCGGATGGCCGTCATGGGGTTCAGCCAGGCCGAGCCAACCCCGGCACAGTTGGAGGCTATGAGAGACCACGTCCGTGAGGCTATGCGGAGCGGAGCTCGGGGAATGTGCTCGGGTCTCAGGTACGTTCCCGGCGGATACGCAAGCCGGGAGGAGTTGATAGAGCTTGCCCGGATCGTCAGCGAATACGGGGGCGTATACGCCAGCCACATCCGGAGCGAGGGCGACAACGGCGACTGGTTCGACGCCATCGACGAGGCCCTGGCGATCGGACACGGTGCCCGGGTACGGGTCCAGATCTCCCATCTGAAGGCACTCGGAGCCGATGTGTGGGGTAAGAGCGGAAGAGCTCTCGCGGCAATCGAGAAGGCCCGGGAACAGGGTGTCGACGTCTTGGGCGACCAGTACCCGTACGACGCCACCAGCAGCACCATGTTCGTCCTGTTCCCCCAGTGGTGCCAGGAGGGTGGCGTCGAAGCCTTCCTGTTGCGAACGGCCGATGCCGCGCTGAGGGCGGACATCGAGAGTTCCTTCACCACGTCGCTGGCGTTGCGGGGTGGCGGGGACAGGATGACGGTCTCCGAGTACAGGCCCGACCCCCTGCTGGAGGGTAAGACCCTCGCCCGCATCGCCCAAAAGCACCGACAAGGGGTTTTCGAGACTGCCATGAGCATGCTCGAGACGTCGAACGGGCGGGTGAGCATGGTGTTCCACACGCTCGAGCGGGACGACATCGAGAGAATCTTCGTGAACCCTCGGGTGATGGTGGCGAGTGACGGGTCGGCTGTCGCCCCCCATGGCAAGCTGGCCGCCGACTACTACCCCCATCCCCGGAATTACGGATGCTTCCCGAAAGTACTCGGGGACTTCGTCCGCGGCCGAAAGCTGTTGCCGGTCGAAGAAGCCGTGCGGAAGATGACCTCCCTGCCCGCCGAGCACTTCGGGCTCGAGCGGCGAGGCCGCATCCGGCCAGGATGGTATGCGGACCTGACCATCTTCGACCCCGACACCGTGGCCGATCGGGCGACCTTCGAGAATCCTCGGGAGTTTCCCGCGGGGATCCCTTACGTGATCGTCAACGGACGGCTGGTCGTCGAGCAGGGCAGCCACACCGGGAACCGACCCGGCAAGGTGCTTGCTGCGGGTGAGGAATAGAGCCCGATGGTCTCTTTCGGTGTGGGAATGGCCCCGGTCGAGCCACTCAAGAAGATCGTGTCGGTGGCCAGGATGGCCGAGGAACTCGGGTTCGACAGTTTCGTGCATGCCGATCAGAGGTTCGCCGGCGAGAAGGACGTTTTCGTGACCCTTGCCGCCGACGCTATGGCTACCAACCGGATCAACATCGGGCCGTGCGTGGCCGACCCGTACACCAGGATCCCGGCAATGACCGCGCTGGCCGTCGCGACCCTGGACGAACTATCCGGAGGCCGGGCCCTCCTGACCCTCGGAGCAGGTGGGTCGGGCTTCCCGCAGATGCACCTCGAGCGTCGCCGAGTGAATCAGGCGCTGCGCGAGACCATCATCATGATCCGATCGCTCTTCAGCGGGGAGACCGTCAGTTTCGACGGCAACATCTTCAAGCTGTCGGACGCACGCCTGAACATCGATGTGAGGTCGGACATCCCGATACTCGTCGCCACCCGGAGTCCGAAGAACCTGGAGCTCGCGGGTGAGTTGGCGGACGGCGCGGTGATCGCCACCTACGTGTCGAGAGAACAGCTCGAGTACGCGATCGGATTGGTCCGCCGAGGAGCCCGTAAGGCCGGGCGGAGCCTCGAGGACATCCGGCTGGTGTCCTGGGCCTACACCTCGATCTCGGATGACGGCCGCCAGGCCGTGGAGAACGTGCGACCCTTTGTGACTCAGGCCCTCATCAATACCTCTCCGGATACCTACACCACGATCTTCGACGGGTTCGCCGAAGAACTGCCGGGTTTTCTCACCCGGTGCCGGAAGTTGGGCGGTGAGGGACTCGAGACCGCATACAGGGACCGGGAATACCTGACGGACGAGGTCATCAAGAGGTTCTCTGTGGCTGGGACCGCCGACGACTGCATCAGGAAGATCCGGGAGATCACCTCGATGGGGATCGACGAGATCTGGCTGAGATGCTTCTCCGCACCACGGTCCGAGGGAGAGCACGAGAAGGTGATCGTGCCGTTCGCGAAGCAGGTGTTGCCGCACTTCGGGGTTGGTGGTTCCGCTTCCTAGCCTTGATTATTCATGTTTCCGCCACACCGACGCACATCAGGCCACTTCAATGCCATGATTTGCGCCTGGCCACCCTCCACCAGGCAGGTGAATGTCCCCCGCCAGGCAATACCGCGGATGCCGAAAGTCATGGCCCCAGGTCATGCACCCAAAGCGGCTCGTCTTTTCACCGGACAAACCCCCGATCCATGAAAAATTTGGGCTGATTGCCGTTCACTCCGATGGGCGGCCGCTCCCAACATGCATCTCGAGCAGCTTCTCTCGCACCGCCTTGGCCGAGGCGAAGAAGTCGATGCTGGTCCGCATGGACGGATCCCGGACACGGGGAAGATTCACCGGCACCTCGGCCACGATCGAACCCGGTCTCGGCGACATTATGAGGATGCGGTGGGATAGGAATACAGCCTCCTCGATGTCGTGGGTGACCAGCATCGTGGTCGCGCCCAGGTCCCTGATCATCGTGCCCAGCTCGTGCTGGAGGGCTTCTTTGGTCAACTCGTCCACTCCGGTGAACGGCTCGTCCATCAACACGATCGATGGCCCATGAACGAAGGCTCGTGCTAGCGAGACCCGCCTCTGCATCCCACCCGACAGTTCGATCGGGTAGGAGTTCTCGAACCCCTCCATCCCGATCATCCTGATGAGATCGTCCACGTTGTCCGTTGACCCTCCGTCCTTGACAACCTCCAGCGGAAGCTTGATGTTGTCGTACACCGTTCTCCACTGCATCAGGCTCGACTCCTGGAAGACGTACCCGACCACGAAGCGACCGTCCGAGCGTTCCCGCTCGATCCTCCCCTCGGTCGGACTGTCCACTCCGGCGATCAACCTGAGCAGGGTGCTCTTGCCGCAGCCGCTGGGTCCGACGATGGCGAGGGTCTCCCCTCTACGAACCTCGAACGAGACATCGGCCACCGCAACCACATCCTCGCCCTTGGCCGTCGAGTAGCGCTTGCCCACCCCCTCCATCGTTACGACGCGCGCCGAGGTCATACGCGTTCGTACCAAGGCATCAGGCGTCGCCCGAGAAACACCACGCCTCCGTAGAGCGCCAGGCCGAGGAAGGTGAGTATCACAAAGGCTCCGAAGGCGGCGGTCGTGTTGAACGTGTACTGGGAGTTCAGGATCAGGAAGCCGAGCCCCTCGTTCGAACTGACGAACTCCGCCACGATCGCCCCCACCAGAGCTCCGGATACGGCGATCCGCAACCCGTCGAAGAAATAAGGCAGGGAGTTGGGGAGACGCACCTTGTAGAACACTGTCACGTTTCCGCCACCCAGGGAATTGAGAAGGTAGACCAGGTTCCTGTCCACGGAACTCAAGCCCGTACTCACGTTGATGACGATCGGGAAGAACGTCAGGATCACGATCAGGATGACGCGTGAAGTATTGGTGAAGCCGAGCATGACATAGAGAATCGGAGCGATCGCCACCTTGGGCAGTACCTGGAGCGCGACCACATAGGGCATCACGATCCGGCGGAGGAGGTCCGACAGGGTTATCAGCACCGCCAGCAGGAAGCCGAATGCCACTCCGATGGCAAACCCCGTGAGTGCCTCACGAAGGGTCACCAGAGTGTGGTCCAGCCACCGAATGTCCCCGGTGAAATAGACCTGGAACACCTGTGACGGGGGTGGGAACAGAAACCTCGGAATATCGAGTATGTCAACCAGTACTTCCCAGAGAGCCAGACCGAGAAAGAAAGAAAGGAAGGAAAGGCCGCGACCCGTCAGCGAGGACAGGTCGCGGCCGACCTTCGTGCTACTGCGAACCAACCCCCAGGCTCCTTATGGTTCGCTTACGAACTCGTTCGTATACAGGGCCGTCGGGTCGAAGTCCATCTCTATCTCGAACAGTTGCCGCAGCGAAGGGAGGGTTTCGGCGATGAGGTCAGGGTCGAACCACCCCAGTGCAAGCGGATCCATGCCGGCGGCTTCCTCCGGGTCGATCCCGTACTGGGCCTCCAGAGCCACCATCCACTCCGCCAGCGTCTGGTCGAAGTCGCGGCCGTCGTTGATGGTGATGAAGTCCGTGACGCACTCTTCCGCGTTGACGGCGCAGAAATGCAGCGAGCGGGTCGTGACTTCGGCGATGGCCCTGGCTACGTCGGGGTGCTCGTCCAGCAGGCGTTTCTGGATCACCACCCCGGTCATCGGCGACGCGATGCCGAACTCGGCGAACAGGAAGGCTCCGATGGTGTCCCCCTGCTCGGGAGCGACGATCGAGAGGCTGGCGATCGCCCTGGCAAAGGCAACGATCGCATCTACCTGCCCCGTGAGCAACGCCGGATTCAGCGCACCGAACCCGATGTTCTGGACGGTGACGTCGTCCTTCGAGATTCCCTGCCTCTCCAGGAACACATCGAGGTACAGGGCCGACAGGCTGCCCTGCGGAACGGCGATCGTCTTCCCGAGGAGGTCAGCCGGAGTGCTGATCCCCTTCCCCTCCAGGAACATGAGAGCAACGGGATTGCGCATGGCGCCGGCCGATATGGCGATCAGCGGAGGCGCATCCGGGTTCCGGTCGGCTATCAGCATCTCGTCCAGGATGCTGCCCTGGGTGTAGGCGAATCCGCTCCTATCGGCTGCCACGGCCTGAACAGCCTGGGACGTTCCGTCCAGCGCCACGACCTCGATGTTGATGTTCGCCGATTCGAAGAACCCTTGCGCCTGGGCCGCGTAATCCTGCGGCGCGCTGCTGGTGATGCCCCCGACGTACAACGTGACCGTGACCGGTTCCATCGGTTCCTCGGCTTGGGTGGTCGCGGTCGTCGTGGTCGGAGCAGCGGTGGTAGTGGTTGCTTCGTCTGCCGGGGCCTCGGTGGCCGGTGGCGCAGCCGTGGTCTGGGGAGCAGCAGCCGTCGTGTCGGCCTCCTCCTCCGAGCCGCATGCGGACACCACCAGCAGCGCAGCAAGCAGGAGCGCTAGTGAGGTTCGTTTCATCTTTCTTCCTTTCGCCGGGTTCAGAAGACCTGGGATCCGAGCGGTCCCGAACCGGCCGGGGCCTCGTAAGCGAGACTACTTGGCCATGCGCGAAAGCGCTGGTGAGAAGGGCAACATCCTCGGTTTGAGGTGAGGCCTCGCTGGAATCGGTGATGAACTGGATCCCGGTCGCAGCGGCCTCGATTCTGATGTATGTCGGTTCGGCTGCGCCTGTCATGTGTGCGCGTGGTGGGAGCGTTGGTTGATTCGGCTACGCGGCTGGGAGGTGGAGGTGGAATCGAGCCGGGAGCGGTTGCGCTGCCCGTACTACGTTCCGGTGCCCCAGAGTGTGGGATCCGAGTGTGAAGCGGGTTGGTGACCTTGGGTGTCGGCCGGCGGACGACGTTGGTGTAGCGGCCCACCGTCGGCCCAACCATCGGAAGCTCGCCCCCGTCTCTGCGCGGGCGGCAAGGCCGATCGAGCAGTACCGGACCTCGGCATCACAAGGCGGCGCCGGAAACATGCGGAAGAAGATCATGGCCTTGGGGCCGGCGGGAGCGCTGGTCCTGGGGACAGGCGCCATCGTGTGGAGCGAGGGCGGCGATCAACAGACACAACAGGCCATCCATGCGGAGGTCGGGGGAAGCTCGGCCGAAGGGGCTGGCGAGGTACGGAGACCGGTGCCGGCGGCGGTGAGGAAAACACCACCCAGTACGGCCTCGTGGACGACCGGCACCGGTTCCTGCTGCTGGAGAAGTACGTCGATCGGGCCGCGTTCAAAGCGCATCAGGCGACCAAGCACTTCACCGACGTGGGGGTCAACCAGATCCGCCCGTTGCTCGACGACCGCAGCGTCGAGATCGTCGACACATGAGCCGGAGGTTTCCGGTCCGGGCTGGTAGCCGTCCGGTAGGCGGGTAGGGATCGACCCGGAGACGTCCTCAGAGTCCTGAGCGGCCGAGCGCGCCCAGCCCGCCGGTGCTGCGTCCCTCGAGCCGGCGGCCGATGGCGTCGAGGCTGGCCGCCACCACGAGCGCCGCGCCGGCGCTCACGCGGAACCAGAACGGGGCCACGCCGAACAGGAGAAGCCCGTTGTTCAGGAGCCCGACGAACAGCACGCCGGCTATCACCCCGATCAACGATCCCCGACCGCCGCCGAACGCGACGCCGCCGAGGAGCACCGCGCTCAGCACGTTCAACTCGAGACCATCCCCGGTAAGCGGCGGCGCTGCATCAAGCCTCGAGACCAAGATCATCGCCCCCACCGCACTTCCCGCTCCGGTCGCCATGTAGAGGTACACGGGTATCGCCTTGATCCGGATTCCCGCCCGGAAGGCCGCCCTTGAGTTGACCCCGATCGCCACGACGTAGCGGCCCCATCTCGTCCTGTAGAGGAATATGGCCCCGAGCAGCAGGGTCACCGCGGCAATGGCGACCGGAACGGGTATCTCCAGCCAGCGGACCCGACCCCGGCCGATGATCGCGAAAGTGTCGCCGAATCCTGAGGCTGTCCTTGCGTCGGTCACCACGAAGACCACGCCGCGGACCCCTGTGAAGAAACCCAAGGTCACCACGATCGGCGACAATCCCAGCGGGGAGCACAGTATTCCCTGCGCGGCGCCGACCGCCACACCGATCAGCACCACGATGATCAGGGCGGGTACGATCCCCGTGGTTTCGAGGAGCATTCCGAGAATAACCGCACACAGGCCGGTGATAGAGCCGATCGCGAAGTCGACATACCCGGCCATCAGGAGCAGTGCGCTCGGTATGGCAAGGGTGGCGATGAAGGCGGTCTGCAACAGGACCAGGCGGAAGTTCGACACGGTGAGGAACCGGTCGGAGAAGATGGCGAAGAAGACGACCTCCACCACCAACGCCCCGACGATCCCGTTGCGGAGGATCTTCGCCCAGGTACCTGCGATCTCCTGTTGGTTGTCTCCAAGTAGAGCCGCGGCCCGCGAACGCAGCCCTAAACGCTCACGTCGGGCATCAGGCCTCGATCCGGGATCCATCTTCATGAGAACAGGCGAGGCGGCCGTTGAGCATGCGTCCTAACACCGCTCACCGACCGCCCCAAAATACCTGACCTGGTGATCTAGCCCAGGAATTCCGCGTAGTTGTCCAGCACCTGCTGTGCGAAGTGCGCCATACCCGGCGTGATTGCCACGTAGTTGAGTACGAGGCTGGTGGGCGGCTGCCCTTCGAGGATGTTGGCAGGAAGGTCCGCCACGGCCTTGCCCAACTGGTCGATGATTATGGCTCCCGAAACGCGGTAGATGCCGTACTCATCGGCGCCGGCCAGCAGCTCCAAGGCCTCGTTCTGTCCGTCCATTCCCCCGACGAAGATCTCGCCCGGATCCCGGCCATCCTGCTCGATCTGGACCACGAATGCCTGATAGGCGCCGAGCGCTCCGCCGTCGTTGATCCCGATGACCATGTTGAGTCCCGGATCAGCCTGGAGGAAGGTCTCCGTCGCTTCCAGTCCGGTGGCCTCGGCAACCGACTCCGCCTCGAGGGGCGGCACGCCGGTCGCTTCTGTGATGACCTGGCGGATCGGATCGGTACGGTCTGTACACGCCCTTCCGCACTGATCGAACGTGAAGAGCGCCCAGGAGAAGGTCTCCGGATCGCCCGTGAAGTCCTCTTCCAACCAGCGGAGAGCCTCGGCTGCCACCGCGCGGGCTCCGTCGATGTTCGCGTAGACGATGGACGAGTCGCCACCGGGGACCGCGGTCGAATATCCGACTACGACGATGCCGGCGTCCTTGGCCGCCTGCACCACAGGCAGGTACGGCTCGATGCCGCACAAGGGCAGGAACACGATGGCGGAGACACCGGCGGCCACGAAGCCCTCGATATCCTGGACCTGCTTCTCGCAGTCGCCATTCGCCGAGCCCTCGACCCAGTCATAGCCGCGCCTCTCGGCCTCGATCCTGGCGGGGTCGGCGACGAGCCGGTATATCCCAGCACCCTCATTGCCAAAGCTGAACGCGATGGTGCCCTTGCTTGCCGCCGCCGCAGCAGCCTGCTCTGCGGCCATCTGCTCCGCCTCAGCCAGAGCAGCCTCCGCCTCGGCCAGCGCAGCCTGGGAAGCCTCATCGCCCTCCATAGCAGAGGCGGCCGCAGCCTGGGCAGCCTCCAACTCGGCTTGAGCCGTGGCCAACGCAGCCGCAGCCGCATCAGCCTCAGCCTTGGCCGCCGACGCCTCGGCCTGCGCGGCCGCTGCCTGCGCTTGCGCGGCCGCTGCCTCACCCGCCGACGTGGTGTCCTCCTCAGCGCCGCCGCACGCAGCGCCTACCAGAGCCAGGACCAGTAGTAGTCCCAGCAGCCTCCAAGTCCTCACCATTCTCATAGCACCCTCCTAATCGCCCGGCTGCACTGCGTGTAGCACCGATGGCACCCGCATAAACCTAGTGTCCCGGTGCTCTGAACGTCGAGATAGATGGCAAACCATCTCGATTTCTGAGAACTGGAAGCGGTCGATCCGCATTACCCACGCTCGAGCCCCGCTAGCCCCGGCCTTCATTCCCGAGGCCCCGACCACTATGCAGGTTGGATCCCTCGGTGTCTCGCCAGCCATTCGAGTGTCACGCGGTTGAAGGTCTCAGGATCCTGCATGCCGAACAGGTGCGATCCGCCGGGGAAGACCACCAGCTCCGCATCAGGTATCCCGTCGGCCAGTTCCCGGCTGAAGTACGGCGGCAGGCACATGTCCAGTTCTCCCACCGTTACGAGCGTGGGGGCCCGGACCTGGGACAGCCGGTCCGCTTCGTCATGCGTCAGGTTTGCCTCGATCTGACCGGCGAGTCCGGCAATGGGTGACGAGTTGGCCTTCATCCGTTCGAGGATCTCGAGGGCGAGGTCGTATTGCTCCGTCAGGAAGTCAGGCGGGAACAGGTAGACCAGCGCCGCCTCGTAGTAGAAGTCCAGGCCACCCTCCTCAAGGAACCGCTTCAGCAGCGACAGGTACATCCTGGCGTAGCCATGGGTCTTCGCCCAGGCGCCATGGAGCTGGAGGGTCGTCACCCGCTCGGGAAAGTCGATCGCCAGCCTGAGCGCTATGGCGCCACCGAGAGACATGCCGGAAAGATGGCAGGTCCCTATGCCGAGATGGCCTAGTAGGGCGATCGTGTCGTCAACCATCATCGGCACGGTGTAGGGACCCGGCGGGGCCGAACTCCTTCCGGATCCACGATTGTCGAAGATCAGGCACCGGTACGAATGCCGGTACTCCTCGACCTGGGGAAGCCAACGGGAGCCGTCGGCGCCGGTGCCGCGCACGAACACCACCGGCGGGCCATGGGCGGTCCCGTGCCACTCGTAGTAGAGGTCGACACCCGTGTTCAGTTCAGCTGTGGGCAAGAGGACTCCCGGTAGCGAGCGGCCACATCCTACAAACCGGCTACAGGCGGGAACCCGGGGCTCGGGAGGACCGCGGCCGCCCCGGACGCCGCGTCCATCACCACATTCTCGGACAAGGCCGGCCCGGTCAGCTGGATGCCTACGGGAACGCCGTCACTATCCAGACCGTTCGGCACTGCGCATACCGGGAGCCCGAACAGGTCCTGGGCAACGGTGTAGTCCATCACCACATCGCGGAACGGGGCCTCCCCGGCGCCATCAAATGAGGTGTCCGGCTCCGAAATCGTGGACGGTCCACCGGCCGTTATAGCGGTGGCAACCACATCCACCTCGTCGAACAGGCGGGCGAAACGGTGCCGGAGGGCGCGCTGTTGCTCCAGGGCCGCCAGATAGTCGGCCAGGCCGATGTCCGCTGACATCTCGAGCCGCCCCCGCACATCAGCGCCGTATTCGGAGGCCCGCCGGGGGAAGATCTTCATCACCGACGAATGAACATGGTGCGCTTCCGCCATCTGGATGGTTGCGAAGGTCGGCCTGATCTCCTCCGCTCCGGAAAAGCTGAGATCAACGAGGTGGGCGCCCGCCTCCGACATTGCTTCAATGGCCGCATCGAGAAGGGCCCGGTGGTCCTCGCGGAGCGGCCGGGGATGGAGCCCGGCTACCACTCCCACCCGTACACCGGCCAGCGAGGGCTTCACCGGAGCCGAGGGCGGCGGGACGGGCAGGGTGCTCGGGTCCGAAGGGTCGTATCCGGACATGGCCGCCAACCCGACCGCCAGATCCGGAACCGTTCGAGCGAGCGGTCCCGGGTGGTCCAAGGACGGAGCGAGCGACACGGCGCCGCGCTTGGCAACCCGGCCGTAGGTGGGTTTGATCCCGGCGACACCGCAGAAGCAGGCCGGTATCCGTATGGAACCACCGGTGTCACTCCCGAGTGCCAGGGGCACCATGCCGACCGCGACCGCCGCCGCCGATCCCCCGCTCGATCCTCCCGGTACGCGGTCCGTGTTCCAGGGATTCAGGGTACTTCCGAGCGCCACATGCTGGGTGGTGATCCCCCAGCCGAACTCGTGCGAGCGGGTGGTGCCGACCACGATGGCTCCGGCCTCCCGCCAACGGGCCACTGCAGCCGCATCGGACGGTGCGACGCGGTCCAGCAGGATCCCGGACCCGTAGCATCCCACCGCGCCCTCAACGTCGAAGAGTTCCTTGATGGCGACAGGAACGCCGTGCAAAGGACCCGCCCAATCTCCCCTGGCGAGCTCTTCGCTCCGCTGCCGCGCCTCTTCGGCAGCGCGCTCGTGGAACACCTCACGGAAGGCACCGATGGACGCATCCAGGAGTTCTATCCGCCGGAGGGACGATTCGACCACCTCGCGGGGCGAGGTCTTCCCGGTCCGGTAGGCGTCGGTCAGTTGCGTGGCCGAATATTGCCAGAGGTCCACGATCAGTCGATGCTCACGGGTACGTAGCCGGCCTCTTCCAGGCTTGCCGCGCCACCCAATACCCAGTAGATGACCAGCGCGTCGTCTCCGACCGACTCGGCGCCGTGGACGGTGTTGCGCGGGATGAAGATGATGTCTCCTGGTCCGACGTCGTACCAGCGGTCCCCCACCAGATGGCGGCCGCGGCCCGACTGGACGATCACGACCTCTTCAGCGTTCGGGTGCAGGTGGACCTCGTGGGTCCCGCCATGGGCGGGATAGATCGTCTGGCCTACTCCCGTCAGTTCGGCCCCGTTCCGATCGCCGCTCACGAGCCACCGCACGTCCAGATGGCTGAAGGCCGTTCCCGAGAGGTCGGATGGGGGCGTGGTGTCGGCTCGAACCACGTATTCGGGCACTCGGACCTCCTTTCCTGAGGACGGATTACTTTAGGAGGGTGCTCAAGAACGAGTATTGCGGGGTTCACCGGTTGCCTATGCGACTTGTCAAAGGGTCGCAGACCAACGAGCGAACCCCATCGCAGGGGGATCTTGAGTATCCTCCGAGGAGACCTCCTGCCAGGCCGGTTTTGCTGCGATGGTAAAGACCCACGATCCACCCGCCTTCGACCCCCACGGGACCGCTTCCGAGCAACCCAACGGTTCGGTTGCCCTCGATGTGCGTTCCCTGTCGAAATCGTTCGGAGCGGTCCGCGCCGCCAGGGAGGTCAGCTTCGAGATCCGGCGCGGCGAGGTTCTCGGCCTGCTCGGCGACAACGGTGCCGGCAAGACCACCGTGGTGAACTGCGTCTCGGGTGGGCTCACCCCCGACGCGGGGGAAATCCTCATCGACGGTTCGGTCGTGTCCATCGAGAATCCCGAGGCGGCCCACCGGCTCGGTGTGGAGACGGTCCACCAGGACCTGTCGCTGGTGGACACGCTCGATGTCGCCACCAACCTCTTCCTGAACAGGGAGCACACCTTCAGGTGGGGATTGTTCGGCTGGCTCGGATGGTTGGACCGCCGCCGGATGTACAGGGAATCCCGCGAGATACTCGACCGGCTGAGCATCGACATCCCGTCGGTGCGCCAGCCCGTCGACAAGCTGTCAGGAGGCCAGCGGCAGGCGGTGGCGGTCGGCCGGGCCGTGGCATGGGGGAACCACATCGTGGTTCTCGACGAACCGACGGCCGCCCTCGGAGTCGAGCAGACCCGCCTGGTCTTGGACCTGATCGAGCGCCTCAAGAAGCAAGGGGTCGCAGTACTGCTCGTGAGCCACAACATGCACGACGTCGTCAAGGTGTGCGATCGAGTTGTGGTGCTCCGCCACGGCATGAAGGTGGGCGAACTCGCGAGCATGGAGGGGGTCACGCCCCGCCATCTCGTCGACATGATCACCGGCGTGGCGCTCGGGGATCTCGACACCGCCCGCCACTCGGACAGCTAGCGCCGACCCGGCGGCGATCGCGGCGGACGGCTTCCCTGAATCAGTAGAGCTCTATCAGGTCACGTCCAGGGAGACCCTCCGACCAGGTGTCAACAATCTTTGTGGGCATTGCACGTGGCGGTCAGGAAGGATACTTAAGAACGGCGATACCAGTTGGCCCCGTTCCTGGTGACCGGCTATTTTCGTCATTAGACCACCGAAGCCGGCAAAGGGTACCTCCACCCTCCTAGGAAAGGACTCGAACCGTGGCAACGATGTTGATGGGCTACGACACGGAATACCACGCCATCGGCGAGAATCTGGCGAGAGGCGGCGGTGAGAGCTTCTACGGTTCGCTGCCCGACGACGCCACCGAAGCCGGCGTCGAGATCATCACCGCCAATCACGAGGCATTGGGGGTCACGGGCACGCTGTTCGTATGCGGCCGGACGTTGCTCCATTGCCTTCCCGCCCTCAAGAAGGCGGCCGCAAATCCGCTGCTCGACATCCAGCAGCACACCTACAGCCACATCCTCTTCAAGGACGACACCTGGCGGGGAGGGCTGTTCCCGCAGGCGCCGCCCGAGGCCCTCCGCCACGAACTAGGGGCGACATCCGCGCTGCTCAAGGAGCATCTGGACGTCGACTGCATCGGGCTGCGGACCCCGCACGGTTACTACCTGGGCCTCTCCGACCGGCCCGACCGGCTGCAGATGCTGGCGGATACCGGAATCGAGTACGTGAGCTCCTGGGGACGCAACTCGGAGCACGACAACCCCTCACCCCTCGATGTCCAGCCGTTCTGGTACGAGGAGCAGGGATTCCCCGACATCCTGGAGCTGCCCTTCCAGCACTGGCTGGACGGTTTCTGGTTCGAGGAGTACGGAATCGACCGGGGCGCCGAATTTCTCGAGGTCCTCAAGGAGGGGGTGGACGAGATCGTCGAGAAGGACCAGGTCTACGGGGCTTGCTTCCACGAGTGGGCGATGATCCGCTACAACGAGGCAGGGACAGGCTGGGCGCGCGGCGTAATGGAGTACGCGCTAGAGCGAGGCGTAGAAGTCATGTCCTACACCGACTACTACAACCAGCAGTTGCAATAGCGAGGATCGTGAGGGCTCAGGCATTGACGCGTGGACGGCTGCCGCTCCTGATCGCGCTCTCGGTACTGGCGGTATCCTGCTACCTACCGCGCGCCGACGTCGACCGCGACGTTGAGACATTCATACTGGCGAGCGTCTCCCAGTGCTCGTCGGAATCAGTGGGCGGGATGTTGCGAAACGACGCAGACGTGGCGGTGCGGCTGGAACTGATGGCGATGTGGCTGGACCTTTCCAGCGAGGTCTACCACGAGGTGGAGTTCACGGTGGCCCGAGTCGAATCCGGAAGCGAACTGCCATACTCGGTCGAGGCCGGGGACGAGGTAGACCCGCCGCTGCTGTGCACGGTGGAGACGTCATCGGTGGAGGTGATCGAATGAGCACGTCAACAACCGTTCAGGTGGTTGCCGAACGGCAAGGAGGTCAAGCATGCAGACGGTGACTGACGAGATTCGGACGAGTGCGCTGAACGCCGACGAGCTCCTCGAGTTCCACCACAAGGGCTTTATACGGCCGGGCCGGGTATTCACCACGGAGCAGGTCGAGATGCTGCGTGACGTGGTGGAGAGAGCCCGCGTCCTCCAGCGAGGGAAGGGTGAGGAGTGGGACTTGCTCGATCCCGCCATCTGGCCCGAGGACAGCGTGCTTCCTCCCGAGCCGGGCAAGTCGGTGGGCTTCCTGTTCAACCTCTGGACATGGGACGAGGACATCCGCATCGTCTCCTTCAACCCGGTCCTGGCCGGGTGGGCGGCCCAGCTCACGGGATCGCGAGAGGTCCGCATCCTGGAGGACAACGCCCTGTTCAAGGATCCGGGCAAGGGCGGCAGCCTCAAGTGGCACCAGGACTACCCGTACTGGCCGCTCGCCCAGCCGAACGCGGTGACCGCCTGGGTGGCGCTTGACGACGTGACCGCCGAGAACGGAGCGATGCAAATGGTGCCCGGAAGTCACGTGACGGGCGAGACGCTGCCCGCCGCCTTCGGGACGGGATCGACATACCTGCAGGACCTGCGGCCCCCCACCGTCAGGCCGATCTCCGACCCGGCCGAGGCCGGCCTGCCTGTGGAGACGATCACGGTGCCGGCCGGGTCGGTATCCATGCACCATTGCCTCACCTGGCACGCCTCGCTACCCAACGTCTCGACCATCCCTCGCCGGGCGATAGTCGTGCGTTTCGTGGCCGACGGCACCCGGTGGTTCGGCAGCAAACGCTACGAGTTCAATTATTCGGACGACGAGGTGGGTATCGAGATCGGTGACCCGATCGGAGGCAAGTACTTCCCGCTGGTCCCGTCCTGATGCCAGGACTGGGGAGGTAAGACCGTGACCGGGTACCGCTTCAACGGGGGCCGAGTGCTGCCATGCGAGGACGAGACGGTCATCGATCGAGGCTGCGTGGTGGTCGAGGCCGACCGGATCGCCTGGGTGGGTGACGCCGACGCCGTTCCGCAGGAGTTCATGGCGAACGGCTACGAGGAAGTCGACACCACCGGCTTCACGGTTATGCCGGGGCTGGTCGACGGGCATATGCACATAAGTTTCGGAGAGGCCGAGTCGGAGGAAGAGCTGTCGATCTACACACCCGCCGAATACCGGGCGATCCGGGCCTCGGTCGATGCGGAGAAGGCGCTGCTGGCGGGAGTGACGTCCAGCTGTGACCCGGGGGGGCCGTACTCCGTGGCGATCGCGGTGCGGGACGCGATCGAAGCCGGTCTCGTGCAGGGACCGCGGATGGCCTGCGCAGGCCGCCAGATCACCACCCAGCAGGGAATCTCGGACGGCTTCCCCAGCTGGATCGGAGTTCCAGAATCGTCGTTCGGAGCGCTGGTGCGCAACCGGGACGAGTTGCTCCAGGAGATCCGCAACGAGGTCAAGGACGGCGTGAACGTCATCAAGATCGCCGGATCGGGCAACTCGTCCGACGAGTATGCATCCTTCCGCCTGGAAGAACTCGAGCTGGCCGTCGACGAGTCCCACCGCCTGGGCCGTCCGGTCACCATCCACGCCCGGTCCCGCCAGTCGGTCGAGTACGCGGCGCGGGCCGGCGTCGACTGGATAATGCACGCCTCATACATGGACGAGCCGACCCTCGAGATGGTCCTGGAGAAGGACATCCCCCTGCTCCCGGCCATGACGCTGCTGGTCAATACTCTGGAAGCCAACCGGGCCAACCTCTCCCCGCCGATGCGGGACCGGTTCAAGCGTGAGCTCGACGCGGCGGCCGCCATTCTCAGCGAGGCGCACCGGAACGGCGCCACACTGATCGGCGGCTCGGAGTCGGGGTTCGCCATGACCCCGTACGGCGAGTGGCACGCCAGGGAGATGGAACTCTTCGTCGACCTCCTCGGCATGACCCACTTCGAGGCCTTGCTCTCGATGACCCGCAACAGCGCCATCACGCTGCCCCAGCATGCCGAGCAGATCGGGACGTTAACCAGGGGCAAGTACGCCGACCTGCTGGTCGTGGAAGGCAAGCCGGACCAGGATGTCACCATCCTGCAGGACCGGGCGAGCATCCACACCATCGTCAAGGCCGGCAGCCCGGTCTCGCCATGGCGGCCTGCGCTACCGCGGATGAAGCATCCCTTCGAGAAGACCCACGTCTATACCCCGCAGGTATACCGGTTCGAGGAGCGGGCCGGGTCGTCGGATTCCTACGCGGCTCTCATCTCAACTCTGTGAGTCGGGTCCCGAGATCGGAGACGAGATCAGTGAGAGAGAGGAGAACTCCGTGAGCGATGGCTTCCCGGACTTCATCAAGGCACTGCCCGTGCCGGACAGCCCGGTCGACATGCGGGCTCACATTGTTCCCAACGAGTACTGCACGCCGATGTTCTACGAGATCGACAAGGATGTCGAGGTACCCGAACACGTCCACGGCGCCCAATGGGGGGTGGTGCTCGAGGGGGAGATGGAGATGACGATAGGAGGCGAAACCCGTACCTACCGCCGCGGTGACACCTACACGGTCCCCGCCGGAGTCACCCACATCACCCGCATCCGGGGGGGTTACCGGGGGATCGACGTGTTCGCGGACGCAGACCGTTACCTGCCCAAGAAGGAGACCACACCATGAAGGCCGCCCTGATAACCGCACCCGGCGCAACTCCCGTAGTTGAGGAACGCGACCTGCCGACGCCTGCCGAGGGCGAGGTCGCCGTGGAGCTCGAGGCGGCTTCGCTCAACCCGGTCGATCTGGCCATCGCATCCGGCGGGTTCTACGCCGGACACCCGCCCATGCCCTACGTGCCGGCCATTGAGGCGGTCGGCCGCCTGGACGACGGCCGGCGCGTGTTCGTCATGGGTGGCGGCCTCGGCGTCGTGCGGGACGGAACCGCCGCCGAGCGTTTCAACGCTCCCCCCGCGGCCCTGGTCGATATCGGTGATGACGCGGACGCTGCTACCGCCGCGGCCCTGGGAACCGCCGCGCTGGCCGGATGGCTTCCCATCACCTGGGCGGCGAAGCTGCAGCCAGGAGAGACCGCGATCGTGCTGGGGGCCACCGGTGCGGCGGGAAGCATCGCGGTACAGGCAGCCCGCATCGCCGGGGCGGCGAGGGTGGTCGCCGTGGGACGGAATCCCGAACGCCTCGCGGCCCTGGAGGGGATGGCCGACGCGGTCGTATCCACCGAGGGCGACGATCTGGCCGGCCGCTTGCAGGCCGCTGCCGGAGGCGGCGCCCACGTGGTGTTCGATGCCCTCTGGGGCGGCCCCCTGGAGGCGGCTCTCACCGCTACCGCGCTCGGCGCCAGGGTGATCCATGTCGGGCAGGCGGCCGGCGGCGTCGCCACGGTCGTGTCCGGCCTGGTCCGCGGTAAGCAGCTCACGATCAGGGGATACAGCAACTTCGGGGTGCCGCGTGACGTTGTGGTCGCCACCTACCTGGAGATGGTGGACCTGGCGACCGCCGGGAAGCTGGTCCTACCGGTCATCGAGACGCCTATCTCCGGCGTAGCCTCGGCTTGGGGCGGGGTAGCTTCGGGCAACGGCAAGCAAGTGCTGATCCCGGGCTAGCGCAGAGACATCCGATGGCCCACGAGGTCTTCATTCCCAAGACCGGCATCTACATGGACGACTGCCACCTGATCGCCTGGCTGGTGGACGAGGGCACCACCGTCCGGGCGGGCGACGCCCTGTTCCTGATGGAGACCAACAAGGTCGAGATGGAGATCGAGGCGAGCGCCGGCGGGATCGTGCATCAAGGTGCCCCGGTCGGCGAGGACTACCCGATCGGGAGGGTGATCGGCTGGATCGCGGAGGACGACTCCGAGTACCGGCGTCTGGTCGAGGAAGGAACATCCGCATGACCATTCCCGATCGGACCCTTCTCGAGATGTTCGAGACGATGATGACGATCCGGCTGTTCGAGGAGAGGGTCACCCTCGAGTACCAGCGGGGCGACATGCCCGGCTTCGTCCACACCTATATCGGCGCCGAAGCGGTGGCGACCGGGGTGTGCGCCCACCTGTCGGACCGAGACCTCATCGCCAGCACCCACCGGGGCCACGGCCACAGCCTCGCGAAGGGATGCTCGATCGCGGGGATGCTCGCCGAGCTGTACGGGCGCGAGACCGGTCTGTGCAAGGGCCGGGGCGGATCGATGCACATCGCCGACTTCGAGATAGGGATGCTGGGCGCCAACGCCATCGTCGGCGGGAGCATCGGCCTCGCTACCGGGGGGGCCTTCGCCCATCAGGTCAAGGGCACGCCGAACGTCTCGGTCAGCTTCTTCGGGGACGGCGGGGCCGGGCAGGGCATCCTATACGAGTCGATGAACCTGGCTTCGATCTGGAAGCTGCCCGTCATATACGTATGCGAGAACAACGGTTGGGCGGAGTCCACCCCGGCGTCCTACTCCCAGAGCGTCGAGGATCTGAGTAGGCGGGCCGACGGCTTCGGCATCCCGGGCCACGTTGTGGACGGCGCAGATGTCTTCGCCGTCTACGAGGTAGCCGCAGAAGCGATCGATCGGGCCCGCCGCGGTGACGGTCCTTCGTTCATCGAGGCGAAGATCCCCCGCATCTCGGCCCACTACGTGGGCGACACCCAGAAGTACCGCAACGAGGACGATCTTGCCGATGCCAGGAAGAGGGACCCTCTAGAGCGATTCCGGTCGGAGTTGGCCGCGGCCGGGCTGCTGACCGGAACAGCCGTCGAGGGGACCCGCGCGGCCATCGTCGATGAACTGGACCGGGGCGTAGCGGCGGCCAAGGCCGATCCGTGGCCAACCGCCGACGGTGTGACCGACTACGTCTACAGCGGAGCGTACGGTGGCTAGAAGACCGATCACCATGCTCCAGGCCGTGGGTGAAGCGATGTTCCAGGCGATGGAAGCCGACGAGACCGTGGTCGTATACGGCGAGGACGTGGTCGGCGGTGCGGGACTTGGCGAGCCGTACGAGGGTGCGATGGGAGGCACGTTCGGCGCGACCAGAGGCCTGTTCCGGAGGTTCGGAGCCTCCCGCGTCCGCGACACCCCCATCTCCGAGGCCGGCCTGGTCGGGATTGCGGTCGGCGCGGCGGCGTCCGGCATCCGGCCCGTAGTCGACATGATGTGGTCCAGCTTCACGCCGCTGGCCTTCGACCAGATCCACAACCAGGCCGCCAAGCTGCGTTACATGTTCGGCGGCCAGGCGAACGTCCCTCTCGTGCTGCGCATGGCCATCGGCGCCGGGCTGGGGGCAGCCGGCCAGCACTCCGACACCCTGTATTCCGTGTACACCCACCTGCCCGGGATCAAGGTGGTCGTCCCGACCACGCCCTACGACGCCAAGGGGCTGCTGCTTGAGTCGATCGCGGACGACGACCCGGTGCTCTTCTTCGAGCACATGCGCCTCTACAACACCCGCCAGGAAGTACCGGAGGATCCCTACACCGTCCCGCTTGGCTCGGCCTCCGTCACCCGTACGGGAGCAGATGTGACCATCGTGGGGGTGTCCTACATGGCGAAGCTGGCGCTGGAGGTTGCCGACACCCTGGCATCGGACGGCATCGAGGCGGAGGTGATCGATCCCAGGTCCCTCTCACCGCTCGATACGGAGACGATCCTCGGATCGGTCTGCAAGACGAGCCGGCTGGTGGTGGTGGACGAAAGCCCACCCCGGTGCAGCATCGCGGCTGACATCGCGGCGATGGTCTCGGAGCACGCATTCGACGCGCTGGCCGCCCCGGTGCGAAGGGTGACCTCCCCCCACTCCCCGGTGCCGCTGAGCCCGCCCTTGGAGAACGCCTACATCCCCGACGCCGCCCGTGTCGAGTCGGCTGTTCGTGCGGTCCTGAACCAGTAACGGCTCCGGCCGCTCCTTCCCCGCTGTTTGGCTTCAAGCCAGCCTGCTGGTTTGCTACGACAAGGTCGGTATCTATTCGAGTATTTCTTACACCCCCTGAAGACTCGAACGGGGTGTAGCCGGGCAACGAGCACGGACCGGAATCATCGGATGTGACTGCTTACGCCCGGCTCATCCATCGTTCTATTCCGACATTGAAAGTTTAATAATCCTAGAATTATGCTATAGCTAGGCACGCAGGCAGAGATACGGGGACTGCCAGTAGACGCGTCCATTAAACGCGGTATCTCGCTCCTGCTGCCGATGTTGCCTGATAGCCCCTTGACGGCCGGAAGTAGTTCAGTAATGTAGAATATTACTTTGGCTGCGCGTACGGATACTCGGTCCGGTTCAAGACCCACGGACGAGTCCATCCCGTCCGGATGTACGGATGGCGGCAAGGGACCACACGGATCTTCAAGAGAAAAAGCCGGGATCGCCATGGGAAATTGCTGGAGCCGGGCGATATGAGCTTTGGCTTCATGGGGAAACCCATCGACCGGGCAATGTTCGTCCAAACGCCCTTCACGACAGGCTTCGGAACAGCGAACGACCGAGGGCCCTGGACGACATGGGGGCCGAGCGCCATGCCGGAGATGCTCGCGGGCGTCCCAGAAGAGACGCGAGCAGTGCGGTCGACTGCCATGGTCGAGGACAAGTCACCTCTGGACACGGTTCACATACACGGACCTGACTCCGAGCGATTCGTGAACCGGCTGATCCCGCGCGACGCCAGCCGCATATCCGTCGACCATGCCTATTACACGCCATGGTAGTAGTGGCAACGGTCGCCGAATGCGCTCTCTCCGGATCAACTGGCGCGAATTGGTTAGGAGATTCGTTGCCCGGGGTGAACTACCACCGATTGACGGCAAGGTCCGGCGGTTCCCACCCCTCGATCTCGTATCGGACGGAGTTCGGATCGGATACGCCACAAGTGTCGGGTGGAGCCACACGTTGAAGGACCTGATCGGGTTCGCGCACCTATCCGCCGTCGTCCCGGTCGAGCAGAAGTCCGTGCGACTGCAGTGGCCTCACGACGGAGAAGTGCTGGAAACCGGCGTCAGCCTCGGCCACTTGCCCTTCATCAAACCTGACCGAAAGTGAGACCGACCGGGGTCGGTTCGCTATTCGACTCCCGCCACGCCACCCAGGGCTCGTGATGACCGCCGCCTACCCGGAACTGCCCCCGCGCTCGTGACGCGGAGCCACCCGTGAGACCACTTCCCTGGACACGATCGGGCTAGACCGTTATCCGTTGGCCGACCGGGCCCTGCCCGACGCGCGGGAACCCGTTCGTCTAGCCTCAGTAACCAAAGTTCAGCCCATTAAGGACCGCACGATCCTGCCTCCGCGCGGACGTGCCGGCAGTCCACGGGCTGGACCAAGCTCCATGAGGCGAGGGAGGCTTATACATGAGACTGCGACCCCTTTACCGCATGATTGCTTGCCTACTGGCGATCGGGCTGGTGGCAGCGGCGTGCGGAACCGAAGATGAGGCCCCGGAGACGACTCAGGCCGCCACCCAGGCGACCACCCAGGCGACGCAAGCTCCCACGACGACCGAAGCCGCCATGGAGGGTCCCCAGCGCGGCGGCACGCTCGTCTTCGCCCGCCAGCTAGAGACCAACACGCTCAACCCGTTCGAGCTGTCCGACAACGGTCAGATCTACGCTCACGAGCTGATCTTCGACACTCTGGTCTACGCCGATCCCAAGGGAAGCACCTCCATCATTCCTGCGCTCGCCGAATCGTGGTCGGTCAGCGACGACGGGCTCGACTGGAGCTTCACCCTCCGGGAGAACGCCATGTTCAGCAACGGTGATCCGGTCACTTCGGAGGACGTCCAGTACTCGCTCGACCGGTTCGCCAACCCGGAGATAAACACGATCCTTCCGTTCCTCGCTCTCGGGTACACCGGTACGGAGATCATCGACGACCGGAACTTCATCATCCGTCTCGACCGGCCGATCGCGGCGTTCCTCGAGAACATCAGCATCTTCCCGGCCTACATCGTTCCGAAAGCGGTGCTGGAAGCCCAGGGCGACGCCTTCTGGGAGGACCCGGTCGGGAGCGGGCCGTTCAAGCTGCAGGAGTGGATCCGCGGCACGAGCATCAGCTTCGAGCCGAACCCCTACTACTGGGAAGAGGGCAAGCCCTACCTCGACGAACTGCGCTACGACTTCATCGTGGACGACAACACGAGAGCGTTGAAGCTCGACTCGGGCGAGGCGCATGTGATGGAGAGCGTGCCGTTCACCCAGATCGACGCGGTGGGAGCGATGGATGGCGTCACGGTGCTGGTGCGCGAGGTCACCCGCCAGGAGCCGGTCTGGATCAACAACGGTGCTCCCCCGCTCGACGAACTCGCCGTCCGCCAGGCGTTGAGCTACGCCACCGATCGGGAGGCGATCAACGCCGCCGTGTTCGGAGGGGTAGGAACGGTTCCCAACCACCTGATCCCACCGCTCAAGTACAACGCGCCGGCCAGCGAGGTGGCCCCCTTCGCGTTCGACTTGGACAAGGCCAAGGAATTGATGGCCTCGTCATCGGTTTCCGACGGGTTCAGCGTAACCTTCCAGTTCCCGGCCGGTTCCGGGCAGCACAAGTCCCTCGCCACCGTCCTGCAGGCCCAGTGGGCGGAGATCGGCGTGGACCTGCAGCTGGTGGAGTTGGACGAGAGCACGCTGGCTGACAACCTGTTCAGTTACGGCTACGAGATCACCATGCCGTTCCTGAAGTGGACGTCGGACGTGCTGGTTCCCGACGAGTTCGCCCTGCTGATGACCGATCCCACCGAGACCGGGCTGGACGGCTTCTTCAGCGCATGGGGCAACGAGTCGCTGTGGGCGAAGGTCGAGGAGGCGGTTGCGGCCACCGAGGAGAGGCGCCAGGAACTCTGGCCCCAGATCCAGGCCGAGTGGGTCGCCGACATGCCCTGGCTGAACATCCTGTGGCTGCCCCTGGCGACGGGCGTGGTCGACCTGGACGCGCTCGGCGTGTACCACGTCGAGAACACGTGGTTCGAGCAGTAGGTAACACGCTGATTAGGCAGCGGCAGCGCGGCGGACCCGGCAACGTGTACCGTTACCTGGGTCGCCGCCTCCTGCACAGCATCCCGGTGGTAGTGGCGGTCACCGTCGGCGCGTTCGTCATCATCGTGCTGGTCCCCGGGGACCCGGCGCTGAACATGCTGGGGTACAACGCCACGCCCGAGAGCCTGGCCATACTCCGTCGCGATCTGGGCCTCGACCGTTCGGTACCCGAGCAGTTCATCGGCTTCGTGAGAGGCGCGGTGGTCGGCGACTTCGGCGAGTCGATCCTCAAGAAGGAGCCGGTTCGCGACGTGATCGCCACCCGTGCCGTGATCAGCTTCTCGCTGCTCTTCTACAGCGCGGTGACCGCAGTCGTGGTGGCGGTGCCCCTGGCCATCCTGTCCGCGGTGAGGCGGAACCGCTGGCAGGACCATCTCATGCGGCTGGGAAGCATGATCACCTTCGCCATGCCGTCGTTCTGGCTGGGGCTACTACTGGCGCTCTTCTTCGCCATCCGGTTGGGCTGGCTACCCGTGGCAGGGTACGACAAGACGAACGTTCTTACCATCCTGCGCAGCCTCACGCTGCCGGCGGCGACCATCGGCCTATTCCTGGCGCCGATCCTCGCCCGAACCTTGCGCTCGAGCATCATCGAGGTCCTGGACCAGGAGTACGTGGAGGCTGCCAGGGCCAGGGGGTACCGCGAGTCCAGGGTGATCGGCCGCCACGTCATGCGGAACTCCCTGATCGCCACCGTCACCGTCCTCTCGCTGATCATCGGTTTCATGATCAGCGGGTCGGTTATCGTGGAGAACGTCTTCGCGATCCCCGGCCTCGGCTCGTTGATCGTGGACGCCGTGCTCCAACGTGACTACCCGGTCATCCAGGCGCTGGTCCTGTTCTTCGGGCTGACCGTTATCGTGATCAACTTGGCGGCCGATCTGACATACGCAGCGATCGACCCGCGCGTCAGGCTGGTAACCGGATGACCGCCTGCCAGACATCGGTCCGGCAGGAACGGTTGCTGGTAGCGACCCGCCGGCTACGAAGGCGCGCCCTGTCGGACCGGCGATGGTCGAACGTCGCGTTGTACATAGGCGGGTCGATAGTGGTGGTGGTCGTCCTTGCCGGGCTGCTGGCGCCGTGGATCGCTCCTTACCCACCCAACGAACTCGACCTGGCGGCAACACTCCAACCGCCTTCCGGCGACCACTTCTTCGGCACCGACGAACTCGGCCGTGACGTGTTCTCCCGCGTGGTCCACGGCATACGCCTGGACATTGCGATCGTGCTCATCATCACTTACGTGCCCTTGCTGGTGGGTGTCACCCTGGGCATGATCGCCGGGTACTTCGGGGGCTGGGTCGACACGGTGGTCAACAGGTCGGTCGACATCGTGATGGCCTTCCCGTTCCTGGTCGTGGTGATTGCGGTCGTGGCCATCACGGGCCCGGGTCTGGTCGGCATCTTCATCGGGGTGCTGGCGGTCGGATGGGCTCTCTACGCCCGCCTCGCCCGAGCCGAGATGCTGGTGATCCGGGAACAGCAGTACATGCTCGCTGCCAAGGGACTCGGTTACTCCACCGCCCGCATTCTCGGCCGCCACGCCGTCCCCAACCTCATCCGGTCGCCGCTCGTGTTCTCGGTGGCCGACATCGTGCTCAACCTGCTGCTGATAGCAGGCGTTTCCTATCTGGGTCTCGGGGTCCAGGCGCCGACCGCCGAACTCGGTGTCATCGTCGCCGACGGACAGGCCCACCTCCGGGTTGGTTGGTGGATCACCACCCTGTCCGGTCTCGTTCTGGTAACGATCGGAGTCGGTTTCAGCATGCTTGGCGACGCGCTCGCCGACCGGCTGGGGGAGGAGTTGAGATTGACGGTCTAGGCGGCTCCCCGCTTCTCGACGTCAAGGACCTCCATACCGGCTTCCCGACCCTGGAGGGACTCCTGCTCGCCACCAACGGGGTGAGCTTCACGCTGGAACGGGGCGCAACCCTGGCGCTAGTCGGTGAGTCGGGATCGGGGAAGAGCATGACGTGCCGTTCGATCATCGGACTGGTACCCAAGCCGGGCGAGGTCATCGAGGGGCGCGTGATGTTCGACGGTCGTGATCTGCTCGGGTCATCCCGCACCGAACTCCGCAAGGTGCGCGGGGGCGAGATAGGAATGGTGTTCCAGGATCCGACGGCATCTCTAAACCCCGTGTACAAGGTGGGAAACCAGATCGTCGAGGTGCTCAGGATCAAGCGCGGGATGGGTACACGAGAGGCCACCCGCAGGGCGATCGAATTGCTCGACCGGGTGGGGATCGCCTCTCCGGCGACGCAGTTCCACTCCTACCCCCACGAGATGAGCGGCGGCATGCGACAGCGCGCCATGATCGCCAGCGCCATCGCCGCCGAGCCGATGCTCCTGATCGCGGACGAGCCGACGGCGGCGCTCGACGTGACGGTCCAGGCGCAGATCTTGGCGCTGCTCACCGAGCTGCAGCAGGACACCGGGATGGCGATGATCCTCGTTTCCCATGACTTCGGCGTCATCGCCCAGCATTGCGACCACGTTGCCGTCATGTACGCCGGCTACATCGTGGAGCAGGCGCCTGTCCAGGAGATATTCGATCACCCGAGCCACCCGTACACGCAGGCGTTGCTCGCATCCATCCCGCAGCTCGACCCCGCCAACCGATGGGAGATGGTCCCGGTGCGGGGACAACCGCCGGAACTCTCGAAGCTAGCGCCGGGATGCCCGTTCAGCCCGAGGTGCGAGTTCGTCAGGGATGGATGCGAATCGGTCCCGATGTCCCTGCAGGAGGTGGGACCCGATCATGTCACCGCCTGCCCGTTCGTGACGTGGCGTGACCGTGTCGCGACCTCGCCGCATCTTCGGGATGGGCAGCCGTGACCGGAGCCGGCCGTCCCGGGGACTCGACCAAGGATGTCCTGCTCCGAGTCGAGGGTCTGACCAAGGGATACCCGGTGCGCCGCACCCTGGGAGAACGGATCAGGCGTGTCCCGGCACGGCGGCTGATGGCCGTCCAGAATGTGTCGTTCGAGGTGCGGCAGCGCGAGGTGATGGGAATCGTCGGCGAGTCGGGAAGCGGCAAGACCACACTGGGCCGCAGCTTGGTCCGGCTGGTCGACCCCGACGAGGGAACGGTCCTGTTCGACGGCGTGAACGTGCGGGCCGTGGACGGAAGCGACCTTCGCCGGCTACGCCGGCGGGTGCAGATGGTCTTCCAGGACCCTTTCACCTCCCTGAATCCCCGCATGACGGTGGGAGCCGCGATCCTCGAAGCGGGCAAGGTCCACGGACTCGTCGAGACCGGTCGGCACGATGAGTTCGTCTCGCGCCATATGGAGAGGGTCGGCCTGACCGCCACGCTCGCGGACCGCCGTCCCAGGCAGTTGAGCGGCGGGCAACGGCAGCGGGTCGCCATCGCCCGGGCCCTCGCGGTAGGCCCTGACATGATCATCGCCGACGAGCCGGTGAGCGCCCTCGATGTTTCCATCCAGGCCCAGATCATCAACCTTTTCCGTGACCTCCAGGATCGCCTGGGGCTGACGATGATCTTCATCGCCCACCAACTCTCCGTCGTCTCCCAGGTAGCTGACACGGTGGCGGTCATGTACATGGGGAGGATCGTCGAGCACGGCACCCTCGAGAAGGTGTTCGGCCGGCCCGAGCATCCGTACACCCAAGCCCTCCTGGCTTCGCGACCCGACCCGAACCCGCGCCACAAGGGCGATCCGCCACTGCGCGGAGACGTTCCCTCCCCCCTTGACCTGCCGCCCGGATGCAAGTTCGCCACCCGGTGTCCCTTCGTCGAGGACGAATGCCGCCAAGTCGAACCGGCCCTCGAAGGCACCGAACCCCGGCACCTGGTAGCTTGCCATGTAAAGCCGCGACCCTGGGAAGGCGGCATCTCATGAGTTCAGCCGGACGTGCAACGAGGAGTCCGGGTTCGGGCCTGACCAGACCTTCTCCGGAGGGCGGCGATGCGGCCGCCTGACTTCGATTTCCGAGCGTCGCCGACGCTCGAGGATGCCGTCGCGGTCCTCGCCGGCGAGAGCAACTCGATGGCGCTCGCCGGCGGCCAGAGCCTCATCCCGATGCTGCGCTTCCGGCTGATCCGCCCATCCGTCGTCGTCGATATTGGAAGGATCCAGGGCTTGGACTCCATCGAGTCGTCCGGTGACGTTCTCGAGATCGGCGCCCTCGTGACGACCAGCCGGGTGGCGCAAAGTTCGCAGGTCCGTTCTCTCTCCCCCCTGTGGGCAGACGCAGCCTCGGTGATCGCCGATCCGCTCGTACGCAACCTCGGCACGGTGGGCGGCAACCTGGCCCACGCCGACCCACTCAACGATCTCCCTGCCGCCCTGGTGGCCGCCCGTGGACGGGTCGTGGTCGGGGGAGCGAACGGCACGCGGATGATCGAAAGCGACGACCTCTTCGCGCAACCCTTCGAGACCTCGCTCCGGGGGGGCGAGTTGATAACAGGAATCCAGCTGCCCGGGGGCCCGGCCGGTGCGTACGAGAAGATGAAGCGCGCCGCAGCCGACTACGGAGTAGCCGGCGTAGCTGTCCAGATCACCCGGAACGGGTCGGGACGGATCCTGAGTGCCGGGATAGCGGTGACGGGAGGCGAGGCGGTCGCCACACGAGCTCCCGAAGCCGAGAGCCTCCTGGTGGGATCGGACGCCGATCCCACCACAATCGCCCGCGCCGCCTCGGCGACCGCCGCCGCCACCAGGATGCCCGGCGATGAACGCGGGAGCCCGCGCTACAAGAGCGAGCACGTGAAGGTCCTGGCCGGGGGGGGGGGGCGGGGGGGGGGGG
>JAGWAN010000023.1 GCA_021296345.1 Acidimicrobiia bacterium | reverse complement strand
ACCGGTGGGGCGGCTCATTCGATAGCAACCCTCGAATCCATGCTGGCCGGGGCGGGGTTCGACGGGATAAGGCGGTTACGTTACGACGATCCCCTAACGGTCTACACAGGCGTCAGGCCATGAGGTCTCCCCACCAGCGAGATCTGCGCGTGCGAGGGCCGAGGATCATGGAGTCGGGGCCCTGCTGGCGACCTGGGTGGTCCATTTCGCGCAAAAGGCCCGCCGGTCCGCCAGGGGACAACAAGACCCGATTTCCTCAAGGGTTGGCTGGTTTGTGGTGTGCGGGAGGTCGGGTGAGTGTTCGATGTGGCGTCAGGAGCTTTTGGAGTCAGTCCCTTCCCGACTGTTGATCACCAGGTAGGTGAGGTTCCCCTTGAACTCGTAGGAAACCCCTCTGGGTATGAGGATGAAATCGCCGGGGCCGAATCCGCGAGGCGCTTCGTCGCCGACTTGGGCGACGCCGTCTCCGTCAACGATGAACATGGCACGATCGGTCTCCTCGTTGGAGGACCGTTGGAGGTGGCCCCAGATCCTGACATGGGTAATACTCATCGAAGGGGTCTCGTCCGGCATTGCGAAGGCAGGATCGCGTGCTCGGGATCCGATCACCTTCTTCATCACAATGGTGTCCCGGCCCGGCCCGATCTGGGCGGTCGCTGGTACCTCGGCGAGACTTATCACCGGCATCGGTGGTTCCTTCAAACTCGAGTTCGTACCCGGACAATCGTACATTGAGACCCTCTTCCACGTAGCGAGAACGCCTTGGAATCAAAGAATCAGCGCTCCCTCGGAGGGTCGCGGGCGATGAAGATCCCGATAATCGACAGATTCATCAATTTTGGTGCCGGGAGGGACTCCTAAGTCGTCCTCACTGGCGGACCGTCGTATGCAGGGTCTCTGAGGACTGTTGATCACCAGGTAGGTGAGGTTCCCCTTGAACTCGTAGGAAACCCCTCTGGGTATGAGGATGAAATCGCCGGGCCCGAATCGCTGAGGTGGGTCGTCGCCGACCCGGGCGATCCCGTCCCCCTCCACGATGAACATGGCGCGATCTGTCTCATCGCAGGTGATCTGTTGCAGCCTGCCCCATATCTTGATGTAGGTAATGCTGAGCGAAGGCGTCTCGTCGGGCATGGCGAACGCGGGATCGCGCTCCTTTGATCCGATCGCCTTCTTCATAACCAGTGTGTCGCGGTCGGGTCCTGTCTCGGCGATCTCCGGCACGTCTTCGAGTCTTATGACGGGCATCGGTCCTCCCTTACGGTCGGCAACTCATGAGGAGAACCGTACAACCCGGATCGGCTCACCGGGGTTGGTCGTCGGGATAATCGGTAGCCAGAAACCGGCCCGTGCCGGCAGGAACGCGGCTTGTTACCCGAGGTCATGCATCCGCTCCATTTGGATCTCGAAGAGCCGAGACCCGGTCGGGCTTCGGCACTCCGCGAGTGGTACCCTGGAAGCGCCGACCACATGAGGACAGCCATGTATGTCGAGGGTGGATCGACTCTGGACGAGGTACTGGACCGGGGTTCCCTCCGGATGCCGATCGAGTTCCTTGGTCACCCTGACACGGGCGATCCGCCCGAGATGTATCGCAACCCCGAGACCGGTGAGCCCGAAGGTGTGGCCCCCCGGGTGGGAGAGATGATCGCGGAGGATCTTGGTGTGCGCCTCGAGATCATCGAGACTCCGTGGCCGGACCAGATTCCCGCCCTGCTGGACAGGGTGGTGGACCTGCTACCCAAACACACCCTTCTCCCTCAAAGGGCGCTGCGGCTGGAGTTCGTGGCAGGCCGTCTGATGCAGATACGGATTACGTGCCAGGTATCGGCCGAACGGGCCGCCAACGGGATCGGGTCGCTGTATCAGGATGAGGATGAGCTGAGAATCGGCGTGTGGCACGGTTCCAGCAACAGGGACGTGGCGGAGCGCTTCTTCCCCGCTGCGACCATTGTCGAAGCGTCGGAGCCGACCCGCTTGCTGCTGGACGGGAGGGTGGATGTCATAGTCGGTGACGCGGTTACCCGGCGCTACCTGGAGCTCAACCCGGAGGTGGCGTTGTTGCGGGAGCCGGACGGCAAGCTGGTGATCCTGTCGACCGAGTACAACAAGGTGTCAATCCGCCCAGGAGATCCGAGGTTCCTGAACTGGTTGAACAGCTGGTACGACTACCGGAACGCGCAGGGCGACATCCAGGAACTGTGCGAAACCTGGTGGGAGAGCTTCATGGCGGACCGCGAGTAGCCAGCGGTTCCTACCAATGCCGAGGCGGCTGACCTACAAGGGGGGCGGCTGAGGAATCCGGGAGCGGGCCCTGTTTTCCTACCCCATCAGGGTCGCGATGGTTGTCTCCAAGCGCGCTCGTAAACCTCCCCGCCTGCCTGTTGACACCACGAGGGTGCCGTTATAGGGCTCTTCGGAAATGAGCGGGGAGTAGGACCTGTGCCGGGGAGTCGGAATCCACCAGAAGTGATGAGGGGTCCTCCACAATCGGTTGTTGAGAAAGCGACATCCGAGGCAGGAAGACCCCTGTGGAATCTGATCCTACGCGCATGAGCGAGTTGTTGGTAGGCCTGGGCGACGTGGAGCTGCTGGGGATCGACGATGGGGGCGAGGGTGCACCGTTGGTGGTGGTGATCCGGTCCCGCAAGGCCCGCCCGGCCTGTGAGGCGTGTGGTGGGCCGGTGTGGTCCAAGGGGTATCGCAGTGTGGTGTTGGTGGACCTGCCGGCGTTCGGGCGGCCGGTTCGTCTGCGGTGGCGGAAACGGTGCTGGACGCTGATGGCATCTGTCATCGGCAGAACGCCCTGCAGTGCCTGAGCCCAGGTCACGGGCAGCGAATCCGGCTGCCTAGGGCTGGAGCCTTGGTCGGCCACGGCCGCCACGCTACCGCGAGGTGGACGCACTGAACGGCTTGCGTAGCACCCGTTTCAGGAACGCCTCGCGGAACGACCGCTGGGGTGCTTGCGGGTCCTCGTAGCGCAGCACCCTCTCCAACCAGGCCGATAGCGCGCTGACGACCAGCACGACCACGACGTAGATCAGGCCCATCACCGTGTAGAACTCGAAGGGGCGGAAGGTCTCGCTCGACCCGATGCGCGCCACACGGATCAGTTCCAGGGCTCCGATAGCCGACACCAGTGAGGTGTCCATGAACAGCATGGCGAACATATTCGTGGTGGGCGGAATCGCGATGCGCACCGCTTGCGGCGCCACGATGTCTCGGAACGACTGCCAAGCCGTCAGGCCGAGCGCCACCGCAGCTTCCCGCTGCTCCCTTTGGACCGACTGCAGCGCACCGCGGTCGATCTCGGCGAGGTACGCGCCGTACAGGGTCGCGAGGCAGAAGACACCGGCTTGGAAGGGCGTGAGGAGGATGCCCGTCGCGCTGCCGAGGCTGTAGTAAACCCAAAAGATGTATACGTAGAGGGGCGTCCCGCGGGCGAGCTGCACGTAGCCGGTGGCCAGTCTCCGCGCCACCCGTACGGACGACATCTGCCCCACGGCGATGACGAGTCCGAGAACGATGGCACATGCCATGGCCACGATGGCAAGGACAAAGGTCATCGCCAGCCCTTCGAGCAACAAGTCCGCCCGCCGCCAGACAGGTTCAAAATCCGGTGTATATCCCACGCATTAGCTCCTATTCAGTAGCGGATGCGCTTTTCGACGATCCGGAAGAGGCGCCCCAATCCGACTCCGACCGCGACGTACAGCACCGCGGCCGTGGTGAAGAACTCGAAAGGCAACTGGTAGAACTGCACGAGTTGCTGGCTGGTGCGCATCAGTTCAGCGACGCCGAGAACTGAGACCAGGGCCGACCCCTTCACAAGGCCGATGTACTCGTTGCCTATCGCGGGCAGCGCGATCCTGACGGCCTGCGGGAATTGCACATCCGTGAAGACCCGTACCGGACTGAGGCCGAGAGCAACTGCCGCCTGGCGCTGTGTGTGCGGGATTGCCTCCATGCCTGAGCGATAGATCTCCGCCAGGTAGGCCGACGACTGAATGGTCAGCACCACGATGCCAGCTGTGATCGGCGACAGCTGGATGTTGAATGCCACGGTGACGCCGAAGTACAGCCAGATCAGAAAGGCGATAAGCGGCAATCCGCGAAAAATGCTGATATAGGTGACGGCCAGCAGCCGGAACGGTTGGAACCCCGAGCCGCGGAGCAGCGATACAACCAGCCCCACTGCGAGGCCGAACAACATCGACACTGTGGAGATGTAGATGGTCAGCCCCAGCGCCGCCATGATTCGCGGGCCGCTGGCCACGACCGTATCTAGTTGGAACTCCACCAAATTGTACACGTGCCTTGGGGGACTCCCTCGCGTTTCCTTAACTAAGGAGGTGGGCCAGAAACTCCTGTGTTCGAGGCTCCTTGGGGTTGTTGAAGAGTGTGTCCGGTTCGCCCTCCTCTACGATGTCCCCGTCGTCGACGAAGAGGATGCGGTCGCTGGAGTGCCGGGCGAAGCTCATGTGGTGCGTTACGACGACCATCGTCATGCCGCCTTCCGCCAGCCGCTGCATCTCTTCCACGACCTCACCGACGAGTTCAGGATCGAGAGCCGCCGTGATCTCGTCGAACAGCATCAGCCGAGGCTCCATCACCAGCGCCCTTGCGATCGCCACTCGCTGCTGCTGGCCGCCCGACAGCGTCTGGGGGTGGTTGTCGACCTTGTCCTTGAGCCCCACGTGCTCGAGTTGCTCGAGGCTGCGCTCCCGCGCTTCGTTCTTCGACATCCCAAGCACCCGCATCGGCGCGAGCATCACGTTCTCGACTGCGGTCTTGTGCGGGAAGAGGTTGAACTGCTGGAACACGATCCCGATATGCGTGCGCAGTTGCCGCAGCTGGGGGTTGCCGCGCAGGGGCAGGCCACGACGCCGCGCGATGGGGACGTAGTCCGTTCCCTCGAAGATGACCTGCCCCTCGTCAGGTTGCTCGAGCAAGTTGATGCACCGCAGGAGCGTGCTCTTCCCCTTCCCGCTCGGACCGATCACGGCCACGGTCTCACCGCGACGGACCGTGAGGTTGAGTCCCCGGAGAACATGCAAGCTCCCGAAAGACTTATGGAGGTTATTCACCTCCAGAACGACACCACTCATGGTCCGTCGGTCGCGTGGCGCCCCTACTAGCTACTGGCCAGCACCTGCGGGCGGCAACCCGGCGAGGTCCGCGGGGATGCCGCGCTCCTGGTTCCAGGCCAGCTTAAGGTTGCGAAGAGTGCCGTTGGCGGTGTAATAGGCGACCCAGTTGTTCAGCCAGGTGAGGAACTCGACGTCGCCGTAGGAGATGACGAACGACCCCTGGTGGGTGCTGATCGCTCGCATCTGCCAAATAGTCGCCCGCGGATTGTTCTGCATATAGTCCCACGCGTCGCCCGTATCGGCGATCATGGCGTCGGCGCGGCCGGTCGCCACCTCCTCGAACGCCTGCGCGGACTCGAGCCCGCGGTGCTGTGCCCGGGGGAAGCTGTTCTCCACGATGATCTGGTGGGCGCCGCCCAGAAGGAAGGTGATGGTCCTATCGGGCTGGTTGAGTGCCACTATGACTTCGTCGAGGTTCTCTAGTTCAAGCAGTTCGCTCTCGGCGTTAAGGACCAGGGCCTGGGGGTAGTATTCCATGGGATCCGTGAAGGTGACCGCAAACGCGCGTTCGGGCGTCCGAGTCATACCCTGGGTGATCATGTCGACCTGCCCGGTCTGGATTGCCGGTATGAGGGCGGTCCATTCCATGTCAACCCACTCAACGTCAACCCCGAGGTCTGCTGCGAGGATGTTGGTGACGTCTACGCCGTAGCCCAGTCGCTCCCCGGTGTCGGGGTCGAGGAAGCACGTTCCCTTGTAGAGGCACTCGGCACCGACGCGCAGGGTGCCGCGTTCCCTGATCCGTTCGATCGTGCCTTGCTGATCGGTCGTGTCACCTTCGTCGGTCTGGGAAGAAGTACCTCCCTCCGTGCAGGCGGCTAGGATGACGGTCATAGCCACGACCAGCGGGATCAGCCGAACAGTTCGAAACCGGCTAGAAAACACCATCTCGGACCTCCAATACTCATCCTGGTTCTGAACAAGCCAGTTGAGCTTATCACTTTGACCCCCCCGGGTTTGGCGGAGAGTGCTTTATTTGACTTGGTTTCGCCCCTCACCACGCCTTTTGGGCCTTTGAGGCGCATGAGCCGCTCGACGGTGCAGCGCGCTACCTCGATCCCATCACGCTGGAGCCGGCGCCACACCTTGCGGGCTCCATAACCCCGAAGTTCGACTCCCAAACCCCCCGAATCTGGACGCGCAGTTCGTTGTCCCTCTTCCACCGGGCCGGCATGCGCTCGGGTTCGCGCTCCCGACGCTTGTGCTCGTAGTCGGTAGACGGGGCGATCGGCAACTCAGTAGAGATCTCGACCCCGAACTCCCTTTGTTCGTCCACGAAAGCGGTCAACTGCGGGGTAGGCGGTCGAGCTCCGCCTGGGCGAAATACGCAGACGCCTTCCGCAGAATCTCATTCGCCCGCCGCAACTCCCGAACCTCCCACCGCAGGCGCCCGGTCATGGAACCCTGGCGATCCCAACTGGACGGGAACCCGGAGCGGGCCCGAGCCTTCCTGGAGGCGCTCGATGTTCTCGCCAGGATCGGTGGGCCGCCGCTCCACGAGCTCGATGAACTCGCCCCTGGCAAGCGGGTGCTGGATGTGGGTGGTGGCCTGGGAACCTATGCCCGCCTGCTCTCGGAGGCGGGCTCTCATGTCACCGTGGTTGATTACCCGCTCGTTGCCGGCTGGGCGATGGAGGAATTGGAGGGCACGGGTGTGAACGTGGTGGGGGTGGACGTCTTCGAGCATCCTTGCTGCGGGGTAACGCCCGGATCGATGGACGCGGCCCTGGTGTCCCATCTGGTCCATGACCTCACCGAGAAGCAGGCAACGGAGTTGCTGCGCAGAGTGCGGTCGGCGATCGCGCCGGGTGGCCATGTCGTGGTCAACGACTTCGCCGCGGACAGCGGTCCGGGAGCGTTCGGCGCACTTTACCGGTGGGGCGGCTCATTCGATAGCAACCCTCGAATCCATGCTGGCCGGGGCGGGGTTCGACGGGATAAGGCGGTTACCTTACGACGATCCCCTAACGGTCTACACAGGCGTCAACCCATCAGGATTAGTGGCCAGTTTCCACTGACCACTGACCACTGACCACTAGGATGCCCTCCCAAGCCGAGTTGTCGGCTGTTCCATCCCCGGATCAAGGTGTCGGTGTCGCATGATTTCCATAGCCCAGCAAACCGGGACCGGTTCATCGGCCGCCTGTGGCGGGGGTTCGAGCTTCGTGTGCGACACGGTCTACGAGTGGACCGGCAGCCCGGTAGTGGCCGAGATAGCCGCCTGGTTCGTGGAACGCGGGTTGACCCTGCTCCTAATCCTGCTCGGCGGATGGTTGGTTTCCAAAGCCGTCAAGCGCGCAATCGGGCATTTCACGGACCGGATAGGCAGACCGGATCTCAGGGATGTTGGTCGTGATCCGGCTGCTAACGAAGAAGCGGAAACGGTGCGCGCCAAAGCCAGGGCTGAGACGCTGGCGGTGGTCCTCCGTAGCGTGGCCCTGATCACCATATGGGCGCTGACGGCGCTGCTGGCTCTGGGCCAGCTCAACATCAACCTCGGGCCCCTGATCGCCGGCGCCGGCGTCGTTGGCATCGCGATAGGTTTCGGTGCTCAGTCAGTGGTTAGAGACTTCTTGAGTGGGATATTCATGATGATCGAGGACATCTACAGCGTGGGCGATGACATCGATTTCGGGCGGGGCCGGGGAACCGTGGAGAGGATATCGTTGCGATCCACTTCGATCCGTACCCGTCAGGGCGTTGTCTGGAACGTTCCCAACGGCAAGCTCGACTTCGTGGCCAATTACTCGCAGCTATGGGCCCGAGCGCAGATCGATGTGGAGGTCTCCTACGACAGCGATCTGCGCCAGGCGATGGAGGTCATCCGCCAGGCGGGTCTGGAGATGTGGCAAGACCCGGAATGGGGCGAGGACGAACTGTCGGAACCCCCCGAGGTCAAGGGCGTGCAGAACCTTGCTGAATCAGGCATCTTCATTCGGGTGAGGGCCAAGACCCGGCCTTCGGTGCAGTGGAGAACCGAACGGGAGTTGCGCCTACGCATCAAGGAAGCCCTCGACGCCGCGGGCATCGAGATGCCCTTCCCGCACCGGACCGTGATCATCCGACGTGGTGACAACAAGGGAGCGGCCTGAACACCACCATCCCAGCTTGAACACCACCATCCCGGAGGGTCCCGGAGGTGTTGCTTGGGCGTAGCGGCGTTTGGTAGCCGGTTGCCGGTAACTACTGACGAGTTCTTCGGCGCTCGGGGTTGTCGTAGTGTTCGATTTCAGGAAGGGGCCAGCAGGGAATGCTGGCCGAGATGAGCGCGGCGGGCCAGTTCGCGGGCCAGCGGGCGGGACCGTTCGGCCACCTCGGCCGGGTCGACGTGGACCACCTCTCCTCCCGCTACGGACTTCGAGCCGGCTACCCATACCTCCGCCACCTCGCGGGGGCCTGCGCAGTAGACGACGGCCTGGTATGGATCGTGGATGTTGGCCAAGGTGGGGGATCGTCCGTCGAAGACCACCAGGTCGGCCTGCTTTCCCACCTCGAGCGATCCCAGTTCGGAGTCCACATGCAGGGATCGGGCGCCCTCGATGGTCGCCATCGCCAACGCATCACGGGCTGACAGGGCTGTCGCCTGCATCCGGTCGACCCGCTGGAGGAGGACCGCCATCTTGATCGCCTCGATCATGTTCTGGCTGTCGTTGCTGGCCGGTCCGTCCACTCCGATCCCCACGTTCACGCCCAGTTTCCGGAGAGCGGGCACCGGGCACACGCCCGACGCCAGGATCATGTTGGAGACCGGATTGTGAGCCACCCCCACCTGGTAGTCCGCCAGTATGTCCCGATCGTTCTCGTCCACCCACACGCAGTGCGCAGCGATGGTCGGACCGTCGAACAGGCCCAGCCGGGCACACTGCTCGATGGGTGACCGTCCGGTCGCGGCCCGGATCGCCGTCACCTCCTCGCGGACCTCATGGAGATGTATGTGGCTACCGTGGTCGGCGGCCAGCATCACGGACTCTTGGAAGAGCTCCTCCGACTGCGCGCCGAGCAGCGCGATCCCGACCCGGAAGCGGGACAGGCGGCTGCTCTCGCACGCCTCGCGGAGGGCGGCATGCTCTTCGAGAATCGCCGACACGGCGGCGCCCCTCCGGTCCGCAGCGCCAAACGTGACCACGCCGCGCAGTGCCAGTTGATCCAGCGCCCGGACGACACCGGGAGTGACGGGTTGGTCGGCCGGGTCGCATACGAACATGTCGCTGGCCAGCGTGATCCCGCTCCGTAGCATCTGTATCCCGGCCAAGAGAGTTCCCACGTAGGCCTTTTCCTGGTCGTGATGGGGCGCGGTGGGGTTGATCACCGCCTCGATCCACTCCACCAGCGTGAAGTCCTCGGCGATACCGGTGAAGAGCCCCTCCGAGAAGTGCCCGTGGGTGTTGATGAACCCGGGTGTGATGATGGAGTGGCGGTCTCCGTGGACCTCGTCATCGGGAAAACGGCACCTGAGGTCGGCCCATGGCCCGATCGCGTCGATCAATTCGCCGACGATACGAACCGCCCCGTTCTCGATCGCATCGGGCTGGGCGGAGGTGAGTACGTGGCCCCCGCGGACCAGGGTCCCGGTCTCGCTCATCCGGTCTCGGGAGGTGTATGGAAGTCGTACAGGTCGGGTCCTGGCTTCACCAGGTCCTCGTACAGTTCCGGTCTCCGGGCGCGGAGCAGTCCGGGTATGGAGGAGAAGGCCTTCGGCTCGACTATCGAGTCATCCTGTGCCCTCAACCACTCCACCCGGTCGAGGTCCAGGTTGGCCAGCAGCAACTCCTCGGTACCGGAGCTGACCAGCACGTACTCGGGGCCGGCGATCATGGCGGCGCCGACCTCGTCGCGCCGGATGTTGTTGGTCATGGCCACGTAGCAAAGGTTCTCTATGGCCCTCGCACGGACGATCGTCTGCCAGTTGTCCGTGAGAGAGGTGAACCCGCCTCCCGCCGGCGACAGGATCACCTGGGCGCCTCGCAGGGCCAGCACCCGCGTGGGCTCGGGAATCCACAGTTCCGAGCACACCACGATCCCCATCCGGACCCCGTCTATCTCGAACAGGGCCAGATCGGGGCCGGGCGCCACCCAGACCCTCGTCTCGTCGGGCGGGAGGGTGGCCGGATGGGCCCGTTCGTAGCGGAGCAACTGCCGTCCCTCGTGGTCCACTGCGTAGACCACGAGGCGGTAGTTCTCGTCATCGCACCGTTCCATGCGGCTCCAGCACACGGAGACGTGGTTATCCGCTGCCACGGATTCCATGGCCTCCGCCGCCTCGTACGTGTCCCGGGGCTTGCCAAGCACCGGGCCCGGGTAGCCCTCGGGGAACAGGATCAGGCTTGCCCCGAGATCGGCTGCCCGGGCGGCCAGCTCCACCGCCCGGGCAACGTTCACCTCAGCGTCGGGATCCACCACCGTGCGCGGTTGCGCAACGGCGAGCCGGAGGGATCCCGCCGCCATGTCCTTACAGCCCGATCGAGGAGTCGATGAACTCGTTGGTGACGAGGTCTTCGGGCGCGAGCCCGCTGACGTCGGCTTCGGTGACCTGGCTGATGATCTCCAGGAGCCCGACGACCCGGTCCATGTCGAAGTCGCCGAGGGTGTCGTTGTCGCCGTTGCCCATGATGCCGAGTTCCAGCATCGTGGACACCGCGAAGTCGGCCACGCCTTGGGTGTAGATCCATCCGGTGTCGTACACGTCCACCAACTCCAGGATCAACTGGTTGGTCGGGTCCGGGTTGTTCAGGAAGTCCACATGGGCTTGCTGGATGATGGGCACCACTTCCCGGAGACAGTCGGCCCGGTCGGTGGCATCGGCGGCCCGGACACCAAGCGCCTGGAAGTACTCCTCGAAGCCGGTGTCATGGATCAACTGGGTCTTGACCGGCTTGCCCCACTCGGGCACTTCCACCTCGTAGATGTAGGGCTCGGCGGTGGCGAACCCGGCCTCGGCGACCTCGCCGCCGGCGCCGATGAACGCAGCCGGCTTGGGCGCGTCGGTCAGGTCCATCTGGGACTCGTCCATGATCCCCTCGGCGACCCACCAGTCCTGGAACACGTCCGGGCGCCCGAGCAGGATGATCGCCCCTTCGTCCTTGAGGTCGGCGATCTCTTCGACGTTCGGGTAGGTCTCCGGGTCCCAGTAGATAGCGAAGGCGCTCTTCTCGAACGTTGCCATCACGCTCACGACCGGGACGTCCGCATAGGTCGACATGGCTTCCGTCGCCCGGACGAATCCCATGAAGATGTCCTGGTCCTGGTAGAGCAGCGACTGCACCGGCTGGAAGCCGACCGCGAAGCCGCCGATCCGGACCTCGATGTCGATGCCGGTGTCCTCACCACCCGCAACCATCGGGCCGCGGACGCTCTTGGCGTCGTTGTTGATCTCGTAACCGGGACCGACTAGCTGGTAGATGCCACCGTGCTCCGACTCGGGTTCCCAGTCGAGCTGGATCACGAGCGGGTCCGGGCAGACATCGGCCAGCGTCATCGCCGCGGCCGCCGTGGTGGCGGGCGCTGCGGTGGTGGCCGGTGCTGCGGTGGTGGCCGGTGCAGCCGTGGTAGCGGGGGTCTCCTCTTCACCGCCGCACGCCGCTGCCACCAGCGACAGAACGGCGATCAGGGCGAGCGTAGTGGTCGCCCTTCGTCTGGTCCGATATCCTCTCATGTCGGTCTCCTTTCCGATCGTCCCTTGCTCGCGTTGCGGTAGCTCATGACATAGCACTCTGCTTTCGCCACGGTCGGGTTAGCACGCCTACTCATTCTTGTTACGTTCGCCAGCCCACGACGGATCCCAATGGCCGACCGCCCGGCGGCCCAACACGCCGAATATCCAGAAAGCCACCACGCCGAGCAGGCAGGCGGCGATGACCGCGGCCAGCAATTCCTCGCTCCTGAGGCGGCGGCTGTAGCGGTCGAGGAGGATGCCAAGCCCGGGCTGGCCGCGACCGAAGAAGAAGTCGCCCACAATCGCGCCGATCACCGACAAGCCGGCCGACGTGCGGAGCCCGGTGAATATGAGCGGGCGAGCGGCGGGGATCTGGAGCTTCAGAGCCCGGATCCACCGACCGGCGTTGTGGAGCGTGAGCAGATCGTGCAGTCTGGGGTCTGCGCCCTGCAAGCCGGTCAGGGAGTTGATGATGATGGGAAACAGGGCGATGATGACGCACACCGTTACCCGAGACATCAACCCGAAGCCGAACCAGAAGCCGAGCAGCGGGACCAGAGCCAGGATCGGCACCGTCTGACATACGACGGCCCAGGGGTAGAGCGAGCGCTCGATCCACTTCGCCTGGCTCATTACCAGGGCCATCGAGAACCCCAGCGCAAAGGCGATCGCCAGCCCGAGCCCGGCGACCATGGCGGTCCGGTACAGGCCGCCCATGATCTCCGCCAGCACGTCCCCGTCCAGGATTCCCTCCTGGATCACGCCGTGCGGCGGTGGAAGGAGGAAGCGCCGGTCGGGCTCGAGCACGAAGAAGGTGATCCCGTACCAGAGGAGGATGATGGCCAGGGCGACGAGAGCGGGTGGTATCGCCACCCGGAGCAGTTCCCGGCTCCTGGCAAGCCCCCGGCCGGAGGCGTTCGTGGTCTCGTCGGTCCGGTCGCTCATGATGCCTCCGCCAGTGCGGCGGCGACCTGGCCGGCCAGCACCGCGAACTCCGGCTCGTAGCGGATTCCGGGCTGGCGCGGGAACTCGTACGGGATCTCGAACTCGGCCACGAGCCTTCCCGGCCGCTTGCTCATCACCAGAAGCCGGGACGCCAGGAATACGGCCTCGTCAACCGAATGTGTTACGAACAGGGCCGCGAAGCGTCGTTCGGAGAACAGGGCGCACAGCTCTGCGTTGAGCCGGGCCCGGCTGATCTGGTCCAGCGCGCCGAACGGCTCATCGAACAGGAACAGGTCGGGATCGAGAAGCATCGACCGGGCGATGCTGGTGCGCATCTTCATCCCGCCCGACAGGGCCAGGGGATAGTGGTTGCGAAACTCCTGCAGCCCGACCAGCGAGAGGACCTCATCGGCGCGCCGCCTAGCCTCCTGGCGGCTCAACCCGTCAAGCTCGCCCAGGAAGGTCACGTTCTGTTCCACTGTGCGCCACGGCATCAGCGTGGGTTCCTGGAAGATGTATCCGACATTGTCCGAAGACCGGCTCACCGTGCCGTCCGTGGGCTCGATTAGTCCGGAACCGAGCCTCAGGACGGTTGACTTCCCGCAACCGGACGGTCCGACAAGGGATACGAACTCACCCTTCCGGATGGTCAAGTGTAAGGGGTCGAGGGCATCAATGGACCCGAAGGACTTGGTTACGTCGGTGAAGGCGATTACCGGATCCAAGGCCGAACGAGTCCTTCCTCTTGAGCACACCGCTGTAACGAGCGACACGTGGCGATGGGGAGTCAACTCAGCCTAGCAACGCGTCTGTAGCATCTCCTTGGCAGCCTGATGATTCTGGAGAACAACGCGTGCTCGTCTACGCCAACCCGGACCACCGTCTCCACGACCCCGCCGAACCTCACCGCTTCGGGGGGGTGCTCCTGCCTCCGGCGGAGACCGCGGCGCGAGCCGACCGTATCCTCTCGGCCCTGACCTGTCTACCTGCAGTCGATGTGCGCGTTCCTGAACCCCTGGACGAGCAGGATCTGCTGCTGGTGCACGAGCCCCACTATCTGGAGTTCCTGCGTGCGGCGCACTCCCGCTGGCGGGCCGCCACGGGCGCCCCGGCCGACGGCGAGGCGGTGGCCTACATCCGTCCGCTTCCCGGCACTCCCTGGCGGCCACCCACGCATGTGGACGCGCAGCTCGGCATCTACTCCAACGATGTCGATCCGATCCTGGAAGGAACCTGGCTGGCGGCCCGGTCCGCCGCGGCCTCTGCGGTGGCCGCGGCCCGCGCGGTCCATGGCGGGCACGATGCCGCCTACGCCATCAGCCGCCCTCCGGGCCATCACGCCGGGCCGGCCACGTTCGGTGGCTACTGCTACCTGAACAACACCGCCCTCGCCGCGGCGTGGTTGGCTTCCCGGGGGGCCAGGGTGGCGGTCGTGGATGTCGACACCCACCACGGCAACGGCACCCAGGCAGTGTTCTGGACACGAGGTGACGTGCTGACCGTCTCGATCCACGGCGACCCCGAAGTGCACTTTCCGTTCTTCACCGGATTCGCCGAGGAAAGGGGCGAGGATGACGGTTCGGGCGCCAACCTGAACCTGCCCCTTCCGAGCGGATCGGGATGGGCCCAGTACGCACCAGCCCTGGAGAAAGCCCGTCGGGCTGTCTCCACGTTCGGCGCGGACGTGCTGGTAGTTGCTCTGGGAGTTGACACCCATGTCACCGACGGCGTGCTGGCCCTGGCCGACGAGGACTATCCGCTACTCGGGCAGGCCCTGCGGACCGGCATGCCCACGGTGATCGTTCAGGAGGGCGGCTACGGAGAAGGCGTGCTGGAGCACGCGGTCCCCGCGGTGCTGGCTGCGTTCACGTAGTCGCCGCGCTCGACCGTTCGTTATTGTTGGTGGTATGAGTGTGGATTTCCTGGAAGCGCTTGAGTCGTCGGCGCCCGAGCAGGACCGACCCAAGCTGAAGCGGAAGGTCTACGAGAAGGAGTTGGGCCGGCTCCAGGAGGAGTTGGTCCGCCTGCAGCGCTGGATCAAGCACCGGGGTCTCAAGGTGGTGGTCATCTTCGAGGGCCGTGATGCGGCAGGCAAGGGTGGCGTGATCAAGCGGATCACGGAACGGCTGAATCCCCGCGTCGTGCGGGTGGTGGCCCTGGGGACGCCGAGCGACCGGGAGAAAACCCAGTGGTGGTTCCAGCGTTATGTGGCCGAGTTGCCCGCAGCCGGCGAGATGGTTCTCTTCGACCGCAGCTGGTACAACCGCGGGGTGGTGGAGCCGGTCATGGGTTTCTGCTCCGAGGAGGAATACCGTGAGTTTCTCCGTTCGTGTCCAGAGTTCGAGCGCATGCTCATCCGCTCCGGCATCATCCTGATCAAGTACTGGTTCTCGGTGAGCGACGCCGAGCAGGAGAGACGATTCCAGTCCCGGATCAACGATCCGGTGAAGCGCTGGAAGCTGTCTCCCGTTGACGTGGAGGGGAGGTCCCGCTGGGTGGAGTTCTCCAAGGCCAAGGACATCCTGTTCGCCCACACCGACATCAAGCAGGCGCCCTGGTACGTAGTGAACGCCGACATCAAGAAGCGGGCCCGCCTCAACTGCATCGCCCATCTCCTGGGCCAGATTCACTACGAGGATGTGCCTTGGGATGACATCGAGCTACCCGAACGCCAGTCGGGCGTCGGATATGTCCGCCCGCCCATCACGGACCAGACCTTCGTCGAGGAGAGGTTCTGAGCAGGGGGGTCGGCCATTTCCCGATCGCGGCCTCCCGGCTCCGGATCTCCCGTCCACGCCGGCCACTGTGGATAGGCCGGTGATCGAGGACCTGCCACGGAACACCGCCGAGCCACGGGTAGCTCGCCCTCTCGAGGGCAAGGTCGCAGTGGTGACCGGCGCAAGTTCCGGGATCGGCAGGGCCGTCGCCCGTCGTCTGGCGGTGGAGGGTGCCCGGGTACTGGCGGCGGACCTCCGCCCCCATCCCCGTGATGGGTCTCATGAGGACGGTGGCCACGCATCGACCGTGGATCTGATCCGGGCCGCCGGGGGAGAGGCGGCCTTCGTGGAGACCGACGTGAGCCGGGCATCCGACATGGAGGCCGTGGCGGCTACCGCGGCGACGGAGTTGGGTGGGCTGGACATCATGGTCAACAACGCGGGGATCTGGCACGGCCACCGGACGATCCTCGATGAGACCGAAGCCGAGTTCGACTCGACCATCGCTACCAACGTCAAGGGCGTCTGGCTCGGATGCAAGGTGGCGATCGGCCACATGGTGCGGGCCGGGTCGGGCGGGAGCATCGTCAACGTCGCCTCGATCGCCGGGATGGTCGGGTTGAAAGCGGAGCCTGCCTACTCCGCCTCCAAGGGAGCGGTGATCGGACTCACCCGCCAGCTGGCCATCGACTACGCCGACGAGCGGATCCGGGTAAACGCGGTCTCTCCCGGCTTCGTCGAGACTTCCCTGTCTCGGTCGGTCATGGGGAACAATCCCGAACACGATCTGACCCCCTGGCCCCGCCTCGGGACGGTCTCCGACGTTGCCTCGGCTGTGGCTTTCCTGGCCTCGGACGAGAGCGAGTGGATGACGGGTTCGGTGCTTGCCATCGACGGCGGCTACACGGCCAGGTAGGCCGTTCCGGCACGCGACTCCGAGTTGCCGACGGGGTGACAACCCCCGCTCGAATCCGGGACGAACTCCTTGAAGACCGCTGACAAGAAAGGGGACGGTGGGCGGCGGTTGTCGGAGATGGGATTCTCGCTTGCCGGTCGGGCCAACGGGACGATGCTCGTGCGGTTCTGAGCAGTCTCCTAAACTCGTCGCCGGGTGTCTGGATGGTCAAGCAGGGTTCCGTGGCGGCGGGATGGCGCCGGACGCAGGTCGTCGCGGTTGATCAGACGAACGGTCGTGCCCGCGGTGGTCCTCGCGTTGGTCTACCTTTCCGTTTCGTACTACATCGCGGACAGCGCCCTCGATGCGGAGGCCAACCCTCTTGAGGAGAGCCCCGGGGACTTCGCCCTGGACTACGAGGACGCCGAGTTCTCCCCGCGTGGTTGGCCCGATATCACGCTGCGCGGATGGTGGATGCCGGCCCGGGATCCTCAAGGGGTCGTGATCCGGACCCACGGCATTGACAGCACCCGCAGTTCCATGCTGGGCATGGTCCCTGCACTGGTCACCAACGGCTATTCGGTCCTCGCCTTCGACCTGCGCGGCCACGGCGAGTCTGACCACGCCCAGATGGGGGCCGGGATACACGAGAGTGACGACCTGCTGGGGGCGGTTGACTACGTGATCAGGGAACGCGGCGCCCGACCCGGGACCATCTTCCTGCACGGCAACTCCTACGGCGGCGCCATCGTTTTGATGGCCGGCTGGCGCGAACCTGCCGTCGTCGGGGTATTCGCCGATTCGGCCTTCGCCACCCTGTCCGATCTGGTCGTTCAGGAAGTGGCCCGGCGTACCTCGGCGCCCTCCTGGCTGGCGTCAGCCCTGCGCCCGGGCGTGGTCCTGATGGCCCGTCTCACCAGGGGCGTCGACGTGGGCAGCGTGCGCCCGGCGGAGGACGCCGCCCGGTACCCGTACGCGATCGGTCTGGCCCATTGCGACATCGACGACCGCATCCCGATCAGCCATCTGCACAGGATCCGTTCGCAGCTCCGGCACCCACCGCAGGTCACCGTCTACGAAGGTTGTGCTCACGGCGACGCCTGGGACGATTACCCGAGCAGCTACGAAGAGAACCTGCTCAACTATCTCGGTAGTCGCTAGTCGTCGGTCGGCCCAACCACCCGTTGGAGTCCAGGTCTGACGCCAGGTCGGAACGCGCGGCGCCTAACATGACCGCCACCCATCTGACCTCCGGTCCTATGCGCCTGGCGGCGGGTGGGTGTTGCCGAACCGAACTTCGAGGTATGGCCGAACACCTGGGTCTCAGCGATGCCATTTTCAGATACGTGCAGGATGGGGACACTGTTGCGCTGGAGGGTTTCACCCATCTGATCCCTTTTGCCGCCGGCCACGAGATCATCCGCCAGCAGAAGCGCAACCTGACTGTGTCGAGGATGACCCCGGACCTCATCTACGACCAGTTGATCGGCGCCGGATGCGTCCGCAAGCTGCTCTTCTCGTGGGGCGGGAACCCGGGGGTCGGTTCGCTGTACCGCTTCCGGGATGCGGTGGAGAACGGCTGGCCGGCGCCCATCGAGCTGGAGGAACACAGCCACGCCGGTCTGACCAACCGCTACGTGGCCGGAGCCTCCGGCATGCCGTTCACCGTCATGAAGGGCTACCTGGGAACCTCGCTCGGCGAGATCGCCCCTCACGTACGGTTCCTGGACTGCCCGTTCACCGGGGAGCCGGTGGCAGCGGTGCGCGCCCTCAACCCAGACACGGGGATTCTCCACGCCCAGCGGGCCGACCGGGCCGGCAACGTGCAGGTCTGGGGGATATCCGGAGTATTCCGGGAGGTGGTCATGGCGTCTCGTCAAGTCGTAGTCACGGTGGAGGAGGTCGTCGACGTTCTGGAGCGTCGGCCCGGCGATTTCGTCATTCCCTCCATGGCTGTGACCGCGGTGTGCGAGGTCCCCGGGGGCGCCTGGCCCTCCTACGTGCAGGACCACTACGAGCGTGACAACGACTGGTATCGCAAGTGGCCCGAAGTGAGCCGGGATCGGGACGTCTTTTCGGCCTGGCTGGACGAGTCGGTCATGGGCGCCTGAACGTGGCCGACCGGATGCCGGTGTGGACCGCCGACGAGATCATGTCCGTGGTGGGGGCCCGTCTCCTCCGGGACGGTATGTCCTGCTTCGTGGGGATCGGCATTCCCAGCACGGTCGCCAACCTGGCCCGCAATACCCATGCTCCGAACCTGTTCCTTATCTACGAAGCCGGGCCGCTCGGCGCTAAGCCCTACCGCTTGCCGCTGTCGATCGGTGACGGGGAGCTGGCGGAAACCGCTGATTCCGTGGTGTCGGTTCCCGAGGTTTTCAACTACTGGCTGCAGGGCGGCCACATCGATGTCGGGTATCTGTCCGCCGCCCAGATAGATCGGTTCGGCAACCTGAACACGACGGTGATCGGGCCGGACTACAACCAGCCCAAGGTGCGCCTACCCGGAGCGGGAGGTGCTCCCGAGATCGCCGCCCACTGCCGTGAGGTGACGGTGATCATGCGCCATGCCAAGCGGGCCTTCGTACCTCAGGTCGATTTCGTGACCTCGGTCGGCCTGGGTCCGGCTCCCGACACCAGATCACGGCCCGGCTTTCGCGGCGCCGGACCGATCAACGTCATCACCGACCTGGGGGTGCTGAAACCCGATCCGCACGACAGCGAACTGACTCTGGTGGCGGTCCATCCTGGCGTCGAGGTTCAAGATGTGTGGGATCGGACCCAGTGGCCGTTGCGGGTGGCAACACGGCTCGAGGTGACGGATGCGCCGACCAGCGAGGAACTGGCGGCGCTCCGGGATCTCAAGAGTCGTTCCTAGGGAAGCATGGCAGCCCGAACCTGGGATGTCCTCGTTGTCGGTGGGGGAGTGACGGGTTGCTCGGCGGCCTGGCACCTGGCCGGGTACGGGGCCGAGGTCCTGCTTCTTGAGCAGTTCGACCTGAACACACAGGCTTCCGGCAGGAACGCCGGCAGCTTGCATGGTCAGATACAGCACGGCTCGTTCCTGGAGTTCGGGGACGAGTGGGGGCGTGCATTCCTGCCTGCCCTGCTGTTTCTCCACCGGTCCCTGGATATCTGGCGAGGTCTGGGCGAACGGCTGTCCACCGATCTCGAAGTGAGCCTGAACGGTGGGTTGCTGATTGCCGAGACTGCTGACCAGATGCGGGATATCGAGCGCAAGGTCGCGATCGAGCGGTCCGCCGGCGTAGAGTCCGACCTCCTCGACCGTCAAGACCTGGCGAAGGTAGCCCCCTACGTGTCCTCCAGGATGGTAGGGGCCCAGCTTTCGCGCGTGGAAGGGAAGGCGAACCCCATGCTGGCTGCCCCGGCCCTCGCAAGAGCGGCCATTGGGCGAGGGGCGCACATACAGGTCAACACCAAGGTTCTCGGGCTTGACTGGGGCAACGGCGTCTTCACCGCTATCACCAGCACCGGTAAGGTCACCGCCCGGCGGGTGGTGCTGGTGACGGGCAACAGCCTGAACCGGTTCGCATCGCTCTGGGGTCGACCTCTACCAATCATGGACGATCCGGCCCAGGTCGGGGCTACCGAACCGATGGCCCCGATGGTTCATCACCTGGTCTACTACGCCGGCGGCCAGTTGACCTTCAAGCAGGCCAAGGCAGGAACTCTGCTCATCGGGGGCGGATGGTCGTCTGATATCGACCCCTCCACGGGCGTTACCCGCGTCAACCCGGCCAACCTGGTTGCCAACATGAGGGTGGCGTTGCGAGTCGTGCCTTCGCTCGCCGGAGTCCGGCTGATCCGCACCTGGTCGGGGGCCGGCCTGGCCACCCCAGATCTGTCCCCGATCATCGCAAGGCTGGGTCCTCCCGGTCTGGTGGTGGGGGTATATCCCCACATGGGCCTGACCGCCGGCCCGCTCCTGGGCAGGGTGCTGGCGCAGCTGGCGCTCGACCGCCCCTCCGAGGTGGACCTGACCCCCTTCGCCCCCGACCGCTTCTAGGAGGTACGGAGGATGTCGAGTCAGCCCGATCCCGGCAGAGAAAGCCCAGGTCGAGGCATTGAAGGCAGCCCATCCCCGCCTTTTCACCACGCTTCTAGCGGGCGACATCTGCGCATCCCCAAGGGATCGGACTGCCGGACGAACCCGTTGCGGGCTGTCCTCACCGAAGCACTCCGCCGCCGGTAGGGTGCTCCCATGCTTGGAACGGTCATGATCGTGAATCCGAACAGTTCGGGGACCATCTCCATGCAGATCGAGGATGCCGTGAGCTCCCTCGCCGGCGACTTGGGAGTCGAAATCGAGGTGGTCACCAGCGCCGACGGACCTCCGGCCATCGAATCCGATGAGGATGTTGCTGCCGCGGTCGGTGCCATGGTCGAGACTGCCAGGGCCCATCCTGGCGATGCCTACGTGGTCGCATGCTTCTCGGATCCCGGGATCGTCGAGATGCGGAGGGTTCTGGATGCTCCGGTCTTCGGGATCGGCGAATCGGCTGTGCTGGCGGCGATGTCGCGGGGACGCGGGGTCGGGATCATCTCGGCTCTCGACATCGCGGTACCCCGCCACTACCGCTACTGGGTCCGCATCGGGGTCGCCCGCAGGATCGTGGCGGACATCGCCACGGGACGGGAGGTGCTCGATCTGGAGAGCGAGGAAGCCTACGAGGACGTGCTAGGGGTGGGCCGGAGGCTGGCGGACGCCGGCGCCGATGTGGTGGTGCTGGGGTGTACCGGCATGACCCACCTCCGGACCAGGCTCCAAAGCGAACTCGGGATGCCCGTCATCGAGCCATGCCGCGCGGCGCTCACCCTCGCCGCTTCAGCTCTCCGGGACGCATCCTCCGGAACCGGATCGGATCCGCTTCTCGGCTAGACGCCGAGGGTTCACAGTCGATCCCTTTCCGTTACCCGGCCCATAGGTCGTTCCAGCGAACGTCCGCCTGACCATCCGCAACGCGCAACCCTTCGACACACGGTTCAGCCTCTTGCCGACCTGACTGGCTTTCGCGGCTGACCCGGTCCTGGCGGTACGCCCCATCCTCCGGCACCAACGCGCACAGCGCACCTGCCCAGGAGCCGCGGAAGTAGCACCGCGGCTCGGGCCGGTAGAAGTTCGGGTGTAGCTTGGAGACCGCTGACGACAGCAGGAGCCGTAGGTGGCGGGAGAACTTCATACGGACGTATCTCGAACGGAACGTTCCCCAATTCGGCCCGCGCATCCCCGCCGAGACCCTCAGGCGCTTCTGGGTGATGCTGGCCCACACGCAGGGAGGAACGCTCAACGCGGCCGCCCTCGCCCGTGGCCTCGGCGTAGACGGCAAGACGGTCTCCCGGTACCTGGACCTCATGGTGGACCTTCTCCTGGTCCGTCGCCTCACACCATGGCGCCGAAACGTAGGAAAGCGTCAGGTCAAATCGCCGAAGGTGTACGTCCGCGACAGCGGCATCGTGCACGCCCTGCTCGGTCTGGCCACCAAGGAGGACGTCGTAGGCCACCCCGTAGTGGGCATGAGTTGGGAAGGGTTTGTGATCGAGACCCTGCTGTCGTTCGCCCCGAACCGCGCAGAGGCGAGCTGCTACCGCTCGTCGGGCGGGGCGGAGATCGATCTGATCCTGACGGTGCCCGGCCATGCGCCCTGGGCGATCGAGGTCAAGCGCAGTCTGGACCCGCGGCCGCGCAAGGGCTTCCATAGCGGTTGCAAAGACGTGGGTCCGGAAGCCAAGTTCGTCGTCTACCCCGGCGAAGACCGTTTCAGGATCGCCGAGGACATCGAAGCCGTCACGGTTCTCGACCCGGCGAAGGAGGTAGCGGGTTCAAGTAAGCGGCCATAGCACCTACTTGCCCGGGTGTTTCCCACCGCCGACTGCCGACTGCCCACTGCCCACTGCCCACTGCCCACTGAGCTAGGTGACCACTTTCATCACGGTGCTGCGGCCGGGGGCGGTGTGGACCCTTCGGTATCCCAGCATGACCGGCCGGGCTGAATCCACGCCGGTGTCCACCCGGAGGACGGGCGGGTCCAGGAGGCGCACCTTCTCCTCGCCGGCCAGGATCATCACATTCTCCTCGCCTACCAGGCTGATCACCTCCGGGCTGATCTGCTGGTTACCCCTGCCGAGTAGGAAGCCCTGGCCGCCGATCACCCCCAGGTAGATGGTGGCCGGAACGCCCTGCGCCAGCAGGGCGACCAGTTCGCCGGCGGTGACGTTGGTGGCGACGACCCGGCGGTTGCGCACCACGTCCACTCCGGCCAGGGTCCCCTCCAGATCAAGGTGATCGAGGATCCGGGCCACCGTGGTACCAGGCCCGAGCACGTAGAGGTGATCGGGCGCCATCCCGTCGGCGAGCTTGTTGCATAGCCGATCCAGGATGGCATCGTCACCCAGCGCGGTGGTGGCCTTGCCCGGCTGCAGGAGGTCACGGACGAACGGGACCGATGCCACCGAGAAGCCTGCGACGTGGCCCGGGTCGTGCCCGGCGTCCAACACCTCTCGCCGGGTCAGGGGAACCTGGTCGGGCGTCGCCAGGTAGCGGGCCGCCATGGCGCCGGCCGCTTCCGGCGTGTTCCCGAATACGGCGGAATGCATCTTGACACCGGTGGGTATGCCCACCACCGGAACCTCGGTGCCAACCACGGCCACGATGTCGCGGGCGGTCCCGTCCCCTCCGGCGAAGGCGATCAGCCCCACATCGCCCTCTGCCATCCGGGCGGCTACCGCACGGGTATCGGCCGAGGTCGTCGGGTCCGACCGCACCGGCACCACTTCCGGTAGTAGACCGGCCTCACGTGCGGTCTTCTCGCCCATGGAGCCGGCGCCGGCGAGCACCGAGAGTCCGGGGACACCTTCAACCAGTGATCGGACGGCTCGTCCTGCTCGACGGTGGGCGATGGGGACCGCTCCCAGGGCGGCGGCTTGCCGGTAGGTATCTCCATCCGTGCCGTGGAGGCCCACCGATCCCCCCATTCCCGCGATCGGGTTCACGATCAAGCCCAGCCGGATCGGGTTCGCTCTGTCCATGAGCCGGGAAGCTAGCTGCAGACCGCCAATAGGCGCGTCCCACACTCTCATCGGTAGAGTTAAGGGCGAGCAAGATGAGCGCGAGACCGAAGGTGTGATGGAGTGAACAGAGCCCACCCCTACATGGCCAATTCCACCGAGGAGGCCAAAAAGCACATGCTCAACGCGATCGGCGCCGCCACCGTCGACGACCTGTTCGAGCAGATACCAGACGAACACATAACCTCACGGCGGTTCGGGCTGCCCGAGCCCCTTGCCTCCGAGGTGGAGCTGAAGCGACATCTGACCGGGGTGCTGGGGAAGAACGAACACTGCGAGGACAACCTCAGCTTTCTGGGAGGCGGCACCTGGCAGCACCACGTGCCGGCCATATGCGACGAGATCTGGACCCGTAGCGAGTTCCTGACCTCGGTGTGGGGTACAGGTTCATCCGACTTGGGTCGCAACCAGGCCTGGTTCGAGTTCGCCAGCCAGCTGGGGGAGCTGGTGGGAATGGAATTCGTGGGCCTGCCCGTCTACAGCTGGGGCGCCGCCGTGGGCCATTCGATGCGGATGGCGACCCGGATGACGGGACGCGGCCGGATCCTGGTTCCCGCCCTGATGGACCCGCAGCGTCTGGACGTGGCCCGGACCTACGCCGGGTTTCCGGAGCAGGAAGGCCACATCGAGATCGCCTATGTGGGTTACGATCCGGCCACCGGACGCCTCGACCTGGTCGACCTCGAGAGCCGCCTTGACGATGGAGTTGGCGCGGTCTACTTCGAGAACCCCGGCTATTTGGGCGTGATCGAGGACCAGGCCGCCGAGATAGCGCGGATGGCCAGAGCCGCAGGGGCCGAAACCATCGTCGGTGTGGATCCGACCTCGCTCGGCGTGATCGTCCCGCCTTCCGACTACGGCGCCGACATCGCGGTGGGGACCACCCAGCCGCTCGGTATCCACATGAACGGCGGCGGCGGGGTTGGGGGCTTCATCGCCACCCGGGACGAGGAACGTTACGCCCGGGAGTACCCCACTCTCCAGGTCAGCCTCACCGACACCACCCACGAGGGGGAGCGGGCCTTCGGACTCGCCCTCTTCCAGCAGAGTTCCTACGGCTCGCGGGAGGACGGAAAGGACTGGACCGGGAACTCGGTCTACCTGTGGGCGATCGCCAATGCCGCCTACATGTCGGTGCTCGGACCGGCCGGCTTCGAGGAGTTGGGCGGAGCGATCCTGCGGAGAAGCCACTACGCCGCCCGGCGGCTAGCGGCCGTGCCGGGGGTGTCGTTGCCATGGCGGGCAGGTTTCTTCAAGGAGTTCGTGGTCGGTTTCGACGGCACGGGCATCCCGGTGGCTGAGATCAACCGGCGACTCAGGGACCACGGCATCTTCGGCGGCCGCGACCTGAGCAGCGACTTCCCCGATCTGGGCCAGAGCGCCCTGTACTGCGTGACCGAGGTGCATAGCCGGGCCGACATTGACCGCCTGACCGCCGCGCTGGAGGAGGTGACCCGATGACTACCAACGGATTGAGGAAGTACCACGCCGCGGTCTGGGATGAACCGCTCGTGATGGAGATGGGCGCCCCAGGTCGCAGGGGGCAGCTCTTCCCGGTGGACGAACCCGACCTCGGCTCGGTGGTGGGCGACACCTCCGACCTGATCCCCGAATCCCTGCGCCGGGGCCGCCCGGCCGAACTGCCCGAGCTCTCGGAGCCCGAGGTGCTGCGCCACTACCTGCACCTCAGCCAGGAGGTGCTGGGGATGATGGGCATCAGCCTGTTCGGCACCTGCACCATGAAATACAACCCGCGGGTCACCGAGGCGCTCACCCGGCAGCCGTTCGTGGCCGGGACCCATCCCGACCAGGACGTCGAAACCCTCCAGGGCACGCTCGAGGTAATCCACGGGCTCGACCGGATGCTTCGGGATCTGACCGGGATGGACCAGTTCGTGTTCCAGCCGGGAGGGGGCGCTGACGCCGCCTTCCTCCACGCCACGGTGACCAGGGCCTACCACGAGGCCCGCGGGGACCTGGCCCAGCGGCGGGAGATCATTACCACTGCACAGGCCCATCCGTGCAATCCCGCCACCGCCGCCGCGGCCGGATTCGAGGTGATCACCCTTCCCCTCGAAGAGAAGGGCTACGCGTCGGTGGAGGCGCTCCGGGCGGCGGCATCGGAGCGGACAGCGGCTCTGATGGTCAACAACCCGGACGACATCGGCATCTACAACCCCCACATCAAGGAGTGGGTGGACATCGTCCACTCCGTGGGCGGGCTCTGCTTCTACGACACCGCCAACTTCAACGGCGTGATGGGCCGGATCAGGGCCCGGGAACTGGGCTTCGACGCCTGCATGATGATGCTCCACAAGACCTTCGGCGCTCCCAAGGCGGGCGGCGGACCGGCGGTGGGCGCCTACGGGTGCTCGGAAGACCTGGCCCCGTACCTGACTGCGCCGGTGGTGATCAGGGGAGACGACGGCGCGTTCGCAATCGAGGTTCCCGAGCACGCCGGCAGCACCCAGGTGCGGGAGTATCTGGGCAACATCCCGGTCATCATCAAGGCCTATTCCTGGCTCCGAGCACTCGGCGCGGCGGGGGTCAAGGAAGCGGCTGACCTGTCGCTGCTAGCCAACAACTACATGGAGACCCGCCTGCTGCAGATTCCGGGAGTGTCCAAGGGCCTTCCCCATCTGGACGAGTACCGGATGGAGATGACCCGCTACAGCCTGGGCGAGCTCACGGAGGAGACCGGGGTCACTACGGTCGATGTAGCCAACCGCATGGTCGACTACGGCGTGGATGCCTTCTGGATGAGCCACGAGCCCTGGTTCATCCCGGAGCCGTTCACACCCGAAGCGGGGGAGATGTGGTCGGTCGAGGACCTGGATTATTGGATCGATGTCATAGCGGCCATCTGCGAGGAGGCCCGAACCGATCCAGAACTAGTCAAGACCGCCCCCCACAACCAGCCCATCCACCGGGTGGTCGGGAGCGGGCTGGACGATCCCGACAGGTGGGCCACCACCTGGCGAGCGTACCGCCGCAAGAACGGGCTCGAAGGCTGATTCGAAGGTGCGCGTCGGCGTACCGGGGGTCGAGCCTCCCACAGAGTCGGTCGGTCTGACCTTCGAGGGCCGTCCCGTGGAGGGGTTGGCGGGCGACACGCTGGCGTCGGCTCTGGTCGCTGCCGGTGAGATGGGTCTGCGCGAAGCGGTGGACGGAGGCCGTCGGGGGGTCTTCTGCGGGATGGGCGCCTGCCACGAGTGCGCGGTGGTGGTCGATGATCAGCCGGGAACTCTGGCCTGCATGACCAGCGTGGAGGACGGCCAGGAGGTGAAGCGGCAGCCGGCCGCTCCCGGACCTCCGGATGTCTCGCCGGGCGGCCGGCCGAGGCGTGAGCTCTCGCCAACGGTCCTGGTGGTGGGTGGTGGGCCCGGTGGTCTCTCGGTGGCCTCGGTAATCGCCGAGCACGGGGTGGACGTGGTGGTCGTGGACGAGCGCTCCAAGCTGGGCGGACAGTTCTACAAGCAACCCCCGCCGGAGCGGGCCATCGACGACTCCCGCATCGATTCCCAGTACCGGGCCGGACGCAAGTTGATCGCTCGGGCACAGGAGGCCGGGGTCGGGTTCCTCAACGGTGTCACCCTGTGGGGGGCCTTCGCTCCCGACTCGCTGGCTGCCCGGAGCGAGGACTGCGACTGGGTGTTGCGCCCCGGTCGGTTGGTGCTGGCGACCGGCGCCCACGAGCGACCCGTTCCCATTCGGGGCTGGACCCTGCCCGGCGTGATGACGACCGGGGCCGCCCAGACCCTGCTCAGATCCAGCCAGGTCGCCCCGGGAGAGCGGGTGATGCTCTCCGGCAACGGTCCGCTCAACATGCAGGTCGCCGCCGAGTTGGTCCGAGCCGGAGTCGAGGTGGTGGCGCTGGCCGAACAGGCGGATCTGCGGTGGTGGCGCAACCTCGGCACCGGCGCCGGCTTGCTCGCCGCAGCGCCGGAGTTGGTCGCCAAGGGGTTCTCCTACCGGACGACTCTGGTCCAGGCCCGGGTTCCGGTGATCGACCGCGCCTCGGTGGTCGAGATACGAGGTGATCAGCGGGCGGAGGCGGCGGTTGTGGCCCGCCTGGACGCTTCAGGCAATCCGCTACCGGGAACGGAGCGGGAGTTCGCCGCCGACGCGGTCTGTCTTGGTTACGGGTTCATCCCGGCCAACGAGATCTCCCGCGCCCTGGGATGCGATCATCGTTACGACCCGGTCGCCGGCACGCTCGTAGCGGTCCGTACGGCCACCGGGCGAACCTCGCTCGACCCGGTGTGGGTGGTGGGAGACGCCGGTGGGATCAACGGCGCTTACGTGGCGACCACCCTCGGCGCCATCGCCGGCGCCGACGTGCTGGCAGACCTCGGGGCCGCGTCGTCCGACCGGCTAACCCGCGCCGTGTCCCGCGCCCGCAAGACCCTCGGCCGGCACCGGCGTTTCCAGCATCATCTCCGCGGTCTATATCAAGCCGAGCCTCTGACCACCCAGTTGGCCCACGACGCCACGCTGGTGTGCCGGTGCGAATCGGTCACCCTCGGGGAGTTACGCGAAGCACTGGCCGGCGGCGCCACGTCCGCAGGTGCTGCCAAGCGCCTGACCCGGGCCGGCATGGGCAAGTGCCAGGGCCGATACTGCAGTCCGTCGGTGCTCGCTCTGGCCACCGAAGCCTCCGGGGTTCCACCTGGTGAGTTCTCCGGCTTCGCCCCCCAGGCCCCGATCCGCCCCGTCGCCATCGGCGAGGTCGCGGCGACCAGCCTGGAGGTTTCCACTGCGGCCCCTTGACAGGATCCCATCGCCTCCTCCTTCACCGGCGGCGCGTGCGGGTGGCGGGTAAAGTGGCAGGGCGAGCGACTGGAGGAATGAATGGCCAAAGAGTTTCGGGGCAGTTACACGGTATCGGTCACTCCGTTCACGGAGGACGGTTCAGGCATCGACTTCGGGGCGCTGAAGAACTTCCTCGACTGGCAGCTGGAGGTCGGGGTGCCGGGAATCATCGCGCTGGGTAGCACCGGGGAGTTCCTGGCGGTGAATGACGAGGAGCGCCGCCAGATCGTGGAGACGTACGTCAACCACATCGACGGGCGCATGCCGGTGATCATCGGCACGATGAACGCCCACACCCCGAATGCCGTCCGCCACAGCCGCCAGGCGGAGGATCTGGGCGCCGACGGTGTGATGATCATCCCGCCCTACTACTACACACCTACCGACGACGAGATCTTCAGATACTACGAGGCGATCGACGCGGCCATCTCGATCCCGGTGATGCTTTACAACAACCCGGTCACCTCGAATGTGGACATGTCGGCGGCCCTGGTGGCGAGGCTCTGTAACAACCTGGAGAGCATCCAGTACATCAAAGAGTCGAGCATGCACCTCTCCCGGGTTCCAGAGGTGATAGAAGCCTCCGGGGGGCGGATGAAGGTATACGCCGGAGAGTGGGTTGTCGACTCCTACCTGCTGGGTGCGATCGGGTACGTCAACCCGTTCGGTAACTACCTACCGCGGGCTTCGGGCCGTATCTTCGAGTTGCTCGAAGCGGGCCGCATCGAAGAGGCTCGGGCAATCTGGCGCCCGATCGACCGGATCGAACACACCATCGCCGAGGGCCACCCGACCTACGGCCACCAGTGCTACTCCAAGGCGCTCGCGGCCGCGGTAGGGCACCCGATGGGTGATGTGAGGGCGCCGCTGACCACCTACGCGGAGTTGGGCGCGGAGGGCCGCGAACGGATGGCGAGGCTGATGCCGCTGGTCGAGGAAGCCGAGTCGCTGGCCGACTCGTTCGGCCTCTAGCGGCCGACCACAGAGCGCTCGCGTGGGGGGATCGGACTCCCCGGCTCGTCGTCACCGTGGCCGCATCGGTGTGGTCGGGGGAGGGTCGATCGGCGTCGGCTGGGCCATCGTCTTCACTCGGGCGGGGCACCTCACGACGGTGTTCGAACCGGAGGGGCGCCGTCGTCGGGTCCTGGTCGGTGAGGTGGAGGTTCGGCTGGGCGAGTTGGACGCCTTCGGTCTCCTCGACGAGGCGCCCGCCGAGATCGTCGCCCGGCTGGCGGTCACAGGCGATCTGAGCGAGGCGCTGCACGGCGCCGTACATGTCCAGGAGTGCGCCCCGGAGTCCCTCCCCCTGAAGGTCGACCTGTTCGAGAGGATGGATGCGCGGGCGGATTCGGCCACCACGCTCGCCAGTTCCTCCTCCACCATGACCGTCTCCGGCATCGCCGCCGGGCTTACTGGCCGCTCTCGCTGCCTCCTCGCCCATCCCGGCAACCCGCCCTACCTGATCCGGGTGGTCGAGCTGGCGCCGGCGCCGTTCACCGCCCCGGAAACGGTGGACTCGGCCCGCCAGCTGTTCTCGAGGGTCGGGATGCTGCCGGTCACGGTCCGTCAGGAGATCGATTGCCTGGTGTTCAACCGGCTCCAGGGCGCTCTGCTCCGGGAAGCTCTGTGCCTGGTCAGGGACGGGGTGGTCGCACCAGGTGACCTCGATTTGGTGGTCAGCGAGGGATTGGCCCGCCGGTGGTCGGTGATCGGCCCCCTAGCCGTCGCCGAGTTGAACACCCGTGGCGGCATCGTCGCCCACGCCGGGTTCATGGGACGTGCCTATGGCCGGATCGGGATCGAGCGCGGTCAGGAAGATCCCTGGGCATCTGACGTGGTGCAGCGGGTGGCCGAGGACCTGGAGTCCAGGTTCCCGCCGTCCCACCGGGACGACCAGGTGATATGGAGGGACCGGGAGTTGATGTGGCTCGAGTCGGAGCGGCGCCGTCGCTCCGGATGACTACACGCCTCGTTGAGGCGAGTCACCGGCTCCGGGCCGGAGCCTCCACGGCTCGGGTACCGATGGGATCCTGAGCACGCGAAGCCTGCAAACGGGATCAGAACAGAGGGCGCCGAGCCGGACGGTGCCCTCGGGCGATCGATCAGGTGAGGTTGGTGATCCGGACCTGGGCCTCGGCCATGTGGAGCGACGCCACCATCGGGTCGATGCACACCGCGTCTATCAGGTGGGCTACTTCTCGGATCATGCCTCCCCATATGGTGCAGCCGAACAGGATGGCTTCCACGGGCCCCCGCTCCAGCATGGCCCGGGCGGCCGGTACCCCCTGCTCGTGAAGCTGGCGGCGGAAGCGCTCCTGGACGATCTCGGCGGTGACCTCCAAGTTGCCGATCAGGCTGTCCTCGCCCTCCACGTGCATCGGCACGAATGCGATGTCGCTCACCGCGTCCGACAGTCCGTAGGCCCGGAGGTTGCGCCGCACCCAGTTGGCGGTGGTCTTCCAGTCGTGCTCGTCGGGAAAGAGCATCCCGATGTTGAGACCTCGCCCGGCCGCCAGCGCCGCGGCGGCCTGAAGAGGACCGATTACCGGTATCTTGACCGACCGCTGTGCCTCCATCAGTGCGGGATCCGAGCAGCACCCGATGATGGCGGCGTCGGAGCCCTCCTCCTCGGCCCGGAGAACGGTGGCGATCAGCTCGTTCATGTAAAGCGGCACCGGGGAGAGCATCGGACCGGTCAGTTCCGGCGGCAGGTCGAGGTGAACCACCTCGACGAAGACGCCGCTCGACGCGTGCTTCTCGAGTACCGAGACGGCACGCGGGACGTGGATGTCGATCCCTATCGGTTCGATGAAGGTGATCTTCATTCCTGCCTCCTGAGGTTGCCTGACGACGGGAGCACTGCCCCGTTTCTTGGATACAGTAAGACTTGAATCTTATCGTTCGGCCCCGCCAGGCGCGGGATGAAACCACCCCGGAGGTGAAGTATGGGACAACCGCTCGAGGGCAAGGTGATTCTGGTTACCGGCGCCTCGAGGGGCATCGGCTTCGAGATTGTCCGAGAGGTGGGGCGGGCGGGCGCCTCGGTGGTGGCCCATTACGCGCGCACGAAGCATGGGGCCGAGGAGGCGACCGCCGAGTTGCCACCCGACCGCAAGCTCCTGGTGCAGGCCGACTTCGCCAAGCACCGGGCGGGGAACACGGTTTGGGATCAGGCGGTCGGATGGAAGGGCCGGGTCGACGTGCTCGTCAACAACGCCGCCATCCTTACCGAACTCGACTGGGACGGCTCCGAGGACGAATGGGATCGGATCTGGCAGGCCACCTGGCAGGTGAACGTTATCGAGCCGGCCCGCATCACCCGCTCCGCGGTACGTCATTTCGCCGCTAACGGTGAGGGCACGGTAATCAGTCTGTCCAGTTGGTTGGCCTACCGGGCCGGTCGTGCCGGTACGGCTGCCTACAGCGCCTCCAAGGGAGCGCTAACCGCCCTCACCAAATCGGTCGCCGGCGACTACGCCCGCCAGGGTGTGCTCGCCTTCAACATCGCTCCCGGAATGGTGCGCACGGACATGTCTATCGACGCCGCCGAGGAATTCGGTGGCGAGGAAGGCACCGCCGCTCAGCTTGCCATGGGGGAGTGGATTCCCCCAGTGGAGATCGCCCGTGTCGTGGCGTTCCTGTCGAGAGGCGACTGCCGCCACCTGTCCGGCGCCACCATCGACATCAACGGCGCCAGCTACATGCGGTAGCGCCCGCTCCCGATCGCCGACCCGTACTCTCAGATCGCTTCCACCGCCAGTACGCGGGCCGGGTTGGTGTGCGTCATGCGGTGGATGGTCTCCTCGTCGACGCCCTCGTCGCGCAGCATGGGCAGGAAGTTGTCGATGAGGTGACGGTAGCCGTGGCCGCCTGGGAAAAGGGAGGGTCATGGTGTGGATGGGTTGGCGGTCTGCCATCCGAGGTTGGCGAGTAGCACGATCCCGGTGCCCACCAGTAGGGCTTGGGGATTAGCGATCGACACGTCGGCGAGAGTCCACAGCCAGAGCATCTGGAGTGCGGGGGAGAGGAACATGACACGCTGAACGCTCAGGCTGGATGTGGTGTATAGGGAGTAACGGTGGGCCAGGGAGGCGACCGCGTCAAAGGCGCCGGCTAGTGCTAGGAGGCCGGCAGTGGTCCAGCCGAGTCCGAAGCTGCTGTCTGACGGAAAGAACAGGGCGCTACCTAGCAGGGTCAGGGGGAGGGCGCCGAGCCTTCCGGCGACTGCCGCGAAAGTGGCGTTCCACACCAGATCGTGCGGGTCGTCGCTGGGCCAAGCCATCAGGCGTCCTGTGGATACCGTTGTCCAGAGGCCTCCGCTGGCGGCGGCGGTGCCTGCCAATGCCACGAGTATTCCTGTCCAGTTCAAGGTTGCGACGGCGCCGGTCTCCGACCAGATGACCGCGGCGGCGCCCGCGAAGGAGAGGATCATCAGCATCCAGTGCATCCTGCCCATGACATGCGGGGAGGTTCGTTCCGCGTTGGAGAGCTTCCTGCCCAGCCGGGCGGCCAGCCAGACCATCCCGATGAGCATCAACTGGTAGATAATGGTCACCACCAGCGGGTCGATCAGGGTGGCTGCCCACACCCAGAAGGCGAGGTCTACGGCTAGGGAGACCGCCAACCAGACGGCCGGGGTTCGCAACAGATCCAGAGAGGTCCGGCTGCGGATCGGTTCTCCGCCGGGTCCCCAACATGACAGCAGGCGGCGGGCACTCTCTCGCCATTGTGTCTTCCCGGTCGGCACGAGGACAAAAGTCGGAAGCATGGTCAGGACTTGGAAGACCAGTAGCCACGACCGCCACGCGAAGGGGTCGGCACCGCTGTGGGTATAGACGAATAACAGGGGCAAGCCGGAGCTGGTGGTGACCGCGGCTAGAGCCCATAGTGTCCCCTTGGTGGTCGGGTTCATCGGTTGAACGATCCTGAATCTTGCGGCTGGTGTCGGGGCATCGCCGACGGAGTGTGACCAGGGGGTGGCCGCCGCCCGCGTCTCCCGTCAGAGGCTGCCTACCCAGCCCGCCGACGGGGTGTCCACGTAGATACCTTCACGGTAGGCGGGGCTGTTGATTCATCAGGTAGGTGAGGTTCCCGTTGCGCCCGTCGGGCACTCCTTGGGGAACGAGAGTGAATTCACCGGGTCCGAAGGTCTTGGGCTATTCGTTACCGACGAGGCCACGTCGTCTCCATCCACGACGAACATCGCCCGACCGGTCTCAATGCCCGCGCTGCGCCCGAGGGGTGCCCCAAACCTTGACGTGGGCGACACTCAGTGTCAGCGTCTCGTCCGGCATCTCGAAAGCAGGGTCGCATTCTCGGGATCCGATTGCCTTCTTCATCACGATCGTGTCCTGTCAGGGTTCTATCTGGGCGTGTCCGGTATGTCGGCCGGTCTGATCACAGGTATCGGGCCTCCCACCGTTGCTAGTTCGGGGGAGATCGTACCTGCGGCGCGGGGGAGGTTGGGCTAGACGCTCGCAGGAGTACCGGGCTCCCGGCACGGGTCCGGTGTGGCCGCGGGTGGCCGTCTAGGGTGTTGGTCAAGAGCGGAGGGCCTCCGCCGGGTGCGCTTGCAGGAGGAACAGCAATGCCTGTCGGGTGGGATTCGACGCTGGATGAGATTCTGGACCGGGGCTCTCTGAGGATTCCTATCGAGTTTCTGGGTCACCCCGACACGGGCGATCCTCCCGAGATGTACCGCGACCCCGAGACAGGCGAACCGGACGGTCTAGCACCGAGGGTCGGAGCCATGATTGCGGCGGACCTCGGTGTAGAGCTCGAGATCGTGGAGATTCTCTGGCCGGACGAGATTCCCGCACTGTTCGACCGGACGGTGGACCTTCTTCCCAAGCACACCCTCTTTCCTCGGCGGGCGCTGCAACTGGAGTTCGCGATGGGCCGTCTCATGCAGATACATGTCACCTGTCAGGTACCGGTCGAGAGGGCCAACGAGGGGCTCGATCCACTGACTCGAGAGGGTCTCCGGATCGGTGTATGGCATGGATCGAGCAACAGGGACGTTGCCGAGCGCTTCTTCCCGGCGGCGACCGTGGTGGATGCCTCGGATCCGACCCGGTTGCTGCTGGACGGCCACGTGGATGCTGTCGTAGGAGACGCGGTGACCGGGCGATACCTCGAGCTCAATCCGGAACTAGGGCTGTTGCGGGAGCCGGACGGCACGCTGGTGATCCTGTCGAGGGGTTACAACAAGATCTCAATCCGCCCCGGGGATCCGAGGCTTCTCAACTGGCTGAACAGCTGGTCCGACTACCGAGCCGCAGAAGGGGATATCGAGGACCTCTGCGTGACGTGGTGGGAGAGCTTCATGGCGGACCGGGAGTAGCCGGAGTCCGCCTGCCTGGAGGGTAAGTTTCGGTTCCCAGACCGGACCCCTACCTGCCCGTTTCCTTTCCATCGGGCGTAATCGAGTTGCGGACCGCTCGGTGTGAGAAATATGATGACTTGTTGTTAACCAGCCTCGAGGAGGGCGAGTATGAAGATGCTTTGGAAACGGGTGCCGTCTGCCATAGCGGTGGTGGCCGCTTTGGCGATGATCGCAGTTGCTTGTGGCGGTACCGAGACCGTCACGGTGACCGAGGAAGTGGTGGTCACATCGATCGTCACGGAGGTCGTGACCGAGGAAGTGGTTGTCACCGAGACCGAGACCGTGATCGAGGAAGTGGTGGTCACCGAGACCGAGACCGTGATCGAGGAAGTGGTTGTCACCGAGACCGAGACCGTCGAGGTGATGGTTGACGACTCTGAGGCGCGGACGCTCCGAATCGCCATCGCAGATGACGTGGAGCAACTCGACCCCGCCTTGGGCTCTGCGCAGCTGACCAACCTGGTCTTGAAGAACGTCTACATGCAGCCGGTTCAATACCGTCCCGGTCCTGATGCGGGTGGCTTCTCATACGCCGACACGACCTCCTTCGAGGGTCAGTGGATCGAGTCATGGGACTTCAGTGATGACTTCCAGACCATCACCCTTCGACTCCGCCAGAATCTGACGTTCCCGACCAGCGGAAACCCGGTTACGGCTGACGATGCCATCTACACGATCAACCGGGCGCTCGCCACCGGACCGGCCGGACCGGCCTGGGTCTGGGGCAACATCGGCGTGACATCGATCGACCAGATCGAGCGGGTCGATGACCGGACGCTCATCGTCCACAACGCCAGGCCTTCCACGATCGTGCTGCCGCTGATGAGAGACCAGACCATGGGCATCATGGACAGCGTGACCATCCAGGCGAATTCCACCGAGGATGATCCTTGGGGCCGGGATTGGCTCAAGCAGAATTACGCCGGCAACGGCCGCTACGTGGTGGACAGCTGGGAGCGCGGATCGCGGATGGTCCTGAAGCGCAACCCCACCTGGACGGGCTTCCAACCCTATTTCGAGACGGTGGAGTTGTTGACGGTGCCTGAGGCGGCCAACCGTCTCGCCCTGCTCCAGAGCGGTGATGTGGACATTGCCCTCGATCTCTCCGTACAGCAGTTGGCTACCGCGGCTGGTTCGGATGGTGTGAAGGTTCTGTCGGTTCCCGACCGGAACGGGATCAACGTCCTGATGAACAACCAGGCCCCGCCGTTCGACAACGTTACCCTGCGTAAGGCGATGTCCTACGCGGTGGACTACAACGCGATAGTTAACGGTGTCCTGGATGGCCAGGCGGTCCCGAGTCAAGGACCCATATCGGTGAATTCCAGGTTCTTCGACCTCTACAACCTGGAGGACGCGTGGCTCTACGAGCACGATCCCGACAGGGCTCGGGAGCTCATGGCGGAAGCCGGCTATCCCGACGGGTTCGAGTTCGAGATGGTCATCCGCCAGAACGTTCCGCTCGATGAGGCGGTCGCTACGAACCTCAAGGCACAATTCGCCGACCTCGGGATTGACATGAGCATCCGTCCCGTCACCGGGGCCGAGATGTTCGATGAGCTGTTCGGTCTCACCTACGGAGGTATGGCCTTCCGGGGCGGTCTCCTCGATTACGTCGATGACCCCTACTACCAGTTCTTCCTGTGGTGGGATTCTCAGGACGCGGCGATCAACTGGACCGGCTTCGTGGACGCGCGGATTGACGAGATCCTCGACGAAACGGCTTCGGTCGTCTCGGATCCGGGACGGCGCGAGCCCTACCGGGAGGCAGTGACCCGATTGGTCGACGCAGCACCTATGCTGTGGCTTGCCAATGCCAACTACACGCTGGCGATGCGCGAAGACATCGGCGGGTTCACGCTCCATCCCGACGGGCTGCTCTGGTTCGCGACCCTGAATCGGGCCGGCTAGTCCATCGGCAATCACTACAACGAAGATCGGGAGGGCGACGCCTAGGGCGGCCGCCCTCCCGATCGTTCCACCTTCTTGGAGCCACGCATAGAAGCGACACAGGCAACTAGTCAGGAGCGGGAGACGCGCGATCGGCTCTCCGGTCTTCGTCGATGGGCCATGTTCCTGGCCAACCGCGTGGTGATTCTCGCCGTAGTACTCCTGGCGGTAGTCATGATCGGCTTCACGATTACCCGGTCCACGGGTACCCCCCTGTATGCCTCGCTGGGAATGGCGGTGAGCGAGGCGATAATCGAGCAGCGAGCCGAGGAGATGGGCCTCAACGAGCCCATCGTCGTGCAGTTCTGGACCTATGTGGTTCACCTTCTGCAGGGAGACCTGGGGGTGTCTCGCATCAGCCGCATACCCGTCGCCGAGGACATTGCCCTCAAGCTTCCCGCCACCGCCGAGATGGTTTTCTTCACGCTGATGGTCAGTTTCATCTGGGCCATCCCGCTCGGCGTGCGGGCGGGCCTCAGACCCGGCGGGCGCCTGGCCAAGCTCGGGGAGGGCATGGCGCAGTTCGGGGTCAGCGTTCCGGCCTTCTGGCTCGGCCTGCTATTCATCTTTCTTCTCTACTTCTTACCTCCCAGGATCCCGGAGCCCCTAGGCCCCCTTCCCGCCCTGTTCCCCCCTCCTCTGGCCCGCCTGGGCAGTGTCACCCCCCCCGAAATGGTGACCGGTTTCTACACGGTCGATGCCCTGATCGCCGGAGACTTCCGTCTGGCCTGGCAAGCCCTGTGGCATCTGATTCTTCCGGCCGTGACCCTCTCTTTGACCAGCGGGCCCCCGCTCTTCCGCGTGACACGCACCGCTGTCAGCGAGGCCCTGGCCAGCCCGTTCGTCGAGGCGGCCTACAGCTACGGCCTGGGCCGGCGAACGGTTCTGATAAGGGACGTTCTCCGCAATGCTTCCCCGCCGGTGCTCAATCTCACCGCCATGACCTTCGGCTACCTGATCGGCGGCGGGGTGCTCGTGGAGGTGGTGTTCTCCTGGCCTGGGATCGGTTCGTACGCGGTGTGGGGCATGGACAACTCCGATTATGACGTGGTGCTGGCGGTGGTGATCATCGCAGCGGTCATCTACGTGATCCTGTACTTCATAGTTGATCTGATCCAGTTCGCCATGGATCCCCGGCTCCGTGACTGAGCAGCGATGACCACCATCTCCCCCCAGCGGGAACGCCGGGTTCTGGCCCGCACTCTTGTCGGCCCTACCGCCGGCATCACCATCCGGCGCTCCCTGTTCTTTTTCATGCTGTTCCTGGCCGTGATCGGTCCGTGGATCGAAACGATCGGCCAATGGATACCCATACCCGTCTACGACCCTCTCCGGCCCGATCCGTTCAATCCGGTGTCCCCGCCCTCGGCGGAACACTGGTTCGGTACGGACACCCTGGGCCTCGACATCTTCACGAGGGTGATAGTGGCTACCCGGGTCGACTTCACCCTGGCGCTCATCGGGGTCATGCTCGGCGGCGGCCTGGGATGCCTGGCGGGCGCATGGTCCGCCTACCGCCGTGGGTGGGTGGACATGATCGCCCTGCGGATTGTCGAGGTGGTCCAGTCCTTCCCCGTCCTCCTCCTCGGGCTTGCCCTGTTCGCCGCGCTGGGGCCCCTCGACATCTTCGGCCCGGTGGACCACGGCATGGCGGTCCTCGTCATAGCTATCGCCATGGTCAATTTCCCGCTGTATTTGCGCCAAGTGCGCAGCGTGTTGCTGCCGCTTACCGAAGCGGAGTTCGTGCAGGCGGCCAAGTGCGCCGGCCTGGGAGCGTGGGGCATCGTGTGGAACCACTTCATTCCCAACGCCCGCGGCCAGATACTGGCCTTGTTTCCTCTGACGTGCGCCTACGCCATCCAGATCATCGCCGGGCTGAGCTTTATCGGCCTCGGCATCGAACCGCCGAATCCCGAGTGGGGATCCATGATCAAGACGGGGGCCACGCTGATCGTTCAGGGTCATTGGTGGGTCTCTGTCTTCCCCGGCGCCTTCATCGTTCTGTCCGTCTACTCGCTGACCGGCTTTTCCGCCCGCTCCGAGACGTTGGTCGGTCCGGGAGGCACGTCCGCATGAACTCCGGTCCGGCCAACGGGGCGCTGCTGACCCTCTCGGGGGTGGAGGTCGCCATCAACACCCGCTCGGGCCCGGTCCATCCTCTCCAGGGCGTGGATCTCCAGGTGTTCCCCGGTGAGACGGTCGGGTTGGTGGGAGAGAGCGGTTCCGGGAAGTCGATGACCCTGCGCTCGATCCTACGGCTGATGCCTCCGGGCGGGGCGATAACCGGCGGTACGGTCAAGTGGCGGGACCGCTCGGTGCTCGACCTGGATTCCGATGAGCTCCAAACCTACCGGGGCGCGGAGGTGGCCATGATCTACCAGAACCCGGTCACGGCCCTTGACCCGATGCTCAGCGTGGAGCGCCAGATCGTGGACGCGTTCAAGGCCAACCGAGAGGTCTCTGACGTTGTTCCGGAGGAGTTCGCCAGGGACGCCCTGCGGGACCTCGAGTTCGGCAACCCCGACGCCATACTGAACCGCTACCCGCACCAGTTGAGCGGAGGTATGGCGCAGCGGGTCAACATCGCGCTGGCTCTGGCATGCGGCCCCTCCCTGATCCTGGCAGACGAGCCGACCACCGGACTCGACATGACCACCCAGGTGAGGGTGCTCGATCTCCTGGAGCGGCAGGTCAGTGCCCGTAATGCCGCTCTGCTGTTCATCTCCCATGATTTGCGGGCCGTGTCGAGGGTGGCACGGAATATCGGGATAATGTACGCCGGCCGGGTGGTGGAGATCGGGCCTCGGGAGCGTATTCTCACCGAGCCGTCGCATCCTTACGCCAAGGCGCTTCTCGAATGCGTGGACCTGCGCACCGATGAGCGTCCGCGTTCGATACCCGGGTTGGTTCCACGAATGACCGAGGAGTACGACCTTTGCGCCTTCCGGGACCGCTGCACCTCGCGGATGGCCGTGTGCGACGAGGAGCCCCTACCCCTACACGAGTTGGGCGGGCGCCGCCGGTTGCTATGTCACTTGGGCCCCAATAATGGCTGAGTCCCCCATCCTCGAGGTTCGCAACCTGTCCAAGACCTATCGGGTACGACGCTCCATCGGTCTGGTCGAGACGGTGAAGGCGGCCCAGCGTGTCTCGTTCGCGGTGGACCGGGGCCGGACTCTGGGAATAGTCGGGGAGAGCGGATCCGGCAAGTCGACGGTGGCTCGGTGCCTCCTCGGTCTCACGCCGCTTACAGAAGGGGAAGTCCTCCTGGAAGGGACCCAACTGGGTGATCTAGGCGTCCGGAAAATGCGATCTCACCGCCGCATGATGCAAATGGTCTTCCAGATGCCGCAAGCATCCTTCGACCCGACCCGGACCATTCGCAGTTCGGTGGCGCAGCCGCTGCGTCGCCTCAGACCGGACATGTCGAAATCGCAACAGGAGAAACGTCTCCGCCATGTCTTGACCGCGGTCAGCCTTGGTGAGGAGTTGTGGGACCGGAAGCCGGTGGCGCTGAGCGGAGGACAACTTCAGCGCGCGGCCATCGCCCGAGCGCTGGCGCCCGACCCCGAACTGGTGGTGTTGGACGAGCCGACCTCGTCCCTGGACTTGAGCGTGCGTGGTGAGATCCTGTCCCTCCTGCAAGAACTCCAGGAGGAGTTCAACGTAGCGTTCGTCTTCATCTCCCATGACCTCGAAGCGGTGCGGGTCTGCGCGCACGACGTGATCGTCATGTACCTGGGTCAGATCGTGGAGCAGGGTACGGCGGACCAGGTCTTCGGTTCACCGGTTCATCCCTACACGCAAGCCCTGATGGCGGCGAGCAGGTTCGAGACCGACAGTTTCGCACTGGGTCCGAAGGGCGAGACCGACCCGGCCACCGGGTGCCGCCTGATGCCGAGGTGTCCGCTGGCCGAGTCCGCCTGCTCGGCCGAGCAGGATCTGATTCCGAGCGGTACGGACGGGCGGACGGTGCGATGCTGGAAGGTCGTGGGCAGTGGTTAGTGAGCAGTGGACAGTGGACAGGGGGGTAGGGAACGGCGGACCATCAGAGAGCGCTCACAAGTAGAGGGGGCTTACGACTTCCGAAAGCAACACGAGCCCCAACTGGCCGCTAACCACTGGCCACGGATCTGAGGGAGCGTTTCAAGCCGTTGATCATTCG
>JAGWAN010000022.1:50804-85040 GCA_021296345.1 Acidimicrobiia bacterium | reverse complement strand
TGCGGATCCTATTCTGGGTCGGATGGGCCGTTTGGTTCTTCGTCTCGGGTCTGCTCGTCCTCGCTATGACACCGCTGGGAGACTGGCAATTCGAAGAGGGCATACTCCATCTGACCTGGCAGTTCCTCCTCTTCTGGACGGTCTTGTTCTGGGCTTACACATTCGTCTTCCGGTTCCGAAGGTCGACCGCAGCCATCACGAGGATCGGCAAGGCCATTATCGGTCTGCCTCAGCGCACGGTGAAAGCCGCAAAAGCCAACCCTCTGTTCTTCATCACTTGGGCGGTTCTGCTGGTGGGCTGGCAGATCATGTCGTACATCGCGCCCAAAGGGACACTCGAGCATCCGCTGGTGCCGGGGTTTGACTACATCATCTACAACGCCCTTTACAGATTGTCCGGTAACTGGGATCTGTTCGGAGGGTTCAGCGTGGCCGGGCTTACCCTGCAATTCGGAGCGCTGGCGCCCTTCCCCGCCATAGACGGTCCTGAGTCGAGGACCTGGACCGCCGTGTTCCTGGCCTTGGGCTTCCACTCCGTCATGACCCTGTCCCGTCTGATAGCCGGCTTGGGTGTCGGGTTGATAGCCGGTCTGGCCACCGGTCTCGCCCTCCCCTACTGGTCCGCCTTGCGCCAGATCTCCTGGGCGCCGTTCAACTTCCTCAGAATGATCCCGTTGCTGGCAGCGATCCCCTGGATGCAGTTCGCCCTAGGGGTCGACCTCCGTGCTACGACGCTCTTCATCGGCTTCGGGGTGTGGGTGATGCTGGTGGTGGCGACCATGAACGCCGTGGCCAACGTGCCCGACAGGTTTATCGAGAGCGCCCGTACTCTGGGTGCGTCGCGGCTTCGCACCTATTTCAAGGTAATCGTGCCGGGGGCCATGCCGGAACTGCGCACCGCGCTCCTGCTGGCCGGCGGGCTCGGGTGGTCGTTGACGATCGCCGCCGAGTTCTTGGGCTTCCCGACCGGATTGGGCTTCATGGCCGCCGCGGCGGTTCAGGAAACCAACACGGCCCGCCTGGTGATAGTGGCCATCGTGGTCGCGTTCTATTCGCTCCTGACCTTCTACCTGCTCAACCAGATGTTCAACCGGATGGTCAGCTGGATGCCGCAACGTACCAGTGGGACCACGGACATCTCCAAGGTGGCGGGCGCCGCGGGCGCCGCGGGTCGCGCCGGAGACCAACTCCACGAATAGTCCGAATCGACAACCGGTTCAGTCCACGGCAATGACCCGGTCAGGACACAGATCATGCTGACTGGGGCGGTATTCGGGTTGATCACGGCGGTGACGCTGGGCGTCAACAACCTTCTCACGGCGGTGGTGGCCCGCCGATTCGGGGTACTGCGCTCCACTACCTTCACCCTGACGATCGCCTTTGTGGTGATGATCGCCTGGGCATTGGTGATCGGCGTGCCCTTCCAGATCACTAGGGACCAGATCATCCTGCTGGGCCTGCTCGGGGCCGCCGCAGCCACCTCGTTCCTGGGAAGCTACATGGCCCTGCGGCTCGGTCCGGTCTCGGTGGTGAGTCCCATCAGCGCCCTGTCGGGCGCCATCACGGTGCTCTATTCCTACTGGCTGCTCGCGGAGAGGCCCACCGCGGTGCAGTGGATCGGGATTCCCATCGCCGCGGCAGGAGCGGTCCTGGCGTCGCTGGTCATCGAGAAGGGCACCAAGATCCGCCTGGTCACATGGGGTCCGGTTTTCGCCATGATCGCGGTGTTGGTGGGGTCGCTCTCTAACGCCGGTCTGAAGATCCCCATCCGCGACGGCCTCGACTCCAACTGGACCATCATCACCCAGCGGTTCTACACCGTGGCCTACGTCGCCCTGGTGTTCGTGATCATCGCCCGCATAACCCAGAACAGGGAGCGGGAGGGGAAGAAGTCGCGTTTGGAGGACTGGGACAGGAGGCAGTCGAAGGTCACCTGGCGCAATGGATGGCTCCTGGGCCTGGTCGGGGTCATCGACGCCGTCTCCTTCGTGACGTTCGGATACGGTCTGGCCTATGCGCCGGCCTGGCTCATCGGGTTGCTCTCCCAGAGCGGCCGGGTGATCGCGGTGATCGGCGGGGTGATCTTCTTCCACGAGCGGCTCCACCACCTGCAGTGGACGGGGGTAGCGCTGGTCGCGGTCGGTCTGGTGATGTCCATCGCCGGCTAGGAAAGGTGCCAAACGGTCCCTTCCGGCCCGCTCACATCACGGGTAGCTGAACCATACGCTAATATCCACAATGGAGGACAACGTTATGATTCACGGCACGGAGAGTGTGATGACAACATTGACCTACCAGGATGCGGCCCGGCACCTGCTGGCCCAAGGCTTCGAGGAACTGGCCGCCGGAGACTCCCGGCAGGCATCGGAGAAGGGATGGGGCGCGGCCGCGCAGATGATTAAGGCCGTCGCATCGAGCCGCGGCTGGAAGCACAATACCCACGCCTCCCTCTACCGCGTCATCGACCGGCTGGTGAAGGAAACCGGCGACAAGGGTATCCATCTCCGGTTCGCTACTGCCAACGCCCTCCACCAGAACTTCTACGAGAACTGGGGCAGCACCGACTATGTGGCCGGAGGGCTGGCAGAGGTGCGTGGCCTGCTCGACCGGCTGGAACCGTTGCTGAACCACCAGGGAACCGAACCTGTGCCCACCACCTAGCGGTCCGCGCCGGCGAAAGAACGCGAAAACCCCGCCGGGCCCTCCCCCTCCGCCACCACCTTGGTGTCGAGCGCGTCCCGTCCTACCCCGGGCGGGCCTGCCTCAACAGAATGTTCCCTCACGCCACCCGGTCGACGTCCGAACCGGACAGCAGGTGCTTACGGTTATCCAACACCGTAAAACGAGGGTGTGACATAGACGAGGATGTGATGTCAGCATCCCGCCCTGGCGCTCAGGGGCTGATCAGACCTAGGGGAAGTTGTACTGGAACACTCCCCCGGTCCGGACCATCTCCGCCGCGATCCCGTCCGCATGCCGGATGAAACGGTTCAGCATGGCGTTGATCTGATCCGGCACATCCTGGAGAGCCTTGTGACCAGCACCAACCGGCTTGCCGATCACCACCTGAGGGCACAGCTCGCGCAGCAGCTCCAGATCGAGGTCGGGCTGGCCACAGTCGATGTACAGGTAGGGGCACTTCACGCCTCGCATGATCGGTTCGGCGTCGAACCCCATCATCCCCTTCCATCCGTTCAGGATCACGTGGTCGGGCACCTCGGCCAGCCGATCGGAGATGGTCGCGACCCGGGACGGGTCGTCGGTCGGCAGGTAGGAAGCGCTCAGGAACATGCGCAATGTCTCACGGAAGTCGCTCTCGGCGGTCATCAGATGATCGAAGGGACCGTGGTGTTGCTGGTGCCAGCCGGGGATGTTGGAGGGCGAGTCAAGGCTGGCAATGGCCCCCACCAGTGCGGGGTGGCGGGAAGCGGCGGAGATGATCACCTGGCCGCCCATGCTCTGGCCGACCAGCACCGGCTTCTCGAGACCCAGCTGCCGGATGAGTTCCGCTACATCGTCACCGTGCTGTTCCATGGTGTACACCACATCAGGCTTGTCACTCTCACCATGGCCCCGCAGGTCCACCGCGACGCAACGGTGGTCGGGCGAGAAGTACTCCTCCTGTAAGCCGAAACCGGTCCGGTTACCAAAGCCGCCATGGACGAAAATGATGGCCGGGTCTCCCGACCCGACCTCGTGGTAGGCGATACGCACGCCGTCGGAAGCGGTGATACTTTGGGTAGTCATGCCAGCGAGCTTAGCCCTGCCGGGCATGGGCCTCTCCGGCAGCACGGAGGCGCGGTCGAGCTAGACCTCCGGGAAGTTGTACCGGAACACTCCCCCGGTCCGCACCATCTCCGCCGCGATCCCCTCCGCATGCCGGATGAACCGGTTCAGCATGGCGTTGATCTGATCCGGCACCTCCTGGAGAGCCTTGTGGCCGGCCCCCACCGTCTTGCCGACCACCACCTGCGGACAGAGCTCGCGCAGCAGATCCAGGTCCAGGTCGGGCTGACCGCAGTCGATGTACAGGTAAGGGCACTCGACCGCCCGGAGCGTGTCAGTGGGGTCGTATTCCACCTTGCCGCCCCAACTGTTGAGGATCACATGGTCAGGCACCTCCGCCAGGCGTTCGGCCATCTGTTCGAGCCGGGAGGGATGGTCCGTTGGTAGATAGGCGGCGCTGAGGAAGGCGATCAACGTCTCCCGGAAGGGTCCGTCCTCGGTCATCAGATGATCGTAGGGACCGTGGAACCGCTGATGCCAGCCGGGAATGTTGCTGGGAGAGTCGAGGCTCGCCACGGCCGTCACCTGATCCGGGTAGAAGGCGGCCACCGAGATGACCACCTGGCCGCCCATGCTCTGGCCGACCAGTACCGGCCTGTCGAGGCCGAGTTGCTGGATGAGTTCGGCCACGTCGTGCCCGTGCTGCTCCATCGTGAGCGGCTGGTCCGGCTTGTCGCTGTCGCCGTGACCGCGCAGGTCGACCGCGATACAGCGATGGTTTGGGGAGAAGTACTCCTCCTGGTTACCGAAGCCACGCCGGTTGCTGTAGGCGCCATGGATGAAGATGATGGCCGGGTCTCCCGACCCGACCTCGTGGTAGGAGATCCGGGTGCCGTCGCTGACTGTGATCGATCTGGTTGGGTGGGTCATGCCGGCGAGCATAGTTGCCCCGGCGCCGCGGCCCGCTCGGTTACCCGGTGCCCACCTTGTCGAGGATGGACTCAGCAAGCACCCGGAAGTCCCGGTGACAGTCCCGGACGGCCCGGGTATGACCACCTATAGCTCCGTCTGCCGGCTCCAGAGCGAACATGGGCTTGCGCGCCTCCTGCGCCATCGGCATCAGGCTTCGGTAGTGCTTGAGGGAGGCCAGACAGTTGGGATCGTCGCCTACGGTAAGGGGAGATTGCGGGTCTTGGCCGCAGACCTCTTTCGAGTAGACGCCCGGGATACGATCGGCCCACCGCTGGTAGGCGAGGACGGGACGATCGTGGCGGACCGCATGTTGCCTGACCACGTAGCCGATCAGCCGCATGGCGCCATCCGGTAGAGCTAAGTCCTCGACCGGATTGCGAGGGTGCCGCTCCGCCCATTGGCCCCGCCAGTCACGCATCGTGGGCCCGAGGTTCCGCAGCCCTTGAAGGGAGTACAGGTCCGGGGTCAACGGGACCACCACGGAGTCGGACGCGACCAGCGCCACCCGGTTCAGCGCCCCGAGGTTGGGCCCGACATCAACCAGCACCAGATCGGCTTCCGCTTCGGTAGCCGCCCGTCGCAAGGCGCGCCATAGGGCGGATACGACCCTGAAAGCGCGCGGCTTCCGGTCAAGGCAGGCGTTCCACTGGCGCGCGATCTCATCCTCGGCCGCCGCCAGTCTCGGGTCACCCACTACCAGATGAAGGCCGGGGCCGCGCTCCACAAGGTGCAGGGGACCGATGTCGCCCGTACCCTCCAGCAACGGTTCGAGCGCGCCGTGGATCGTGCTCCTACCCTGATCCTCCCACAGCGGTTCGAGACTGTGGTCATCGATGAACATGCTGGTGAGGTTCGCCTGGGGATCCAGATCGGCCGCCACCACGTTCCGATCGAGATCGGAATACATCCAAGCCAGGTGGTAGACCAATGAGGTCTTGCCCACACCACCCTTGTTATTGAAGAAGGCAACAGTCCTCATGGCACAGGCCTCGATATGACGGTCGTCGGGCCAGCCGGGACAATACAGACCTTCGACTCACAGCCCATCTCCGTCTTGGCTCGTGGTATCCCCGATCCGAGAGGGTGCGCCAGGCCCGAATAATGCATGGTCTCGGCTAGCGGGGCGGGAAGTTGTACCGGAACACTCCCCCGGTCCGGACCATCTCCGCCGCGATCCCCTCCGCATGCCGGATGAACCGGTTCAGCATGGCGTTGATCTGATCCGGCACGTCCTGGAGAGCCTTGTGGCCGGCTCCCACCGTCTTGCCGACCACCACCTGGGGGCAGTGCTCGCGCAGCAGATCGAAGTCTAGGTCCGGCTGGCCGGAGTCGACGTAGAGGTAGGGGCAGGTCATCCGGCGCAGGGTGTCGCTTGGCTCGTAGACCTTCATCGCGTCCCAGGCCCGGACGATCATGTGATCCGGTATCCCGGCAAGTCGCTCCTCGAGCCCCCCGACCCAGGAAGGATCGTCGGTGGGCAGGTAGGCGGCCGCCAAGAACCGGTGTACACCCTCCCGGTAGGGACCGTCGAACGTGATCAAATGATCGAAGGGCGAGTGGAAACGCTTCTGCCACCCGGGAATGTTGCTGGGCGAATCCAGGCTGGCCACCGCCTGAACCAGATCGGGATGGCGGGCGGCCACCGAGATGACCACCTGGCCGCCCATACTGTGACCGACCATGACTGCCGGCGGTAGGGCGAGGTGGCGCATCAGCTCCGCTACATCATCGGCGTATCGGGCCATCGAGTAGACCTTGTCGGGCTTGTCGCTCTCACCGTGGCCCCTCAGGTCCACTGCTACACACCGATGGCTCGGAGAGAAGTACTCCTCCTGGTTGCCGAAGGCTTGCCGGGTTCCGTAGATGCCGTGGATGAAGACGATGGGCGGATCGCCGGCGCCCACCTCGTGGTAGGCAATACGTACCCCGTCAGCGGTGATGAATGATGAAGTCATGGGACCGAGCATACCGCCGGACCTGCCCACGGAGCCCGTGGCAATACCACCTTTCTCGCCAAGCCGTACTCCTGGCACCCTGACCCCTAATCGCTACCGCTACCCGTCAAGCCACCTCCTGGTTTGGAGCGTGGTCGGCCGTGCCCGGCCGGCTGCCGGGTGTCGGCGGTCGCTCCATCAGCCTCGGCTCAATCAAGCCTCGTATGTTCCCTCGGGCCGGCCGAACCGATTCGGTCGCGCATCATCGGCCGGCATTTGGTGCGTCGCTATAGGAGGGTGCTGAAGAGACGGGATTGGTTGGCCCGCGGTGCCATGGCCCGGGGTTTCATTGCTAGTAACGGGCCAACTCGACGTTTTTCAGTACCCTCCTAAGCAACGTATCGCGGGATGGTGACAATTCAACCCCTGTCCGATCCGGTTCGTCCGAGAAGTGGCTACCACTACCCGGCGAAGAAGTCCAGAAGGGTCGATGCGGCTTGCTCGACCTGGGAGTCGGTGATCTGGGGGAAGCAGGGCAGGCCGATCATCTGGGAGGCAGTGAGCTCGGCCACCGGTAACGAACCTGCCCCGAGACCCATCCACTCGTAGGCGGGATGGAGATGGAGCGGGGGGTTGTAGTACAGCCGGGTGGCGATACCGTTGGCAGCGAGATGGGCGCGAGCCCGGTCGCGGAGGCGGGCGGGCACCAGCACGTTGTAGGCGAAGTAGACATGGCGCGCCCAAGGCGCCTCGTGGACAGCCGTCACCGGCGTCCCGACGAACGCCTCCCTGTAGAGGGCGGCAGCACGCCGGCGACCCGCGATCCGGTCTTCGAGCGTCGGGAGCTTGGCGGCCAGAAGCGCCGCCTGGAGGGTGTCGAGACGCTGGTTGTAACCCTGTTCCAGTACCGTCCAGCCGTGGCCCCCAGTCAGATCCTTGCCCGAGAGCTTCTGTCCGGGTGCGTGACCGTAGTTGCGGAGCACTCTGACGCGGTGCGCCAGGTCAGGGTCGTCGGTGACCACGATCCCCCCGTCGCCGTACCCGCCCAGGATCTTCCCAGGCGCCAGGCTGAAACACCCAAGGGGCCCGAAGGTTCCGGTCTTGCGGCCCTTGTACTCGGCGCCCACGGCCAGGGCCGAGTCCTCCAACACCACGATCCCGTGCCGGTCGGCAACCGCGCGGATCGGGTCCAGGTCGGCGGGATGGCCGAACAGGTGGACCGGGAGGATCACCCGGGTCCGCGGCGTGATCGCCTCCACCAACCGGGCGGGATCCATGGTGAAGGTATGACCGTCCGTGTCCGACAGGACCACCCTCGCACCCGCGTGGGTCACCGCCGCCGCGGTGGGCGTGTCGGTGTTGGGAACGGTGATCACCTCATCGCCGGGCTCGAGGTCGAGAGCCGCCAGGGCAAGGTGGAGCGAAGCCGTACCGGAACCCACGCCGATGGCGTGACGGGCGCCCACGTAGGCGGCGAAGGAATCCTCGAAGGCATCGAGTTCCTCACCCAGGACGTAGAGGCCGCTGGCCAGCACCCGGTCGATCGCATCGTGGATCTCGGTCTTGAGCGACCCGTACTCGGCGGCCAGATCGGACATGGGTACTACCACGGCGGAGCCCTTCCATCAAGGTTGGTGATCGCCAGGAATCCTACCCGTAGAGCGGGTTCCAAAAGGTTCGGCGTGTCCTGCTTATTCGGAGTGCGGACTGTCAGGGGCGATCGGAGCGGGAGCTCCTTCCGGCCAGCCCGTGCCGGATGACACCAGGGCGGCCAGGATGGTAGTGATCGGCACGGCCGCCACCAGCCCGATCGATCCGCACAATGTGCGGACTATCACCACCGCCACCAGCTCGGAGTTCGCCACCATCACCAGGGACAGATCGGAGACGACGAACAGCATCAGCAGGGGGATCGCGGCGCCGGCATAGGCCAGTAGGAGGGTGTTGACCGTCGAGGCGATGTGTTCCCGGCCCACCCGGATTCCGGACGAGACCAACTCGTAGACACCCAGGCCCGGACTCCGATAGCGGAGCTCCGCCACCAGAGCAGCTTGGGTAACCGTGATGTCGTCCAGCGCGCCGAGGGCGCCGATGACCGCGCCGCCCAGGATCAGGGAGGAGACGTCCAGGCCACCGGCGATGAGGGGCAGGACCAAGCCCTCCTCGCTGGCCAGACCGGTGAAAGCGGCCAATTCGAAGAACGCCCAGGACAGGCCCAGCGTCAACCCGAGCGACACGAGCGTTCCGGCCAGAGCCACGGTGGTGATCGGGCTGAAGCCATGGACGAGATACAGGCTGACAAACGCGATCCCCGAAGCCGCTACCACCGAGACCAGCAACGGATCGTTGCCATCGAGAATGGACGGCGCCATGAAGGCGAGGAGCACCACCAGCGTGCCGGCCATGCCCACCAGGGCCAGTACACCACGACGCCGCCCCAGCGCGATCACGAACACGGCGAACAACGCACCCAGCCACGCGAGCGGGGTCCGGCGGTCGTTGTCGGCGTAGAAGTAGAAGTCGGTGGACGGCTCGTAGCCGATGATAACTTTCTGGCCGACCCTCAGGGAAGGCGTAGTCGCCGTGAAAGCGAGGTCCAGTTCCGGTAGAGGTACCAGCGAGCCCCGGGCCGGACCCTCGTCCAGAACGACCGTGACCTGGCGGCAGGCATTGGGATTATCGGCGCTCGAATAGCTGCAGGGACCGTCACGGATTTCCTCCACGGTGGCGCCGAACCGGTCCGTCACGAGTCCGATCTCGTCGGCGCTGGCTGTCGCGGCCTCTACACCCTCCTGGGTGGGCCACAGCGTCGCCACCCCGAACCCTGTCGCGACCGCCGCGCCGACCACGATGGCAAGCACCCACCGCAAGCCGGGGTAAGACCTCCACGCCTTCCAGCCGCCGCCAGGACGAAGGGCATCCGCTCCGTCCGCGGGTTGTCCGAGAGGTTTCTCCATCCGGTTCCGAAGCTTAGGACGCCCCAGTAACCCGGACTTCAGCCGATGACTTCGGCGATGCCTACGATGCCGCCGACGACCGCGACGATACCGGCGCCCTGTATCCACAGTGCGCGGTACATGTCAGCCCGCAGCCCGGATAGTTCCGTCGTGAGCATGTCGCGTGTTACGAGTGGGCTCGTCGCGTCGGAGACAACCTCTACGATGCTATTGGCGGCGGGCTCGTCGATTCCCGCTGAGCGAAGCTTGGTAACGCTGGCCTGGGTGTCGAAAGTCGGCGCGGTCATGCCTCTCCTTCATCCGCTATCGAGGATACCACTGGTCCCCATCCGGTGGCGTTCTGCCGATGACGAGAATCTTGTCAATCGATCCTTGCCCGTCGGACCTCACTCCCAACATGCCTTGTCCGCGGGAGGGTTTCAACCCCCCCTGCTCCCCCGCCCAGAACTACAGCCGTCGGGACGAACAGCCCCGCGCAGCCGGTGGTCTGTGTGTGAAACAGCGGCAACCGTTGAAGCGAGCGGCTCGGCGGTGTCAGTCGGGAACCACCACCGTGCGGAGGGCCGAGCCGGTCTCCAGGTTCTCGAAGCCCCTCTCCATCTCCGAGAGCGGGATGGTGTGGGTGACCATGTCGTCGAGGTTCAGCCGGCCGGATCGGTAGAGCGAGTCCAGAACGGGGAAGTCCTGGGCTGGTATGCCCTCCCCGCCGTGGGTGCTTATCAGGGTCGAGGTGTTGCGGAAGAAGGCCGAGGGATCGAATTCGGCCCGGGATCCGGGAGGGGGCACGCCGATCATGGTGACGACGCCCCCGTATGACAGCATCCCGAGCGCCTGCTCCAGCGTGGCGCCCAGTCCCACGGCCTCAAAGGAGAAGTCGACCCCATCACCGCCGGTCAGGGCGCGGACCTCCGCCACTGCATCCTCGCGGGCCGAATTGACCGCATGGGTCGCTCCCATGGACAGGGCCCACTCCAGCTTGCGGTCGGATATGTCCACCGCGATCACCTTTGAGGCGTTTGCCAGGCTGGCGCCCTGCACGGTCGAGAGGCCGATCCCGCCGCACCCGATGACGGCGGTGGTAGCGCCGGGCCAGACCCGGGCGGTGTGGAACACAGCACCGGTACCGGTCATGACCGCGCAACCCAGCAGCGAGGCGGAAGTCATCGGCATCGCATCGCTGACCCTGAATACGGCCCCGGCGTCCACCGGAATCCGTTCGGCGTACACGCCCAGGCCCATCGGTACGTCCACTCCGGCTCCATCGGAGGCCAGCGAGACAGAGGGCGGGCGCGCACCCGAGGAGTTGCAGCGCCGGGGATCGTTCCGTCGGCACATCGAACACGATCCGCAGGGCACCCGGCATCCGACCGCGACACGGTCACCCTCCGAGAGACGGCTCACACCCGGGCCGACCTGCTCGACCACTCCGGCGCCTTCGTGACCCAAGAGCATCGGGTAGAGGGGTTTCCGACTCGACTGCAGGCCCTTGGAGACCTTGTAATCGGTCCGGCACACCCCGGCTGCCTCCATCCTCAGGATCACCTCCCCCTCCCTGGGAGGACCGAAGGTGATCCCGGTGACCTCTACCCGCCCCGGCTCGACCACCAGGGCGGCCCGGCTATGCATCCAGGTCGACCAGGATGTCGCGGTCGTAGGTGAGGCGCTCGCCGCCGTCCGGAGTGACCCGCACGTTGTCGGACACGCATATCCCACCTACGGCGAGGGCCTCCGCCGGATCGTCGAAGGTGATCTGGGGGTGCAGGTTGATGACCATGTTGGTCTCCATCACCCGCTCCTTGCCGGGCACCCATGGAACCTCGTGGGAGTCCAGCCCGATCCCGTGGGCGGTGTAGGCGACCGAGTCGAAGCCGCCCTGCCCGTACTTGCGATGGACTCGGTCACGGGCCGCCAACACCTCGTCGGAGGATGCGCCGGTCTTCATGGCGTCTACGCAGGCGTCGAGGGTCTCGATACGTGTATCCCAGTAGCGGAGGATCTGATCGGAAGGACGCCCGAAGGTGTAGGTGCGGCGCACCTCGACCCAGTAACCGGAGGGGCCTCCCCATTCCAGATCGATGCAGAGAACATCGTCCCGTTCGATTTCCGCGTCCATCCCGAAGGTGTAGGCGCGGTAGGGCTGGCGGCTCATCTGGGCGATCCCGTCGAGACATCCGTGCTGGCGGACCAGGCGGTGAGCCTCGGCCAGGATGTCCCGCTCGATCGCTCCCGGACGGATGTGACCCTCGAGGCTCCGGAACACCAGCCGGATGATCCGAGAGGTCTCGCGCAGGTTCTCGATCTCCTCATCGCTCTTGATGGCTTTGATGTCGTCGAAGATGTCGGTGGCGTCAACCAGCGTGGCTGTCTTCCCGAACGCCTCCTGGAAGGCCATGTAGTGGGCGGCGGAGGTGATATCCGCCAGCCCAACGATCCCGATGGTCCCGTTGGAGATGCCGTGGTCGGAGAGTATGCCGGCTATCTCCACCCCCGGTGTCTGGGTGGCCCGGAAGTCCTGGATCCAGTTGACCAGCGCCACCCGCGAGAGGCCCCACAGCGGGTCTCCTATGAAGGTGGGCTCGCCCTTCTGCGGGAGGACGACCATCCCCCAACCGGCCCACTGGAAGATGTCGCTCACGTACTGGACCCGGCCCCTTACGAACTCATCGCCCCGGCTGCAGATGATCATGGCGTCGATCCCCGCACCGGCCATGGCCTCGCGCAGTACCTGATGACGTCGTTCCCGCTCCTCGGGAGAGGAGATGTGGGTGAGTGTGCCTTCTGCCATTCGGTCGGCTCCTTAGCTGTTGGGGGTCGGTATCGACGCCGGCCGGTAGGGGGCGGATGGTTGTGGGTCGGAGATCTCCGCGATGATCTCGTCGGTGGTCCGCGCGGCGATGAAGCCGCCATCCGTCATCCGGTCCAGGGCGTTCTCGTGCAGCTCCCTGGTGGATGAGGTGCAGGCGTCGCTGACCAGCGACACCGTGTAGCCACTGTCGGCGGCGTCCCGGGCGGACAGCTCCACGCAACCCTCGGTCACGATTCCCGTGAACACCAGATTGGTGATGCCCATGCGCTTCAGGACGTCATTGATGTTGCTCGTGTTGAAAACGCTCGATGAAGTCTTGGAGAAAATCATCTCGTCACCCATCGCCTTGACCTCCGGCAGGAGTTCGTCGTCCATGGGTACGCGGGGTACGGGCTCGAGGTCGGCGGTGGGCATGAAGGCCTTGCCGGCATCCCTTCCATCGGCGGTGCGATAGGCCACCCGGACATGGATCACTTCCTCGCCGGCCTCCCGGAAGGCGTCCTGGCAGCGCCGGACGTTGGGGAGGATCCCGTTGATGTTGTCCCAGCGCTCCCGCATGACCTCCGGCTTCCCGGCCGCTTGGGCGATGCGGCCGATCCAGCCGTCCTCATGGGCGTCCAGGTACTGGAGATCGATAGTGAGGAGGGCGGTCCTCCCGGGCTCGATCGAAGGGAAGGACCTGCGGGGAAACAGGTCGTAGAAGGGATCATGCAAGTCCATAGGCTCGGGCCTCTCCTTAGCGGGCGTGGACGCTGGGAACGCGGTCCCGTCCGGGCGAAGGACACACCCGGCAGGCGCACGCTGCTCAGTATATTGCTTCGGAACACTCCCTCCCCCACCGCGCCCTCAACCTAAGGCTCACAACGCGCCCCACCGCGCCCTCAACCTAAGGTTCGCAGGCCTGACGGGCCGCTAAAAGCAGCTGACCCAGCCGCCCTCCTCTTCGGAGGTCATGACCGCGTCCAGCAGGCGGTGGAGATCCACCCCGTCCCGGAAGTCGGGCCGGAAGCGGCCGCCATCCCGGATCGCCCCAGCGAATGCGGTGAGGGCTCGGGCCACGTTGTAGCCGGAGTGCCCCTCCGTAACGGCTAGCTGCGAGAAATGTTCGGCGGGGATCTCGACCGCCTCGAGACGGTCCGAGTCCCTCCGGCCGACCGAGACCTGAAGCGGTCCGGCCGACACCCTGACGGGACTGAACTGGTAGTAGGAAGGGGCTTCCAGGAGCATCTGGCCGTCCTCGCCGATGATCCTAAGCGAGTATCCCTGGGGCGGGGAGGTGGTGTTGGACACGTAGGCGGTACCGACGACGCCACCGGACAGCTCGGCCAGGGCCATCACCGTGTCGGCCGTCTTCCACTCAAACGTTCCGCCCTCGGAGTAGGACCCGTCCGGTGAGAGGGTGAGTTGGCGGGCGCATATGGACTCCACATCGCCCAGGATCAGCCGGACCGAGTCCACCACATGTGCGAAGGCCACGAAGAGTGCGCCGCTGGCTTCCTCGTGGCGCACCAGCCAGGAGCGGTCGGAGTCGACCTCGAACTTGGAGAGCATCTGGGAGACCACGAAGGAGAGGGGTTTGCCGACCGCTCCTTCCGCAACCAGCCGGCGAGCCCAGGCAACGGCGGGGGCGGAGCGTCCTTGCAGGCCGACTGCGGTGGGAAGCCCGGTCTGTCCGGCCAGCTCTGCCATCTTGCGGGCTTCACCGGTGTTGAGAGCGAGCGGCCACTCGCAGTACACCGGCTTACCCGCCCGGAGAGCCGCCATCGTGAGCGGATAATGGAGCCGGGGACGGACCGCCACCGTGACCAGATCGACATCGGGGTCGGCGCACAGTTCCTCAACATTCGAGTACCACTTGCGGGCGCCCCATTTCTCGGCCGCGGCCCGGGCGGTGGATTCACGGGTGGTGCAGACCGCTTCCAGCGTCAGACCCTCGGCGGACTGGATGGCCGGCAGGTGGGCACGGTCCCCGAAGCCAGGTGGACTGGCGCCGACCACACCGATCCGCACCTTGTTAGCGTCGCTCATGGTTACCTGCTCGCGCCAAATCGCCCTCCCAAGGGAATGGATGAACCAGCGGTGACTGTACTAGTGGAATGCCGACGGCAGCAGTGTTCCTCGCGAGGCCCGCTGACAAATAAGAATGACGGCGAAGCGGGTTCTGCAGGTCCGGTCAGTCGTCGTCGAACTCGAGCCCGCAGGGCACATGGGCGGGGTGATCCCAGACTTCTGGAGGACCCGTCACCGCTAGGTAGACGCCGTCGGTCCACATAGTCCCGCCCACTCCGCTCAGGCCTCCTTCCTCATAGAGCGCGTAGGAGACTTCCATGCCCGTGTCCGGGACGCTCGGGTCATAACGGCGATAGGATTCGCACCGGACCAGGTCTTCCCAGCCACCGTTGCTTCCCGGAGGAAACAGGAACAGATTCCCGAACGGGCACCTCGCGCTGTAGTCATGATCCGACGCTAACGATCAGGTGTGACATAGTCGGCCTGCACGCTGGTCGGAATTATGGACTCGCGGGGACCCGAACCCCCTACTCGATGTCGGCTGCCAGACCGAGGGCTTCATCGAAGCCCGCATTGCGGACCAACAGGCTTCGCATCTGCATGAGGGGACCCACCGTGTCGATGGCGAAGGCGCCTCCCAAGCGATCCCCGTCGCGGTACAGGGCCATCATGGCGGGGCGATCGGACGGATCGTGGACGAATACCGGTTTGTCTCCTGATGCGCGGCCCACCAGCTGCAGGCGGTGCCCGTACTGGTCGGACCAGAAGTACGGGATGCCGTCATAGGCCACCTGATCGGCACCGGCCAGGGAGGCCACGATGTTGCGGGCGACGGTCGTGGACTGCTGGACCGTGTTGGTCCAGTGCTCGACACGCATCCGCTCGCCGTACCGGGGGTTGTGCCAGGAGGCCAGGTCGCCCAGCGCGTACACATCGGGCAACGAGGTGCGCATGTACCGGTCGCACCGCACTGCCCGATCGATCTCGATCCCCGAACCCTCAAGCCATTCGATGTTGGGGATCACCCCGATCCCGACCACCACCAGGTCGCATCCGACAGCCGTGCCGCCGGCGAGGCGGACCACCAGGCCATCCGGGGTCCGATCGATGCCCTCGACGCCGGCGCCGCACCGAAGTTCGGTCCCGTAGACGTCATGTAGAGCCGCGCAGCGCTTCCCCACCTCGGCGCCCACCGCCGCCACCAGAGGCTGGCCGGCCGCCTCCAGAATCGTGACGGCTGCGCCCCGGCTGCGCGCGCTGGCCGCCACCTCGCTGCCGATGAATCCCGCCCCGACCACCACCACATGCCTCGCCCGGTCGAGTGCCGACCGGATGGATGCGGAATCATCCAAGGTGCGCATCACATGGACCCCCGGCAGGCCTTCGGTGCCCGGAAGGCGCCGGGGACGGGCGCCGGTGGCGATAACCGCCGCGTCATATCCGAGCTGTTCGCCGGTTGCGAGGGTGATCATGTGACGTTCGCCGTCCAGGCCCGCCGCCGGAGAGCCCAGCTTCAGCTCGATGCCTTGATCCTCGAAGAAGTCCACCGCACGGAAGTACGTATCGTCCGGTCCCTTCTCCTCGGTCAGCACCTCCTTGGAGAGGGGCGGACGGTCGTACGGCAGGTGGGGCTCGTCCCCGACCAGGATTATCCGTCCTTCGAACCGGAGGCGCCGCAGGGTATGGGCGGTACGGAAGCCGCCGAGGGAGGCCCCGACGATGACTACGGCGGGCGGTCGGGTCACTCCGTGGGCGCCAGCTCGATCTTCCCGTCGGCGAACTCCATGAGCCAGCGCCGGTAGATCACGGTGCCCAGGTCGGCCGCCTTGACGTGCATCTCCGCCGTCAACTCCACCGGGAGTTCTTCGGGGCGCTGCGACTCGACCACGGGTTTGTCCTGGGCGAGGATGACCCGCTGCATCCGGTCGAACTCCTCGTCCATGTCATACGCGAAGTTGCGGGCCACGAACGTGAAGCACCGGGTCCGCTTGCGGCCGACCGGGGCCACCGCGACGAACAGGATGTAGTGCTCGTCCGGACCCGCCGAGCTGTCCAGCCACATGGCATTGGGCATGAACACCCGGTAACGCTTCCACGCGTCGTAGGTCTCTCCCTCAACGGCCACCGTGGAGTTTTTGGGGTTGTCGGTGTATTCGAGGAAGGGGCCGGCGTTGATCCGGATCTCCCCGCCTCGCCGGTAGGCCTCGTAATCGGCGATGACCGCGTTGTCCCGGTCCCCCAGGATTCCGTGGTGGACATGGGCGAAGTGGGAGAAGTCGAAGTAGTTCTCGAGGCGACGACCCACCGAGCAGTTCCACTCGTAGGGTTCCCAGCGCAGGATCCGGTACTCGGGATCGTCGAGTTCCGGCAGTACGGCTGGAGGGAAGACCGGGGGCTCGTCACCCATACAGGTCCATACCAGGCCACCCGACTCGACCGCCGGGTAGACCGGTAGCTGCGCCTTGAGCTTGCCGTTGAGCTCGGGCCGGGCCGGGATGTCGACCACGGTCCCTTCCTTGTCGTAGGCCCAGCCGTGGTAGGCGCACCGGAGGTAGCAACCCTCTATGCGGCCCAGGGAAAGCGCGGAGCCGCGATGCCGGCAGATATCGTCGAACACGTAGGGCTTCCCGTCCAAGCGCGCAACGGCCAGGCGGGTATCGAACAGGGTCACCTGGTGGGGCTCGTCCGTCAGATCCTCGGAAAAGGCCACCGGGTGCCAGAAGTTGCGAAGCTGCTCGTAGAGTTTCGTCTCTCCGGCTACATCGAGCTGGGTATTCCCCTGGGTCTCATCGAGTTCGGCAGTGATCTGTACCATCGTCATCTCCCCTCGTCGGTCGCCGTGGCCGGCGTGGCACACCAACAGCCCGGCTGACTTCTAGCCAATCACCACCTGGATCGCCTCGACCGGACAGCACACTTCCGCGTTCATGGCTTCGTCGAGGAGATCGTCTGGAACGGTCGTCTGGAGCACGATTATCTCGCTGTTGTCGTCCGGAACCCGGAACAGGGAAGGCGCCAGCGACGCGCACATGCCCGAGACGATGCAAACCGCATGGTCGAGCTCGATTGTGGCCACGCCGACTCCTCCGTTCGATCAGCACCCCTTCTGGAACCGAATTATAGACCACATCAAAGGCGGAGGTGGGCCGCACTCTCATCCTCCCTTACGAACATCGGCTACCCGAAACTGCCGGGCGACGCATCCTGCGGTCATTCACGTCGGCACGGAAGCCTGTCCCGGGGGCATATCCGTCGGATGGGTCACCGTGGTTGGGAGCATTGTCATCGCCGTGGTGCTCCGAGGATTCTGACCATACCGTCCGTGTCGCTCTGAAACCACCGTGCCTGCACGCTCAAAACGGGACGGCTCGGGTCCTTCAAACGCCGCAGATGGTCACCGACCAGGGCCCGCCACCCACGCCGGGCCGAGCAAAGCGTCGGCTCGCTGTTCGGTCCCCGTGATCCCCTGCTGTGGTTCGGGGTTCGTGGGGTGAAATCATCTGGGCTTGCCGCTGATCGGCGAGACGGACCCCAAACCCCCACGGGCTGGCGCAAAGAATGATACGCTATCCGTACGTCTTCACAGAGAAGGATCATACCGTATGATCATCGACTTTCGTGTCAGACCTCCGTTCAAGAGCTTCTGCAAACTGAACATCTACGGGGCTCGCGATCCGAACCCCGGACCCGGTAGCCGCCCCCGGCGTGTGGCTCGACGTTCCGCCCTTCCGATCCTCGACGACCGGTCCATCGAGCGATTCGTTGAAGAGATGAACGAATCCGGGATCGACGTAGCCGTCGCCATGGGCCGTAATTCACCCGCACCGTGGGGATCGGTACTCAACTCCGATGTCGCTGAGTTGGTCGAGACGTACCCGGGCGATTCGTCGGGTTCGGTTCGGTGGATGGCGCATCGGAGGACGCCGTGAGCCAGGTTGACCAGTGTGTCGAACTCGGGTTCAAGGGTGTCGCGAAAGACAACGGATGGTGTGTCCCTGCCCTGTATGACGACGAATCCCTCTTTCCGGTGTGCGAGCGGGTTGCAGAGCACGGTCTTCCCAACAGCCCGGGGGCTGAGGAGTACATTAGGGCGGCCAACTACTACCTAGGTCACCGGTTGCTGTTCGCTAGCAGCTCCCCGATCCGTCCTCTCGGACTGAGCGTCGAACAGTTTGCGGCGCTTCCGTTCGAGGACGAAGATCTCAGGCAACGCTGTCTGGGCGGGAACGTGCAACGCCTTCTGGGAATCTGAACTGCGGATGGCGGGCAAGACCTGGGTCGCACAGATGCGGTTCGACGGGGAGGCATTCACCACCACAAGGCAGCAGTTCCCGCCTGCGCAGGCCGCAGGTTTGTGTTTGTCGCTTGACCCTGGTTCGAGCCTCTGGGCGAGCGGAGAGAGATGACGGCGACACCCGGCACCACCATCGTCAGCGGGGGTTCATCAGGTATCGGGAAAGCCGTGGTGGAGGGATTGCAGGATCGCGGCCGGTCTGCCGCGCTCCTCGACCTCCGGATGCCTCCCGAAGACCTGCTTGCCAGCGACCACGTGCTCTTCGCTCACTGCGACATAGCGGACCCCGTCGCCGTTCATGGGGCGATCGCGCAAGTCAGGAGCCAGGTTGCGAGGATAGACGGTCTCGCCGCATGCGCCGGGATCGGCGGAGCTGCTGCGAGGCAATCGATCGGCATCTCGCAGTGGGACCGGGTCAAGGCAATAGTCAGCGTCAACCTGTTGGGTTCCTACTGGCTGCTAGAAGCCTGTGCCACTGCCATGGCCGAAGGCGGCGGCTCGATCGTCCTCGTAGGTTCTGTGCTGTCTCGCAAAGGCATGGCCGGCATGTCTGCGTATAGTGCAGCAAAAGGGGGAATCGAAGGACTGACAAGATCGGCCGCAGTTGAGTTGGCGGACCGCGGCATTCGCGTCAACTGCGTACTTCCCGGCCCGATCCTGACGCCGATGTCAAGAACCGGGTTCGAGGCTGATGGGCTTTCGGTAGAGCAGTGGACCGAGCGAATGGCCGAATCGGTACCGCTGAATAGGGTCGGGGTGCCACAAGATGTCGCCTCGACGGTGTTGTTCCTGCTCGACGGCGCGTCAAGCTACATGACGGGGGCATCTCTCATGGTTGACGGCGGCGCGAACGTAGGATGAGCCGATCGGTAGAGGATGGATCTGTCGAAGCCACCAATCGACGATAGGAGCACAGCATGAAGGTCATCGACTTCCGTGTCCGACCCAACACTACCGAGTACATGAATCTGTATACCGGATCGGGTTACGCACTGCTGTGGCGCCGGTTCGGGATTCCGGAGCCTGCACCCGTGCCTCTGGAGTACTTCGCGAACGAGGCTCGCCAGCAGAGCATCGAGGTCGGCGTGTTCACGGGACGCAACAGCAGCTGGGCAAACCTCAGCAGTCATTACGTACGAGAAACGGCTGCCAGGACCGGAGGTCTTCTGTTCACCGCCTACGGTATCGACCCGCACTCCACGGAGCGGGAGGTGGAACTTGCCGCCGCGGCCGCCGACAGCCGAAACATCGGCATCGCGCTCGATCCTCCGGGGGATCCCATAGCTGCCCAGCCGCTCGGCTGGGACGACGACACGATAATGTTCCCGATCTATGAGTTCGCTGCCGCTAACAAGCTGGTCGCCATCCTCACGGTCGGACCCTTCGTGGGACAGTTCTACGGGGATCCGGGACCGTTCGAACGGATAGCCCGCACCTTTCCGGACCTGCGCCTGGTCATCGCGCATGGATGCTGGCCTCGCTCGGAGGAGTTGGTGGCTACGGCCTACCGGAACGACAACATCTATCTCGAAGCCTCCATCTACGCTTTCCATCCCGGTGCGCATGTGTTCCGGGATGCAGCTGGAACCCTGATCTCCGACAAGGTGGTCTACGCCAGCGCCTTCCCGTTCCAGCCTCTCGATGCTTGGAAGAACTATGTCGGTCTCGGATGGCCCGAGGACTCGCTTCGGAAGATCCTGTCAGGCAACGCCCGGCGTCTGATCGAATACGCGGGCGGGTTCGCGTAGAAGTGACGGTCCCGAGTGGCGACGGAGCATCGCCCCAGCCGGCGAGTGCTGGGGTCGCCATAGTCACGGGCGCACTCGGCGGCATGGGCGGAGCAATCTGCCAAGGGTTGCAGGCTACCGGTTGGACGGTTGCCGGTCTAGATCTTCCCGACGTGATCGATTCTCGAAATGACCGTACATTTCCGGGGTTGTTGCTGGGCGTGGACATCACGTCGACACGCGATCTCGAGTCGGCCTTCGATGAGGTAACCCGGCTGGCAAGCACGCCGACCGCCCTCGTCAACTGTGCTGGTGTGTCGGCGGACGATCGGCTTCTCCAAATGTCGTTTGATCACCTACGCAGGACGATCGAGGTGAACCTGATAGCTGCGATAGCCGCTATGAGTCTGTTCGCAAGGCATTGGGTCGCAGACCAGAGCCGGCGCCGAGCTGGTGATACCGGCGCGATCGTCAACGTCTGCAGCCTGTCGGCATACGGCGCCAACGCCGGACAGTCTGCATACGCATCGTCAAAAGCGGGCTTGGTCGCCGCCACCCGAGTGGCAGCAAACGAACTAGGACCGGTCGGACTGCGAGTCAACGCCATCCTCCCGTCCTTCGTCTCGACACCGCTCACCGCGCGGGCCGCCGACGAAGTCCGGGCGAGCCTGCTCCGCCGCACCCCTCTAGGAAGGTTCCCGCACCTCGACGAGGTAGCTGCCGCGGTAACCTGGCTCCTGTCACCGGAAGCGAGCTACGTGTCGGGAGCGGAGCTCAGGGTCTCCGGCGGCCGGTTGTTCTGAGGCGTTTCCTCCCAGCCTCCTACCGAAGCGTCGACTCAGCCTTCCAGCACCGCACGGATCTCCCATGGGAGGCAACGAGATGCTGGGGTTCCGAGCACCGCGCTTCGGCGAGTGGGCAACGGGGAGCGAGACGGCAGCCGGTCGGAAGGAAAGACGCATCCCGGACGTCGACCGCAAGCTCGAGTGGCTCAGCGGGATCCGGCAAGCTGCTCGCCGTGAGAAGCGCCCGCGTGTAGGGATGGGCGGGCCGAGCGACGATATCGGAGGCACTCCCTTCCTCGACGATCTGGCCGACGTAGATCACCAGGATGCGATCGGCGACATACGAGATGACATCGAGGTCATGGCTCACGAGAATCATCGATAGCCCCATCGACTCGCGAAGACCCGTGAGCAAGTTGAGAATCTCCCCCCGGACGGACACGTCGAGCGATGAGGTGGGCTCGTCGAGAAAGACGATGTCCGGTCGCGTGATGAGAGCCCTTCCGATGGAGAGCCGTTGAAGCTGACCACCGCTCAATTCGTTCGGGTAGCGGTCCAGGTGTTGCGCACCGAGACCCACTGACTTAACCGCTCTCTCCAGAGCGTCGTCCACCGGCTCTCCCGTGACCTCTCTGGCAAGCCGGGCGTTGTAGCGCAGCGCGGCGGAGACGCGCCGCGCCGGGTTGAAGGAGCCTCGCGGGCTCTGGTACACGAATTGCACTTGGCGCCGTTGGTCACGCGTTCGCGTGCCCTGCGCGAGATCCAACGGTTGGCCGCCCACTTCGGCGCCTCCGATGCCGGTTGTCTCGACACCTGCGATCACCTTGCCCAGTGTGGACTTACCGCATCCGCTCTCGCCCACCACACCGAGTATCTCCCCGGCTCTGAGGTCGAGCGAGACATTCGATAGGGCTTGGTACCCCTTGCCCGACCCGATGAGTCGCTTCGTTGTGTAGGTCTTGGACAGCTCCCGGACACTCAGGACGGGCCGTCCCGATTCAACTTCCGCGTCTATGCCCGTAGCGTCGTCGTACGACCCGGTCGGGGACTCGTGATGGGTCACACCGGTTCCCCGCCAGCCGCGCCGGGCATCTTCTTCAACGGGAACAGGCACCGGACGAAACCGTCCGAGGAGGGCACCTGACCTAGCGAAGTATCCGAGCATGCCGAGCGGGCCTCGCTGCAGCGCACACGATAGGGACACGTCCGCGTGACATTCTCGATCGAGGGAAGTGTTCCTGCGATCGAATGGGCGGCCTCGCCCCGGTTTAGCACGCTGCTACGCACGAGATCCCGCGAGTAGGGGTGGGCGGGCTCGCTGAGGATATCGGCGATCGGTCCATGCTCCACTGACTGACCCGCGTACATCACGGTCACGCTCTCGGCCAGACGATCCACGACATTCAGGTCATGAGAGATAAGGATGAGGCTCGCGCCGGAGCTGTCGAGGTACTCCTCGAGCAGGTCGAGAACCTGGACCTCGGTGGTGACGTCCAGCGATGTCGTCGGCTCGTCGGCTATCAGCAGATCCGGCTTCGGCGCCAGCGCCATCGCGATGGCGACACGCTGGCACATTCCGCCGCTCAACTGATGCGGGTACTTCCGGGCAACCTCTTCCGGGTCCGGGATATGCAAGGAGCCGAGCAGATCGACCGCGGCTCCCCTCCGCTCGGCCTTAGCGACACCGGCTGCGGCCAGCGCCCGTCCGATCTGTACTCCGATTCCGGCCATAGGGTCCAGAACGGAAACGGGATCCTGGAAAATCATGGCGACGCGGCTGCCGCGCACCTCATCCGGGAATTCCTCACCGAGGTCGAATTCGCCGAGCAGGGTGGCCGATCCTCGATCCAGCACCGCGTTGGGAGGGAGCAGCCCGGTAAGCAGCCTTGCGGTAAGGCTTTTCCCGCAGCCGGACTCACCTACCAGTGCCGTTCGATCGCCGATCCGGACGGACAGATCCACGTTCTGGACCGGGTACAGAGGAGGTAGGGCCTTCCGATCGATCCGGATCCCGGCGCCGGACAGGAGGACGACCTCGCCCATCCTGGCTCCCTCCAGATGGCTCGGGAGTGGCATAGCAGCCCTCCCTCTACCCGATCCCACGAGTCTCAGCGTCGAAGAATCGCGAGAGACTGTGGAGGCTGATCACGACAAGCACGACGGCGACGCCCGGGAAGGTGGATACCCACCATGCACCTTGGAGCAGGAAGGGTGCTCCGGTGTTGATCATGGATCCCCACTCGGGGAAGGGCGGCTGGACACCCAGACCGATAAACGCGAGAGCAGCGATGACCTGGATCGCCAGAGCAGTGCTGAGGGCGAAGAGGCCAAGCACCTGGCTGGTGGCGTTGGGAAGGAGTTCCAGGACAACGATGCGGGGGCCGCTCGCACCGGCGTTCTGCAATGCCTTAACCCAATCCGCTTCTCGAAGCGGGGAAATGACGCTTCGTACGACGCGTACGTACCAGGGGAGGCTTATTGATGAGATGACCACAACGAGATTGAAAGTGTTGTCGCCGAGCGCGGCGAACAAGGCCAAGGCGAATAGGAAGAGCGGGAACGACTGGAGTACTTCTATGGCCTTCTGGACGATCGCATCGACCCACCCACCGGTGTATGCGACGGTGGCGCCCAGGATCGAGCCAACGACCGCCCCTACGGTAACCCCGGCGACCGCGACGCCGACGTCGATGCGGGCTGCCGCGATCACGCGGGAAAAGACATCCATGCCGAAGCCGTTCGTCCCGAACCAGTGGCCACGTGAGGGGGCCTCGAGGACGTTGGCGGGATTAGGCTGGAGCGGATCGTGCGGGACGATCGCCGGGCCGATCAGGATCACCAGGAAGGTGATGGCCAGCATAATGGTGGGCAGTAGAGGCAGCCTCCTTATCCAAACCGCGGCCCTCGCCAGCCTGGTACGACGCGGATGCGTATCCGCCCGGTTAGCCGTCATTTGCCCGGTCAACCCTGCATAGAGCACCACCAACTGCTCCAACCGGAGCATGGGCTGCTGTCCCCGTGGTTCCCGTCACCGCGATATCCGAAGGCGCGGGTCCATGGCAAACGTGACAAGGTCAGCGATCTGGTAGACGAGCACGTAGGTAACCGAGGCGAGGAGCACCACGCCGAGCACCGGGTTGTAGTCGGAACTGTCCATGGCGGCCACCGCATACGACCCGAGTCCGGGCCAGGAGAACACGACCTCTACGAGCACGGCCCCGCCCATCAAGAATCCGATCGTGATAGCCAGGATGTTTATGACCGGGGCCGAGATGTTCGGGAGCAGCAGCCTCCTCTGCACGACCCGTCTCGGCACCCCGAAAGACAACGCAGCCTCGTAGTAGGCCGAGTTCACGACACTCACCGCGGCGTTGCGAGTCACGTTGAGGATCGGGGGCATCACGCCCGAAGCCAGAGTGACCGCAGGTAGCAGAAGATACCCGACCGAATCACGCGCAGCCGACCAGTCACGCGCGAGTATGGCATCGATGGTGACGATGCCGGTCACCGACTCGGATTCCAACGCAAACAGCCCCCGCCCAGTGGGCGCGGGAAACCAGCCGAGCCAGTAGAAGCCGAAGTAGATGAGCATCAGGCCCAGCCAGAAATTCGGTATCGCTGCGCCGAGCTGCGCGATCGACCCGACAAGACGATCGATCCAGCCATCGGGTCGCAATCCGGCCCGGATTCCCCCCGGAATCGCCACCAGCAGAGACAGTAACAACGCCGCGCCTGCCAACTCAACCGTCGCGGGAAGCCGCTCAAAGATCTCCCCACCGACCGGCGCAAAGGTCCGCCTCGAAATGCCAAGATCGCCTCTGACCAGATCCGCCATGTACGAGGCCCACTGGCGATACATCGGTTGGTCGAGACCCATCTCGGCGCGCCGGGCGGCGATGATCTCGTCCGTCGCGTCCTGGCCCACCATCAGGAAGGAAGGGTCCGCGGTAGCCCGGCTCACCACGAAGGTGAGCGTCGCGACGAGCACCGACACTAGGACTAGGGAGCCCAGCTTCCTGGCGACGTACATGAACACGTCGACACGGGTAGCGGACGCCGGTTCGTCTGCACCCTGCGGCGGGCCGGTCGAACCGTCCCTGTCGAGTTCAGGCCCTGTCGACAAGGCCACGTGCCGACCTCCTGTCGTCGGTTACCTGCTCGGGCTCCGTCGATGCCCGGGAGGGTGCCGAGAAACGCCCTGTTGGCTCAGCCGCCGACGGCAGAATGCCACGTCAGCACGCAACTGGCCAACCACTATCACCGTTTCTCAGCACCCTCCGGAGTCCTTCAGAACCTCGAGTTCGTCAAGGCCCCTATTCGTCCCTGTACAGGCTTCCCCATATCGGCAACTCGTCCGGCTCGTGCACGTAGCCTCGGAGACCGTGGGCCAGAGCGACTTGGGTTGCGCCGCCGGCGATCCACACCTCCGGAGCATCGTTGATGATGATCTCGATCGCCTCTCGAGCCAGAGCCCTCTGGGCGTCCTTGTCGGTCTCGGCTTTGAGCAGAGCGACGAGCTCATCCATGCGAGGGTCGGTGTATTGCGTCCAGTTGATCACCGACTTGGTCCTCCACCAGAGGTTGAAGTGGAAGAAAGGCTCATCCACGAAGTCGGTGAACCAACCACGCAAGTAGGCGTCCCCGGTCCCCTGACCCATGGCTTCGGCAAGCACTGCTCCTGTCGCCCGTTCGATGTTCATGGTTACACCGATCTTCTGGTACTCGGACCGGAGGAACGTGGCGATCTCATCGACCAGCGTGTTTCCTTGCGGGATCATCAGGGTGAACTCGAACCCGTCGGCAAGGCCCGCCTCTGCAAGTAGTGCCTTCGCTTGGTCGAGATCGTGTGAGTACTTCTGGAGGTCGCCGAAGTTGAAGTCCTGGTAGTAGGTCGAGTTCGGCGACACCGGGCTAGCCAGATGCACCCCTGTGCCCTGGAGGATGTCGTTGATGATCGTCTCGTGCGGAACCGCGAAGTTGAGCGCCTGCCTCACCTCCCGGATGTCGAACGGTGGAACCGTGTTGTTCAACAGGAGCCGCAAGGTCCGCCGACCCGGAATCTTGAGGACGTTGGCGCTGCCTGACTCATCGAGGCGTGCCAGTTGGCGCTCGTCGAGGTCCATCGCCATGTCGACCTCGCCGGTTTCGAGCAACAGGATCCGGTTGCTCGCGTCTGGAATCACCAGGAGTTCGACCCGGTCGAAGTAGGGCTCGTCCCAAGCCCATGCCGGGTTGGCCTCGAATACGATCCGCTGCCCGCGATCCCATTCGACGAGCCGGTAGACGCCGTTGCCCGCGTAGTTCTGAGCGATCCATTCGTTGCCGCAGGGATCGTCCTCGGTAATGTGCGGCTTGATCGCCTCTGAGTCGAGTAGCACTGCGACCTGAGCGCGGAGCTGGTTCTCGATGATGGGCGACGGCTGCTCGAGCGTGACCCGGATCGTGTAGTCGTCGATCTTCTCAACCTGGTCGGTCGAGAGCACGCCGTACGAGTTCGAGTTGAACATGGTGCTCGCCTTGGCACAGAACGCTCGCTCGTAGAACCACAGGAAGTCGTCGGCCGTCATCGGGTTACCGGTTGTCGGGAAGGTGACTCCTTGCCGGATGTGCATGGTCACCACTCGACCGCCGTCCGAGTACTCCATTCGCTCGACTGCCCGCCCGATCCGTTTCGAGATGTTGGCCTTGGCGAAATCGCCCACGTCTCCGGCGGGAGGCTCATAGAACAGGAACTGGGCGTAGATGTTCTTCAATGTCATGTTGGTGAGCGTGTTTTGCCCGAAGATCGGGTCGATCGAAGGAAGGTCGCCAGAGACTGCGATTCGCAACGTCTGGACTTCTTCCTCCATAGCCGCCTCGGTGGTGGCTGCCGGCTCCGCGGCGCTCGTCGTTTCCGGCGCGGCAGTCGTTGTCTCGGGCGCGGCGCTCGTCGTTTCCGGCGCGGCGCTCGTCGTCGCCGGAGCGTCGGCGGTATCGGTCTCGGCGCCGCACGCACTGAACACAAGGCCGAGCGTCACCGCCAGACCCATCACCAACCTAGTTCGCCTTTGTCTCCCCATGCTTCTCTCCTCCCGGCGTCAGACTCTCCGCCTGACGTTTGTGTGCCTGAGGGTAGTCTTCACGTTTACGGTCGGACTCCTCTCGCGGGCCGCCGACCGGAGGGGTGCAGAGAATCCGCCACCGCGTTGGGAAGGTGCTGACGGAGCATTCGTGTGCAGACCAGCAGCGGCCCTCCGGCGATAGAACGCTGAGTTACCTATTACTACGCGACACGTGCCATCTTGAAGAACCCAGACATCCCTGCCTGGGATCGCGGAGAAAGGCGGAACTCTTCGAAACGGTAAGGGCTTGGCAGGCAGGTACGCTGGCAGATCGGCGAAGTTGTCGCCGATGCCAATCGTTACTGTGCGACGCACATCAATCTCCAAGCGCTTTTCTGAACCATACATAGGGGTTTCGCGCCGTGTCAACAGGTACCTCGTGAACCTTGATCAGCGAACGGTGAACCGCTCGACCGCGGTTCCGAGAAGGTCAGCGGACCCTGGTGCCTGAAGCGTGTATTGGATTCCGTCGGCTCGCCATAGCCCCCGGTACCGGCATCCTGCCCGTCCACCACCTAGCGCTAACTCTCGCCGAGTCACACGCGGGTCCCATCCCCGTCACCTTCTTGCAGGCACGGCGGGGCTTAGGAGGACAAAACATCTCGAACTCAGCAGTCAGCCCCACCTGCGAATACGCCGACTGTAGCGCTGGGGTCACGAAAGAAACCCTCGCCATCCCGATCTCAGCGGCTTGCCAACTCGACCTTGCCGTTGGCTATGTCCAGGAGCCACTTGCGGTATTCCAGCGTCCCGAGGTCGGCCCCCCTCACGTGCATCTCGGCGGCCAGGTCGGCGGGGAGCTCCTCGGGGCGCTGCGACTCCACGATGGGGCGATCCTGGTCGGTGACCATTTGTGCGAAGGCCCGGAAGTCCTCGTCCGCGCCCGGATAGTTGCGGCCCACGTAGGTGAAGCAGCGGGTTCGCTTCCGGTGGACGGGTGCCACCGCCACCCAGAGCACGTAATCCTCCACCGGTCCGGCGGTGCTGTTCAGCTTCATGGCGTTGGGCAAGAACACCTGGTAGCGCTTCCAGGCCTCGTAGGTCTCCGCCATGCCTGACTCCGGGTTGTTCTTGACATTGTCGGTGAACTCTACGAAGGGACCGGCGAGGAACCGGAGCTCTCCCCCGACCTTGTCCACGTCGTAGTCCTCGATCCGGGGCTGGCTGCTGTCCCCTAGGATGCCGTCGTGAACCCAAGCGAAATGGGAGAAGTCGAAGTAGTTCTCGAGACGGCGGGGCAGAGAGCAGTTCCACTCGTAGATGCCGAGATGCAGGAACCGGTAGCTCGGGTCGTCGATCTCGGGAATGGCCGGCGGTGGGAACTTGGGATCGCCGAGCGTGGAGTAGATCAGGCCCGACACCTCGACCGGCGGGAACGACGGCACCCGGACGTTCCGGAAGGCGGGAGAGAGCTCCTCACGCGCCGGCACCCGGGTGACCCGACCCTCGGCATCGTAGGTCCAGCCGTGATAACCGCAGCGCAACTCGCAACCGTCGATCACCTTGCCCAGGGAAAGGGCCGCTCCCCGGTGACGGCACAGGTCCTCGAACACCCGGGGGGCGCCGTCCAAGCGGACGACCACTAACTGCTCCTCGAAGAGGGTGAATGCCTGGGGCTCGTCTTTCAGGTCATCGGAGTAGGCGACCGGGAACCAGAAGTTGTCCCGCATCTCCTCGTAGAGCCGGTTCTCGGCGGCGACGTCGAGGTAGTCACTTGTGGCGTGCCGGCTGGTCATCGCCGGTTCTCCGCGCGCCAAGTTCGGATCACGAGTCCACTCCCCACGTCGAGCAAACCGCATTGAAGATGTTGTGGTATCCGGTACAGCGGCACAGGTTTCCCGACAGCAAATCGATCACCTGCTCTTTCTCCTGGTAGCCATCAGGATCGACGCTCTCGAGGGTCATCAGGAACCCTGCCGTGCAGAAACCGCATTGCATTGCGTGGTTCTCGTGGAAAGCCTGCTGCATAGGGGTGAGCTCGCCATCGGTGGCAAGGTCCTCGACGGTTCTTATGGCACTCCCGTCGATCTGGGCAGCCAGGGTCGAGCAGGAGCGGATGGCATCGCCGTCAACGATCACGGTGCAGGCCCCGCAATAACCGTGCTCGCACCCCACATGGGTACCGGTCAGGCCCACGACATCACGGATGAAGTCGGAGAGCAGCAAGCGGGCAGGAACCCTGTGGCTCACCTGCGTCCCGTTGATCGAGACCGATACGTCGACTTCCCGCAAGCCCGGATTGGTGTCCATCATCACACCCCCGTCCCGTTGCCGTTGGATGCCAGCACCGCCCGGACGCTCCTTACCGCCAGGGCGCCCAGCGCTTCCCGCCGGTACTCCGCCGAAGCGTGAATATCATCCACTGCATCGAAGCCGTCCTCGTAGGCGGCTCCATACAGGGCCGAGCTATCATCCCCCAGAGCGAAGCCGAGCACAGCCTGCTCGGCGCCGGCCATCCGCCGTGGCGCTCCGCCGACCCCGAAACTGACCAGCCGGGCGCCACTCACCGTCCCGTCTCGGGTGGTCAGGGCAGCCGCCAGCCCGGTGATGGCGAAGTCACCCGACCGCCAAGCCAACTCATCCAGCACCGTAACGGTGTCCGCCGCCTCGCTCGGAAAATGCACCCCGGTGATGATCTCTCCCTCGGCGAGGTCCGTCCAGAACGGGCCCAGGAAGAAGTCGCCCGCATCCACTGTCCTCCTTCCCGCCGTTCCCTGGAGGAACAGGGTCGCGCCGCAGGCGACCGCCAGCGCGGGCAACTCGGCGGCCGGGTCGGCATGGGCGAGGCTGCCGCATACCGTTCCCCGGTTCCTGATCTGGAGGTGGGCGACATGACGCAAGGCCCGCCGGAGCCCGGGAACCGCAATCGCCACCTCATCGGACGCCATCACCCGGCTCTGGGTCACCGAGGCGCCGATCGTGACGCCGGAGGGTCCGACCTCCAGCCGGTCAAGACCGCCAACACCGCCGATGTCCACCAGGAGGTCGGGCTGGGAGAGACGGAAGTTCATGGCTGGAATCAGGCTCTGCCCTCCCGCCAGGACCTTGGCCGTTTCCGAGGTACCGAGGGCGGCTAAGGCATCCTCTACAGTGCCGGGACGGTAGTAGTCGAACGCGGCGGGCTTCATCGTTCACCCCCTCCGTCGGCTGCCTCCCTTATGGCCTTACGTATCGCCGAGGGAGTGACCGGGGTGGCCTTGATCTCCACCCCGAGGTCGGAGAGGGCGTCGTCCACAGCGCCGGCGACCACAGCAGCCGGACCGATCGTTCCCCCTTCCCCGCAGCCCTTGACGCCGAGAGGCTGATCGGGGGAGGGTGTCTCGAAGTGCTCGACCGTCATCATCGGTACGTCGGAACAGGTGGGGTACAGGTACTCCATGAATGAGGCGAAGAGAGGCCGGGCCGTCTCGGGGTCGTACTGGAAGTGCTCGAACATCGCGCCGGCGATCCCCTGCGCCACCCCCCCGTGGACTTGACCGTCGATGATCATCGGGTTGATCATCGTGCCGCAGTCGTGGACCACCACGTAGTCCTCTATCTTGATCTCCCCGGTGCTGACCCGCACGCTGACCACGCCTGCGTGGGCACCGTTCGACCAACTGGCCGCCGCGTTAACCTTGCCGTCCATCCCGGGAAGGTGCTCGAGTTCGGGCGGCTCGAAGTAACCCGACATCTCCAATCCGGGCTCCAACCCCTGGGGCAGATCGACGGTGCGAACCCAGGCGGCTGTCGCAACTTGGGACCATGTCACCGTCGGTGTGTCACTACCCGCTACATGGAATCGACCGTCGGTCAGCACTATGTCATCGGCTGCTGCCTCCAACATGTGGGCTGCAATCTCCTGAGCCTTGGTCATCACCCGATCGGCGGCCATCAGGATCGATCCGCTCATCACGATCGCCGAGCGACTTCCCCACGCCCCCAGCCCGTATGGCGCACGGTCGGTGTCCCCCATAACGACCGTCACGTCGTCCGGATCCACGCCCAGAGCGTCGGCGGCGAGCTGGGCGGCGGTTGTCTCGGTGCCCTGCCCCAGGGCCGTAGTGCCTAGACCCACCCTGACCGCGCCGTCAGGATCGACCCTCAGGGTGGCCGAGTCGTATCCGGCCCAGTGCCCCGTGGTGAGGTGGTAGGTTGGTGTGGTGGGCTCCACATAGTTGGTGTAGCCGACCCCCACCCGCACGTCAGGATCGTCGGCATACCGGGCCCGCACCCGCTCGAGCGACTCGCCGATCATCTCCACAGCCCGCTCGAAACCTTTGGCGTGCGATCCGGAGTCCACCCTCCCGCCGCCGTGCATTATGTAGGGCATCTGCTCTTCCTGGAGGATCATTCGGCGACGGATCTCGACCCGGTCGGTCCCGGTGAGGTGGGCCACCCGGTCGATGATCCTCTCCATGACGAACATGCCCTCGGGTGTACCGAATCCCCGATAGGCACCGCTCGGAGTCTTGTTGGTGACCACGCAGAAGTGGTGCACCTCCATATTCCGGAAGTCATAGCCACCCGTCAAGACTCCCCCTGTGACGAACACCGTGGCAGTGCCAGGCATGAAGATCTCCCCCGAGCCCACGTCGCAGTAGGCCTTGCATCGGATGGCACGGATGGTCCCGTCATCGTCGTAGGCCACGTCCACATCGTGGCGCTGGTCCCTGGCATGCACCGCGGAGACAAGGTTCTCGAAGCGGTCCTCGAGCCAGCGGACCGGGCGCCCCAGCTTGCGGGCTATCCAAGGCATCACCACGTCCTCGGGATAGATGTGGGTCTTGGTGCCGAATCCGCCCCCCATGGCCGGGACGATCACCCTGATGCGCGGCTCGGGAATGCCGGTCATCTCGGCGATCGTGGTCCGGACTATGTGGGGACTCTGGGTAGAAGTCCAAATGGTGAACTCACCGTCGACTTCGTCTGCGAGGACGCCCCGACACTCCAGCGGGAGCCCGGTCTGGCGCTGGCTCACGTAGGTGTCGCTGAACGTGTGGTCGGCCTCTTCGAAGGCCTTCCTCACCTCGGGCTTGTCGGCCGGGAAGTTGACCAGGTAGTTGTCGGGCCAGTCGTCGAACAACCTGGGGGCGTCATCGGCCAGCGCCTGATCCAGGTCGGCCACGGTGGGGAGCGGGTCGAACTCGGTGTGAGTGGCCACCAGGGTCGCTGCGTCCTCCGCCACGTACCGGTCGGTGGCGACCACGGCTGCGTAGGGAGAGCCGACGTAGCGAACCCGGTCCACGGCGAGGGCGGGCTGGTGCACCGGCTGGATGTAGAGGATCTTCTGCGGGAACAACTCCACATCCGCCAGGTCGGCGCCCGTGAACACGGCATGCACACCGGGCAGGGCGAGGGCGGGGCCTGTGTCGATGCTGACTATCCGGGCGTGGGGCTCGGTACTGCGCACGAAGGACACTTCGAGCATACCGGGTAGTTTCAGGTCGGCGATGTAGCGCTGGCGGCCCATCAAAGAGGATCGATCCTCCCGGCGTGGCACGGCCCTGCCGATGTGGCTAGCCCGATGGCGGATCATCGGGTTGATGCGCATGGGACTGTCTAACGTCATGTGTCTGCACGACCTCCTGACTCAACCACGAACAGGACCCTGCTAGGTCGGATTATTGATCCAATCTAACATGTTGGCGCGTAGCTTGACTTGAACGGTTACAAGAAACTTGGCGACACACAGCCGGTTAGCGCTCGCCCCGGTGGTAGGGGATCGTCAGCGACAGGGGGACGTTGGAGCGACTGCGGTTGAAGACCAGCGCCACGATGGTGAGGACGAAGGGCAACGCCAGCAGGAGCTGGTAGGGCAGGTCGACATCGCTTGCCTGGAGGGCGAGTTGGCTGGCCTCGAGGAATCCGAACAGCAGCGAACCGACCAGCACCCAGGTGGCCCTCCAGTTCCCGAAGATCACGATCGCCAGCGCGATCCAACCCCGCCCGGAGATGATGTCGGGGAAGAACAAGCCGGTCGATCCGAGGGAGAGGAAGGATCCGGCCAGCCCGGCCATCACTCCCCCGAACACCACCGCCATGTACTGCCGCGAGATGATGCCCACCCCGCGCATATCACAGGCCTCGGGATTGTGCCCGATACTCCGTAGCTCGAGCCCGTACTTGGTCCGGTAGAGAAACACCCAGACGACCGGAACCATTACGAACGCGAGGATTGTCAACCAGGGAATGGGGAAGAACTCCCACGGAGCCTCCATCGTCTCGACTGTGGGGATGTCGATGCTCCCCTCGGCCTCGTAGATGGATCGGTACCAGAAGAAGGCCAGCCCGAGACCCAGGATGTTGAGAGCTAGGCCAGCGACAACTTGATTCACCTTGGCGGTAACGGTCATCAGCGCCATGATGAGTGAAAGGAATGCCCCACCGAGCCCGGCAGCCACCAAGCCGGCCAGGATGCTGCCGGTCTCGTTGGCGACGTAGAAGCCGGCAAAGGCGCCCATGGTCATGGTTCCCTCGAGGCTGAGGTTCAGGATCCCGCTGCTCTCGCACACCAACTCCCCCAGGGCAGCGAGGAGGAGGGGGGTGGCGATCCGCAACGTGGCCCAGAAGATCCCGACGAGGACGGCGCTGGTGAAGAGTTCTTCCATGTCAGGCGGCCTTCCGGATCCGGTATCTCGACACCATCGCCGCGATCAGGACCAGCGCCAGCGTGGTCCCCTCGATTACGAACACCAGCGCTTTCGGGATGCCGGTCTCGTACTGCATCGCGGTGGACCCGTTGACAAGGGCGCCGAACAGTATGGCGGCCACGATCACGCCGAGAGGATGCAGCCGGGCCACCAAGGCAATGATGATGCCCGTGAAACCGATGCCCTCGGCGATGTCGAGCTGGACACGATGATGGAGCCCCAACAATTCCCCAGCGCCGGCTATCCCGGCCAGAGCGCCGGAAATGGCCATGGTGGCAAGGGTCACGGTACC
>JAGWAN010000022.1:0-50784 GCA_021296345.1 Acidimicrobiia bacterium | reverse complement strand
CCGATCCCCCTTATCTCGTATCCCAGGGTTGTGCGCCGGATGATCCAGTAGACGGCCAGCGCCGCGAGCAGCGCGATGGCGAACCCCCAGTGAAGCCGGCTCCCGGTGAGGAACCTGGGCAGGTAGGTGCTGTCGGCCATCCGGACGGTCTGGTAGTAGTAGGTGTCGGGCGACTGCCAGGGTCCGGCCAGCAAGTAGGAAAGGATGTAGAGGATCACGAAGTTGAGCATGACGGTGGTGAGGATCTCGTTGGTCCCGTAGCGGACCAGCAACCCGCTGGCCACCGAGGACCAGAGAGCGCCCGCGATGGCGGCGAAGATGAACATCAGTACGAAGAGCAGCGGCGCGGGTAGCCCTCCCCACATGTCATAGACGAACCAGGTACCCATGACGCCGGCGAAGAACTGCCCCTCGGCGCCGATGTTCCAGACCCCGGCCCGGAAGGCGATCGCGGCCGCCAAGCCGGTCAGGATCAGCGGTGTCGCCTGCACCAGGGTCTCCAGGGTGGACTCCCAGTTGCCGAAGGCCCCGTTGTACAAGGCGGCGAACGAATCGGCCGGGCTCTTCCCGATAACCAGGACCAGGCCGGCGATGATGGCCACCGCCACAAGCAGCGCGGCGACCAGGGCTACGAACTCGTGCCATGGGCGGACTGCCAGCCTCTTCTCGATCCTCCACGCTCCGGGCTGGAACAACATCGACAGCGGATCCCTGCGGCCGCCGCCATCCGGCGCCTGCACCTCGGAAGGGGTCCGGTCGGTCATGATGCTGATCCCGCCTCGACCGTATCGGCACCGGCCATGCTAAGGCCGAGGGATTCGAGGTCGGCCTGCTCGGGGGTGGTTTCCGAGACGATCCGGCCGTCGTAGATCACCGCGATCCGGTCCGAGAGTTGGAAGATCTCGTCCAGGTCCTCGGACATCAACAGCACTGCTGCGCCACGTTCCCGCTCCTCGAGCAAACGACGCCTGACGTACTCGCTGGCGGATATGTCCAACCCGCGAGTGGGCTGGTGGGCAATCAATAGGCTTGGTTCCCCCGACAGCTCCCGGGCCATGCCGCCCGAGAGGGTACGGGTGGATTGCGACGCCGAGGGAGTCCTGATATCGAATCCTTTGATCGATTCAGCGGCGAAGCCGTCGATCGCGGCCCGGTTGAGGAGCCCGCCCCGGGAAAAGGGGTTTGAACGGTGACGGCCCAGCACCAGGTTCTCCTTGACAGTGAAGTCCATCAGGAGACCTTGCGCTATCCGATCGGCCGGAACGCTGGCCACCCCGAGCTGCGCGATCCGGTTGGCGGACAGCTCAGCGGTGTCCACGCCGGCGATCCGGATGGCGCCGGCGGAGGGCTTCTCGACCCCGACCAGGGCGTCGAACAGGCCGTTCTGGCCGTTGCCGGAAACACCGGCGAGGCCCACCACTTCCCCGGCGTGGACCGTTAGGAAGAGACCCTTCAGAGAGCCCCGACCGGTGACGCTGGCGAGATGGATCCCGTCCACTTCGAGGACCGGCTCGCCGGGCTCCGACCGCTCCTTGTCGAATTGGAACAGCACCTCCCGTCCCACCATCATCTGGGCCAGATCCCGCATCTCGACATCGGCCGTATTGACGGTTCCGACCACCTTGCCGAGACGCAACACCGTCACCCGGTCGGACAACTCCATAACCTCTTTGAGCTTGTGGGTGATCAGGATGATGGTCAAGCCCTCGTCCCGCATCCGGCGAAGGATCCGGAAGAGTTCCTGAACGCCCTGGGGGGTGAGGACCGCGGTGGGCTCGTCGAGAATCAGGACCTCCACGCCGAAGTAGAGGGTCTTGAATATCTCGACCCATTGCTGCTCTCCGACGGATAACCGGCCCACCTCGGCGTCGGGATCGATCTCCACCTCATAGTTCTGGAAGAACTCATTGAGCCGGCCCCTTACCACCGACAGATCGAGCCATTGACTGGACGAGGTTCCGATGACCACGTTCTCGACCACCGACATCGGAGGAACCAGTTCGAAGTGCTGGTGCACCATGCCGATACCGGCTGCGATGGCGTCACCGGGCGTATGCAGCTCCAGAGGCTCGCCGTTGAGCCTCACCGTCCCTTCGTCGGGCCGGTAAACCCCGTAGAGGATGTCGGCCAGGGTGGTCTTACCGGCGCCGTTCTCGCCCAGAACGCAGTGGATCTCCCCGCGGCGGATGTCGACGCTTACCGCGTCGTTGGCGACTACCCCGGGGAAGCGCTTGGTGACGCGATCCACGGCCAGGATCGTCTCAGTGGCCAAGCTCGCTCCCCCGAGGTGTGGGACTCATTCGGCTGATCGGACTACTCGATGGGATCGGTCTTCAGTTCGATCCTGAGAAGCCCGCCCAGTATGGCCGCTTCGGCCTGCGCCACGCCGTCTTGGACATCGGCCGGAACCAGGTCGCTGATCTCTCCGAGTGAGGACCCGCCATCGACCATCGAGGTGTAGACGATCCGCTCCATCGGGGCATCGTACGCGACACCCTCGGTGTGGTAGGCGTACCAGGCGTCAACCAGATCCGTGAAGGCAGTGTCCCAACGGGCGACCGCGCTGGTCAACACCACCGGGGACAGTCCGAGCTGATCGGTGAAGTGTCCGAAGCCAAACACACCGTCCGCCTCCTCGATGGCCGAGAAGGGGCCGAAGCGCTCGGCATAGATCATGTCGGAACCGGCCGCGATCTGGGCCGCGGCCGCCTCTTGGGCCGTAGCCGGGTCGAACCAGCTCTCGATGTAGGCCACATCGAAGGTGATATCACCCTTGCCCATCTGCGTGGCCACAAACCTGGCGCCGTCGATGAAGGCATTGAGCGGACCGTTGACGTTGGGGAATGGGAATGCCGCCACCCCGCTGATGTGGTTGGTCTGGGTCATGGCCCCGGCGATGATCCCGGCCAGGTAGGCAGGCTCGTGGATGAACACGTCGATCCAGTAGCCGTTACCGCCGGTGGGCTCGTTGCCGGACCCGGAGAAGGCGAACAGAATGTCCGGGAAGTCATCCTTAACCGCGGCGACCGCATCCGAGTAGGTGCTGTGCGCCACGATGATCCCGTAATCACCGGTCTGGGCCAGGTCCCGGATCACCCGCTCTCCGTCAGCGTAGGGGATCTCTTCGATCTGCTCCAGGGTGATCGTCAAGCCGTGGGGCGCCTCTTCGGCCACCCGGTGGACCGAGTCGATGAAGGTGGCGTACCAGCCCTCCTCCTTGGTGCCCAGCATGATCATGGCCACATCCAGCTCGGTCGGGCCCATCGGCTCTTCTTCCGTAGGCTCCGTCATCTCGGCTTCGGTGGTAGCCGGGGCCGCAGTGGTAGCCGGCGCAGCAGTGGTAGCGGGCGCAGCAGTGGTAGCGGGCGCAGCAGTGGTAGCGGGCGCAGCAGTGGTAGCGGCCGGCTCGTCTTCCCCGCCGCAGGCACCGGCCAACAGAGCCAGGGCGGTCAGTAGCGTCACCAGGGTAAACGCCCGGCGGTCCATGAGCTTTCTCATAAGGACTTCCTCCTCTTATTCGGTCGCTTCCTCACCAGGAGTGCGATCTTCTCTCCGCCGCGGTCCCACCGGGACAGCATCTGTTGGGAACCCTGGCCCTCGGATCACGAAGCGTGACTCAGTGAAGGATAGCGAGCGGCCCGCAGATCATCATCTCGGTTTTTCTTGACGTACGGGACAGCTCTTTCACGCACGGGACAGCACCGGCTTGCCCATGATCCGGTATGAAGGCCACCAACGCTCCATGCCCAGATCCTCCACGATGACATTGGCGGCGTTGTAGCCCGGACCGAAGTGGATCGAGCCGCCCGGATGGCAGGCCGAGCCGCACATGTAGAGGCCTTCGATGGGGGTGCGGTAGCCACTGGCCTCCGGGAAGGGTCGGTTGATGCCCCACTGGTCATTGGTGTAGGCACCCTGGCGGCATCCTCCACCGACCATGTTGATCACTCGGTTCTGTATGTCGTCCGGGGTGTAGGCGTAGGTAGCCAGCATGTTGTCCCGAGTCAGATTGGGCGCGTACTCCGCCCAGCGGGCCCGCATCCGTTCCAGGAGCTCGTCCTTGATGTCGTCATAGGTCTTGGCGCCGTTCTCGAGCTTGTCGGCCGGTGGGCCGAACTGCCAGAAGAGCAAGGTGTGCTTTCCCTGCGGCGCGTAGGACGGATCGATCACCGTGTGGCAGCAGGCGTCGCCGCCCAGGGCCGAAGGGATGTGGCCATTTCCGATCTCCTCCCAGTGCCGGTCGAGTTCCTCGAGGGTGTTGACCCCGAAGAATATGGCCAGGCCCTTGTTGGCTTCCTCCGAGTACTTGGTCGAGTAGTCGGGCGCCACTTCGGAGGCGGCATGGAAACCGAACAGGGCAGTGTGGTACTCGATCTCCCAATCCCGGCAACGCTGGGCGATCTCGGGGGTGAGGTGTTCCTCCCCCACCATCTGGAGGAAGGTTGCCGGAGGATCTATCGCCGAGGCCACGAACTTCTCGGCCCGGAAGGTCTGTCCGTCCGAGGTGGTAACGCCCACTGCGCGGCCGCCCTCGATGATGATCTTCTCCACATGGGCACCCGTCCGGATGAAGCCACCGTTGGCATGGAAGAAGGCGGCCAACGACTGCGCGATCTGATGGGTGCCCCCGCGGACGATGCTGAGCCGGGGCGACGCTGCGTACCGCATGAAGAAATCCCCCACACCGGTTGCGAAATCGGGCATCCCCCGCACGCATGCGTTCATGGCTATCCACGTCTTCAGGCGGTCGCTCTCGTAGAGGTGGTCGAGCACCTCCCGGCCACTCATGTCGCACATCTTCTGGTACTCGGCCCGGTCGGCGTCTCCGAGCCCGACTCCGCGCTCCGAGGTGGGCTTGGGGGGTGCGTAGAACTCCTCTTCCACCTTGGTGAGGTAGCGGTGGTAGAGATCCTCCATGGTGTCGAGGTCGGCCTTGGGGATGAGGTTCTTGAACTGCCGGTAGGTGCGCTGCGGGTCGTCTGTGTAGGTGAGGAGTTCGGCGCCGTCCTCGAACAGATAGGCCCGCTCCACCTCGCCCCGCTTCAGCTCCAGGCCGTAGCGGTGCAGCTCGAAGTCCTGGTGGGGAGGCCCGTAGGAGCAGATGAAGTTGGCGTGCAGGTTGTGGTAGAAGCCGGGCTTGGTGACCTCCTCGGTAATGGTCGCCCCGCCGTACGCCATCCGCCGCTCGAGGACCAGCACGCGCAGGCCCTGCCGCGCCATGTAGCCGCCCAGGGTCAGCCCGTTGTAGCCGCCACCTACGATGATCCCGTCAAAGGTTCCGTCCGCCACACGCTTCTCCATTCCCCTAGTTGAATGACCGAATATTGGTGCCATCTATATTGATCTGTCAAACGGCCCGACCCATACCCCTATGTCATCCGGCTGGTTCCCGAAGGATCGAGCTGGTCGTGACCGGGGGTATTGAACTCGAATGCCCGAGCGGATACGTTGACCGCATGGATACGATACGACGCTTGATGGCATCTTCCGGATCACGGGCCCATGCCGGACGAGCCAGGCCAAAAGTGAGGTCCCCCTATGACAGTCGTGCAAGAGGCCACCGGCGCGGAGCGCGTGGCGCAGGCGTTGGAGTTCCTGGCCCAGGCTGAGGCCGAGTTCGCGATGGGCGACAATGGCGCGTCCGTCCAGGTCATCATCGCCGCGTCCATCCAGCGCGGCTGTGACTACAACTCCCATCCAGCCAACAACAACGCCACCACCCAGTTGGCCGAAGAGTACGACGATCCCTTCCTGGCCGCCGGGTTCACCGCGGCCGAGAAGTTCCATATCCATTTCCACCACGGCGGCATGGAGGACTACCAGATCACCGCGGATCGCTACGCCGTGCGCTCCTACGTGGAACGCATGGTGAAGCTGGTGGAGGAGCTCGAAGCGAACTGAAGGAAGGACCGCATCAGTAGGGGCTCGTCCTGTTTCCCAAACGAAGCGTGGTGGTGGACCGCGGCCGACTCGCAGCTCGACGGATGAACCTATGTACAGCACCACTACCGGACAATGGCCCCAAGAGGACGTTCCTTCCTCCGGTCTCGAGCAATCCCAAACCGGTCCCGGTGGATTCCTACATCAGCAGTAAGTAGATACCTACATTAGAGTTGAGGAAATTCCGCCATTAGGGTGAGGGAATCTACTAGAGCGGAGCCCCTGCCGATGAAGGGAACGACACTACCCCGACACGTCTCGGAGCAGATCGACGACGCACGAAAGTGGGCACGGGTCGTACTGATCCACGGCCCTCGCCAGGCCGGCAAGACCACCCTCGCCCGTCTGGTCGGCGAGCGGACAGGCGGGTCGTTCGTCACCCTCGACGACCCGGTTGTACTGGAGGCGGCGCGGCGCGACCCGGTGGGTTTCGTCACCCAACCGAAACCGTTGGTGATCGACGAGATACAGCGGGCCGGCGATCCGTTGGTGACAGCTATCAAGATGGCCATCGACCTCAATCCGACGCCAGGTCGATTCATGATCACCGGCTCTACCAACTTCCTCACCGTACCCACCATCTCGGAATCACTGGCCGGGCGGCTGGCGATCATCGAGCTGTGGCCTTTCTCCCAAGGCGAACTCGCCCGTGGGAGCCCAGAGACATTCGTGAACCTGGCCTTCGAGCAGCCTGAGGTTCTCCGCACCGGGCCTGCCGGGTTTACCGCCCGTGACGGGTATTTGAAGTCGATCTGTGAGGGCGGCTACCCAGCCCTGATCAACTTCACATCACGGCAGCGCCGAGGCTGGTACGGAAACTATCTACGCACGGTTGTCCAGCGTGACATCGTGGAGTTGGCCGATATTCGCCGTGCCGACTCCATTGCACCGGTGCTATCCACTGCGGCCGCGCTCACCGGGCAAGAGCTGAACGTGGCCCGTCTCGCACGTGGCGCGGGCGTCGACCCCCGTACCGCCGCCAGCTATCTCTCCTGGCTGACGACCGTGTTCCTAGTACGGCGTGTGCCTATGTGGTCCCGGAGCCTCTCCACCAAACAGTCCAAGGCCGCCAAGGTGTACGTTACCGACAGCGGCCTGGCCGCCCACCTCGCCGGTAAGGACCAGACCGCGCTAGCTCGTCCCACCGACACATCCGTCGGCGGGCTCGTGGAGACCTTCGTGGTCAACGAGATCGCCAAACAACTCCCCTGGAACCGACCCGACGCGAGCCTCCACCACTTTCGCGACCACCGGGGTCCGGAGATCGACCTGATACTCGAAGCGCCCGATGGACGCGTCGTCGCCATCGAGGTCAAGTCCGCCATCTCTCCCGGCCCCGGAACAGCCCGATGGCTCACCTGGCTCCGGGATCGTCTCGATCTCCTGGGCCACGACTTCGTGCACGGCTACGTACTCCACACCGGACCGAACCGGGTAAGCCTGGGAGAACGCCTCACCCTGCTTCCTATCGAAGCACTATGGAACCCGACCGGGGCTTCTACCCCCGCGTGACTCCCTACCGCATCTTTCGAGCTACTCGGGCGGGGCGTCGTTCAGTTCGACCACCAAGTCGCCGGACAGTATCTGGTCCCGCGCCTCGAGTACCTTGTCGCGCACGTCTGCGGGCACCAGAGCCTCGTTGAGCGGAGCTATGTCGCCCCCGCCCTGTGGCATGTGGAACATGATCCGTTCCATCGGTGCATTCATCGGGACGCCGTTGGCCATCTGGTCCCACCAGGCGTCGATCGTCACCTCGATGGCCTGGTCCCACTTGGCCACCGTGCTGGTGAGCACCACGTCGGGCGCGAGCGCAACCGCGTCTACGAGATCGCCCACTCCATAAACGCCTGCCTCCTCTGCAGCCTCGAAGACTCCGAAGACGATGGCGTAGAGCACGTCGGCGCCGGCCGCGATCTGGGCCGAGGCGGCCTCCTTGGCGGTTGCGGGATCCCACCAGCTCTCGATGAACGTGACCTCCCACTCGACGTCCGGGTTGACCGACTGTGCGCCGGCTATGTACCCGTTTACGGGTGCGTTCACGTTGGGGAACGGGAAGTTGGCCACGACTCCGATCTTGCCGGTCTCGGTCATGAGACCTGCCGCGACCCCGGTGAGGTAAGCGGGTTCGTGAATGAAGGTGTCGATCCAAAAGGCGTTGCCACCCAGGGGATCGTTGCCGGACCCTGCATAAATAAAGACGATGTCCGGGTAGTCGCCCATCACGGCTGAGACCGCGTCACTGTAGGTGCTGCTACCCAAGATCATGTCGTACTTGCCGCTGGCGGCCAGATCGCGGAAGATCCGCTCGCTGTCACCGTAGGCGATGCTCTCGAACCACTCGGTCGAAATCTCCAGGTCGTAGGGCCTCTTCTCGGCGAGACGCTCCAACGAGTGCAGCATCGACTGGTACCAGGGGTCGTCGATGGGGTCCGGCGCGATGAAAGCCACCCGCATCACGGACGGTTCCTCAACGGCAGGCGCGGCCGTTGTCGTAGGTGCAGCGGTGGTAGTGGGTGCCGCCGTCGTCGCAGGCGCCGCCGTCGTGGCAGCCGGCTCCGGATCCTCTCCGCACGCCGCTCCGAGAACGGCGAGAACGATCGCAAGGCCAAATAACGGGGTCCTTAGGAGTCTCATCTTTTTGGTCCCTCCTGGTCCGGAGCGGGTGCTTCCGTGGAGTCCGGTGTCCGGCCCCGCCGGACGCCTTTCTTCCACTTACAATATCACTGTCAGCAATATCACTGTCAGCAATAATACACTGTGGCGGAACCGCGCGTAGTGAGTGAGGGCAAGAATTGAACGCCAAGCACGACACGGTTTGCGATCTGTTGCTCACCAACGGATCGGTAATCACGGTGGATGACCAACGGAGTGTCCACGAACCCGGAGCGGTGGCCATCCGCGGCGACCGGATCGTTGCCGTCGGCGCTCCGAGCGATACCGAGCGATACCGCGCCGCAAGAGTGATCGATTGTGCCGGCAAGGCGGTCCTGCCCGGCTTCGTAGATACCCACACTCACATGTTCCAGAGCCTGGGGCGCGGCTTAGGCGAGGGTATGCCGCTCTATCCCTGGCTGAGCGACTTCATGTGGCCGTATGCACAGGTGATCAGCAGGCAGGAGGCGTGGGCCGGTATCAGGTTGACGGCCCTCGAAGCTGCCAGAGCCGGAACGACCGCAGTGGTCGACGATCACTACGCCCCCACGGATCTCGAGACGACCGTCGGGGTAGCCCGCACCATCGAGGAGGTGGGTTTGCGTGGCGCGGTAGCGCGGGGCATCTTCGGTTCTCCAGCCAAGGTAACGAGGCACTACGACATCCCCGACTACCTCTTCGCCGTGCCGCCGGAGGAGGAACTCGAGATCACCCGGGCCGCAATCGAAGCCACCTCCGGCAACAAGGTGGTGGTCTGGCCGGCGCCCGACGGGAACTTCATAGAGCGAAGTCTCATCGTCGACTCGGTAGCGCTCGCGCACGACCTGGACACCCGCTGGCACATCCATTGCTCGGCGCCGCAGACCGATCCGGATGCCTACCTATCCTGCTACGACGAACGTCCGGTCCACTGGATGCACCGAGCCGGGATCCTCGACGAAAGGGCGGCGATCGCCCACGGGGTCTGGTTCGACGACGACGAAGTCACGGCCCTAGGCGAGGCGGGCGCCGGAGTGGCCCACTGTCCGACATCGAACTGCTACATGGCGGACGGGGCCATCCGGATGAACGACCTCAGGTCGGCGGGGGTGACCGTCTCTCTGGGTACCGACGGATCGGCCTGTGACCACCGCCAAGACATGTTCGAACAGATGAAACAGGCCATATTCGTTCAGAGGCTGACCACCCTCGAGCCCACCTCGTTGCGTTCCGAGGATGCGCTGGAGCTGGCTACCCGGGAAGGCGCCCGTTACCTGGGCATCGATGCCGGTGTGCTAGCACCCGGCAAGCTCGCCGACATAGCGGTGGTAGATCTCGACCGGGTCCATCTGCAGCCGCTCAACCGGACCATATCGACGCTGGTCTACGCGGCACGCGGATCCGATGTGGTGATGACGATCGTGGGAGGCGAGATCATCTACGAGAACGGATCGTCCACGAGGGTGGACGAGTCCGAGGTAATAGCGGAGGCACGGGCCCGATCGGCGGAACTCATCGAGCGGGCCGGGCTACACGGGCTGCTGGTCCCGTGGCGATCGCCGGCGGGGAGTTGAACGATTGCCCGGAGCAGGCAAGCGAGCAGTAAAGGAGAACTCGGAATGATCTTGTTCGACAACTGCAGGTTCCTGATCGCGAAACCAAACCCTGAGGGGGTGATCGAGGACGGATGGGTACTCGTCGACGGACCCGTCATCAAGGCGGTCGGTGGACCTGCGGACTCGCCTCGTGTCGAGGTCGCGGCGCAGGGCGGCGAGGTCATGGACTGCAGCGGCAAGCTCGTGATGCCCGGGCTGATCGACACCCACAATCACCTGGCGAACTACGCACTCAACCTATTGCCCGGTATCGATCCCTCGTCTCTCGATTACACCGGGATATCCGAGTGCCTGGAGAAGTTCATCTGGCCCGCCTACACATGGGGCTCGGGCGAGAGCACCTATGACCTGACCCTGCTATCGATGTGCAACGCTATCAAACACGGCACGACCACCATCACCAGCGCCTTCCCGTTCCCTGACGACACCTTTCGCGCCGGGGTCACTTCGAGGATGCGGCTCATCATCCATCCCCAGACCGTCAGCAATGTCCGCCTGAGTGACGGGCTCGACGACGACGGGTACCTAGCCCAGACCGAAGAAACGATCCGGAACTACCACAACGCCGAAGATGGGAGGATCCAGGTAGCGACCCCCCCCCACTGCACCTACTCGTGTACGGAGCGGCTCCTCCTCGGCTGCATGGAACTGGCCGAACAATACGACGTCGGGTTCGTCACCCATCTTCTGAATTGTCCTGAGGACCGCGAGATGTCTGACGCCCAGTACGCCGCCTGGGGAGGGACGGTCGGCTACCTCCAGGCAAGGGACCTGCTCCAGGAACGGACCCTGTTCTTCCACTGCGATCAGGTCAACCGCCAAGAGGCGGAGGTATTCGCCGATGCGGGTGTTGCGATCTCGCACAACCCGCAATCGAACGCCACCTACCACGGGTCGGTAGCCGATGTGCCCACGTTGCGTGAGGCCGGCGTCACCCTCGGTCTCGGCACGGACATGCCGGCGGGCAACATCTTCGACAACATCTACACGGCCTATCTCGTCAATGCCGTAGTCCCGATTGATCAGCAGGCGCAGTTCGAACCCTGGGTGCCCATCGAGATGGCCACCATCGGTGGCGCGAAGGCGCTACGACTCGGGGACAAGATCGGCACGCTCGACGTCGGGAAACGCGCCGACATCATCACCGTGGACCTACGACGGAACACGACCCTCAACCCCCTCAACGCGGGGAACCTCCTCTACTGGATCGTCACCAAGTGTGCCGGCACACTCGCCGCGGACACGATGGTCGACGGCACGTTCCTGATGCGAGATGGGGCCTTCACCTTCCTTGACGAAGAGGCCATCATCGCCCGTTCCGATGAATGGATGGCCAGATTCGAGTCCTGGTACCGGGGCCGCAAGGCTTCAGGACAACCGGTAACCGTTAGGAAATACCCCGACTACGAGAACCGTTGAACCAGTCTATCGGAGGCGCCGGTTACGCATTTCCAATTCATGTGCGACTTGGGCGAAAGGGACCGTTGAGCACCTACTGACTCACGACTGCTTAACGATCCTCACATCACGAGGCCTCCCGCCAGGGCCTGCTTAGTGGAAGCCGGAGCCTCCGTTGACCCAGATGTTCTGGCCGGTCACGAAATCGGACCAGGGGCTCACCAGGTAGAGGAGGGTCCCGACCATGTCGTCGGGCACCTGGGACCGCTTGAAGGCCCGGCGACCGATGATCAGGCCATCGATATGCGGCTGCTTGGCGGCATAGTCGGCGTCGTGGGGGATGTAGTCGGGGGTCAGGGTGTTGACGGATATTCCGTCGTTGCCCAGTTCCCGAGCAAGGGATCTGGTGAGGCCCCAGATGGCGGCCTTCGACGCCACGTAATGGAGGAACCCGGGGGTACCGTCGTTCACGGTCATCGAGGCGATGTTGACGATCTTTCCGCTCCCCTGCGCACGCATCGTGGGCGCCACCGCCCGGGCGCAGAGCCAGGGACCCTTGACGTTCACCTCGAAACATTGATCCCACTCCTCGGGCGAGATCTCCTCCATCGGACCTTGGGTGAGCGTCAGGTAGAAGGCGGCGTTGTTCACCAGGGCGTCGATCTTCCCGAAGGCGTCGACGGTGGCGGCCGCCATCGCCTCGGCCGAGGCTACATCGCTGACGTCCACCTGCACCGAGATGGCCCGTGTACCCAGTTCCTCCGCCTCCGCCACCATCTCGGATCCGTCGACCAGATCCGCAACAACGAGGAGTGCTCCCTCTGCCGCGAGACCTCGACAGTAGGCGCTACCTATTCCACCGGCGCCGCCGGTCACTATTACCACTTGGCCGTCGAGCATGCCCATGAGCCCTCCATTCCTTTCGTGTGGCTCGACCCCGGCGGTCCGCCGGCGTCCCTCTCCCCTCCCGGCTACTCGCTCATAAAACCGGCTGCCAACTCGAACAGCCAGGAGCGGTAGGCGAGGGTGACGTCGTCGGCCACCTTGATGTACATCTCGGCGCTGAGCAGGTCAGGCAGGTGCTCCGGCCACTGGGACTCGACCACGGGCTGATCCTGATCCAACACCATCAGTTCAAAGTCGATGAGGAAGGCCAGGTCCTCATCGGTCTGCGCGAAATCCGACCCGATGTGCCAGAAGTTCCGGCAGGTCGCCGGCCCGGTGGGTGCGGAGACCATGTAGAGCCCGTAGCGCTTGCCGTTGGGGAAGATCCGCAGCAGATAGATGGTCCCCGGCAGGGTCAGGTAGTAGCGGTTGAGCACCGTGACGATGTCTTCGGATATCCCGAGGATCCGCTTCATCGTCTCGTCGTTGGGCTCCACGACATAGCGGTCGAAGCGGAGCATCTGCCCCTCCCGCCAGACCTTGTGGTCCTCCACCTCGGCCTTGTCCCGGGTGCCGAGGATGTTCTCGTGGACGAACGGAAAGTGCGAGAAGTCGACGAAGTTCTCGAGACGGCGGGGCGCGCTGGTAGCCCAGTCGTAGACGGGGGGCGATTGCCAGCGCATGGCCGGGTCATCCCACTCGGCCAGGCCGGGCGGATCCCCCCACGGCTCATCGACCAGCGAGACCCAGATCAATCCCGCGGTCTCCCGGCACAGGTAGCGTTCCAGGTTGACCTTGAGGACCCCGTTGAGTTCGGGACGCGAGGGGATGTTGACCAGGTTGCCCTCCATGTCGTAGGACCAACCGTGGTAAGGGCAGTTGATGCAACCGTTCTCGATCCAGCCGAGCGACGGCGCCGCACCCTTGTGCCTGCAGACGTCCATGAAGGCCCGAACCGTCCCCTCATGGCGGACGAGCAGGATGCGCTCGCCGAGGAGCTGGCCCTGCATCATCTCGCCCTCGACCACATCACCGCTGTAGGCGACGGGATGCCAGAAGTGCCACATGGCCCGGTACCACTTCGAGTCGCGCTCGGGCACGAACGGATCGGCAAGATCCTGCATACTCGCCTTGGGCATCCTCACCTGCCTTCCTGTTCGGATCCTGGGTACACGGTCAGATGAAGTAGGCGCCGCCGTTGACCAGGAGGCTCTGACCGGTGACGAAATCGGAGGCAGGGGAGCTGAGGTAGAGGATCGTTCCGACCATGTCGTCAGCCACCTGGGTGCGCCGGATGGCCCGGCCCGACACCACGAAGGGATCGCTGGTGGCGTCGGTGGGGCGGAGGTCCGGGTTGGGAATCAGGTCGGGGGAAACCGTGTTGACCGTGATGCCCTCGGGACCCAACTCGTTGGCCAGGCACCTGGTGAGGCCCAGCACGGCGGACTTGCTGGCCACGTAATGGGGGAAGCCGAGAGTTCCCTTGTAACACGTATTGGAGGCGATGTTGATGATCTTGCCCGAGCCCTGAGCCGCCATGTGGGGGTAAACCGCCTTGGTACACAGCCAGACCCCGCGGACATTGACCTCGAACGTGCGATCCCATTCGGCGACGGTGAGGTCCGTGAAGGGCCCTCGGGTGGTCTCCGAGAACATGGCGGCGTTGTTGATCAGCACGTCGATCCGTCCGAACCGATGCATGGCCGCTTCTGCCATGGCTGCCGTGGATGACTCGTCGCTCACGTCGGTGGTGACAGACAGAGCCTCGCTACCGGAGCCGGCCAGTTCCTCCACCACCGGCGAGCCGTCCAGCAGGTCGGCGATCACCACGCCGGCTCCTTCCGCGGCGACACCGAGGGCGTAGGCGCGGCCGATACCGCGAGCCCCACCGGTGATGATGACCACCTTGCCGTCTAGCACACCCATACGGACCACCTTCTCGATACCGGTTTGCATTTCAACACTAGCCGAATTGATATTGGTGATGGTAATAATTCGGGTGGGCGTGCGGGGCCGCGCCGGTACGATGGCCCCCCGGATTCGATAGATATGATCAATCTCACCGAGCGAGCAACGAACCCGTCCGCCATACATCAAGGAGGAAGACATGGAGACGCCGAGCGTTCGACATGGTTACACGACCGGTGCCCAAGGCAATCGCCTGCACTACCTGGACTACGGCGGCGAGGGGACAACCCTCATATGCATGCATGGCGTGATCGGTAACGCCTGGAACTGGAAGGCCGTGGCGGACGGTATCCGTAACCAACGACGGGTGGTGGCCCTCGATTTCCGCGGCTACGGGGAGAGCCAATGGTCGGCCGGCCACGACTACACGACCTCCGACCATGTGGCGGACCTGGCCGCCGTGATCGAGTCCCTTGGTGAGGACAGCGTCGACCTGATGGGTTCCTCCTGGGGCGCCCTGGTGGCCATCGAGTACGCGGCGGAGAACCCCGACCGGGTAGGACAGATAGTGGTGGTGGATGTGGAGGCGTCGTTCGCCCAGAGCGAGACCGACCTCTTCCCCCGACCCACCAGCCACGCCGACCACGCGGACGTGCGAACCGGGCTCGGGTTCGGCTTCCCCAACGCCCCGGAGGAGATGCTCGAACTGACCGCGCTCACCAGTTTCCAGCCCGTCGATGGCGGGCGGCTGGCGCCCAAGCACGATCCCTACTTCTTCGAACGCTGGCCGTTCCGCTCCGACGACCACTGGGAGCGGCTGGACGGATTGGAAACTCCCACCCTGCTGGTCCACGCCGCCGACAGCTTCGTGAACTTCGATGTCATGGCCGAGATGGCCGGCCGGATGGGCAATGCCACCCTGGTCGAGGTGAAGAACAGCACCCACGTCATACCAGTGGACAACCCCGACGGTCTGGTGGAGGTACTCGGGTCCTTCCTGTAGTCGTCGGTCGAAATCTTCCCGGCCTCGGAGGCCAGGTTTGCCAGCGAGGCCTGGCGGGCACCCAGACCCAAGGAGATATATTGACTGACGCGACCGTTACCGAGCCGACCAAGCTCTGGTTCCTTCTCGACCGTTCGGGATCGATGGACGCTCTGGCCCAGGATGTGATCGGTGGCTTCAACACGTTCATCGCCGAGCAGGCCCGGGAACCCGGAAGCGCGCACCTAACCCTGGCGCAGTTCGACAGCCAGGAGCCGTTCGAAGTCATCCACGATGCGGCGCGGATCGAGGACATCCCGCGACTCACCACCGAAACCTACCGCCCGCGGGGTGGCACTCCCCTGCTGGACGCCATTGGTGACCTCATCGAACCCGCCGACCAGAGCATCGAGGCCAGATCCCGGGTCGATCAACCCGTGGAGGACCAGTTGGTGGTGGTCTTCAGCGACGGGTTGGAGAACGCTTCCCACCGCTACAGCCGGGACCGGGTGGCTGAGCTGATCAGCAGCAGGCAATAAGCCGGCTGGGAGTTCGTGTTCATGGGCGCCAACCAGGACAGCTACCTCGAGGCTGGTCGCATCGGAGTCTCCCAGGAGAGCATCTCCAACTTCGACGCCTCCGCGGCGGGCACTGCGGCGGCCTTCCAGTCGATCTCGCGGGCCCCTCCGAGTACCGCGGGAAGACCAGGACGGAACGTACGAGAGATTCCGGAACCTTCTTCGGCGGAGCCCGCGAGGCGGAGGACATGATGCGCTCGCGAGGCGGAGGCGCGGGGGTCCCGAAGCCGCGCCGGCGTATCACGAACCTGGATCGGGCGGCGGTCGGACGATCCATCACCCGTCTGGGGATCTCACTGTTCCCTGGCTACCTGCCGGGGAACGACCTCGAGGAGATCGCCACGGGACCGACCTCGGGTCTGGCCATCGAGGAACTACGAGCTTCGACGGTGCCATCGCTCGAGGTGACGAACCCCACGAACCGTCCCGTGCTGATCCCCGAGGGGAGCAACTCATCGGCGGCCTCCAGGATCGGGTGCACAACACGAGCGTCCTGGTTGCTCCGTCCACCCACTTGGACATACCCGCGTCTTGCCTCGAGCAGGCAGGTGGGGTGACCGTCGTGACTTCGGCCGCGGACGGGCTTTCGCGCCCAGGCGGACCCTGCGGGCGAAGAACGCATCGGTTGCCGATTCGATCCGTAGGGAAGGATCTCGCCGGAGCGACCAGGCCGCCGTCTGGAGCGCCATCGACCAGGAACTGGCCCACCTGGGCGTCGACACCGACACCCGGGCCGTCACGGACGCCGAGCAGTTCCTCCGCCGCGACCGGCAACGTGCCCACATAATCCGAAGCCTCGCGAGGCGGGGGCCACTGCCCGGCCAGTGCGGCGTGGTGGTCGCCCACGGCAGGCGCGTGGTGGCGATCGAGATATTCGGCAACCACGACCTACTCATCCCCCATTGGGAAGGATTGGTCCGGTCCCACCTGATGGAGCGACCGACTGCCAACGGACACCCTTCCGCGACCCGGGTCCTGTACAGGATCAGCCGCTTCACCAATGCGCAGGCGGAGGCGAACCGAGGGGTCGGCCTCGGCACGGGGTTGCACGTGAACGACCGGAGAACGGTAGGCCAGGCACTGATCCACGATGGCGCCCTCGTTCACGCGTCCGCATTCATGATCGGCTGAGCGCTATGAGGAGCCTGGCGGGCGGCGAGCTGCGGCTTGCCGCCCGCCCTAGGGAATCAGAACGAAGGTGGAGAACTGACGACCAGGAAACGGCAGCCGACCTGACTGGCCGCCGTAATCGTGTGGGGGATGGTCGCCGGATACGTGTACACATCTCCTTGAGCCAGCACGACCGGCGGCGAGCCCTCCAGCTCCACCCTGAGGCAGCCTTCCAAGACGTAAATGACCTCTTCGCCTTCGTGACCGGCGTTCACCGTACCGGTGCCGGGGTCGAACTCCACCTCGTTCGGCTCCATGAGGTGGGAGCCTCCCCTGGTCAGGAACCGTACCGATGCGCCTTCCACGAGTTGGTATGTCTCGCCTTCGCCGTGACGGACCAGGCTGATGTCCAACCGCTCCCGTGGCTGGAGAAGGCTGTGAGCGGTGGTTTCGAGAGCCTGAGCGACGTAGTGAAGAGCCATGAGGCTGGGCATGGCCTTCCCGTTCTCCAACTGGCTGAGAAACGGCTGGGACAAGCCACAGCGGGAGGCCAGTTGCTGGAGCGTGAGGCCCTGTGCCTTACGAAGTCTCCGGAGCGCGGCGCCCAAGGTCGCAGCCACCGCATCTCCGTCGACCGGCCGGGCATCATTACCGGACACGGTTGCATCGGTCATAGGCCGATGCTACCGGCAGCCCGGCGCCCCCATGTCCAAATAATGCGCATGCGGTCTTGTTTCAGGAGGGATACACCCATATGTCCATGCAACCCAACGAAGATGTCTCCGGAGAACGCAAGCAGAGACTGCACTTGAGGGCCGTCGGTTCGACAGTCACCAAGGCTCCGCAAGAGGCTGCATCAATCGTGAGCAAAGCCAGTCGTGTCACCTATCGCTACACGGGCCGGACGGTGCGGAAACTGAGGAAGGCGGACCTGCGGTTTCACACCAAACCCGCTGAGTTGGCAAAAGAGATCACGGGTTCCGCGCAGGCGACGATCAGTGATCTCGCCGGGACCACAGCAGCCCGAATCGAAGACGGCGGAACCACAGCCGCCGACAAAGGCCGAGAGCTAGCCGGAACCGCGGCTTCGGAGATCGGCAACGCTATGGGCATGGCCGTTGGTGGGTTGTGGAGCACGGCCGGACCTTCCGGAAGAAGTGCAGGGAACCCTTCGAAACACTCAACACCGGTGCGCGGAAAGTCGGAGACAACGCCGAGGAGTGGGCAACGACAGCCACGGCGGCAGCCTGGGGATCTCTCCTGAACTTTGAGGCAGCGGTACCAGCTTTCGACGACCTCTCTCCCCTGCTCAGGGCAAAGTTCGCGATGGCGGGCATGCACAGGGCGTGGAGGCCGATCCATCTCGCGAGTTCCTTCTACGAGTCGAGCATTCCCTTCCCCGTCAGGATCCTGGAGCAGGACGCGGTTCTCGCCTCTATAAGCGGGAAGCATGCCAGCCATATCGAAGCCGTAGTCAATGCTCCCGAGAGGAGGATGGACGCCACCAACATCGTTTGGGAAGCCGCCCGTGACAACCTGGCTCGCGGTGGCGCCGACATGACGCCACTCGAATTGGCGAAGGCCAACGCCCTGCACGTCGTACACGCGACCGGGATTGTCGCCGTCGAAGCACTCCAGACCGCAGCGGTCGCCGGCTGCCTCGGCATGGCACTCGAAGGCGTGGTCAGCGGGACCGCAAACCTGATCTACGTATACAAGGACTAAATGACGTTCCGCCAGGCGCGCAGAAGCGTCCTGAAGGACGTGCTGAAGAAGGGCAAGGCGGCCGCGATCGGCGGGGCCGGCATGACGGTGGTAGTTGCCTTGGGCGCGGGCCCCGCCCTTGCGACAGCGGCTCCGGTTCTCGTGACGGTGGGAGGAGTCGTGTACGTTGTGAGCGCCTACAGCCGGATCAAGACGGCAGTGGACTCGGCCGCTGAGCAGCCGGATGATCTCGCCATGGATCTCTCGTCTCCTGCTGTGGGCACTGCCTGATCGTCACACCCGTTATCGTGCGATAGCTGAGTACACGCCCGCAATTCGGTGGGGAGGTTTCGATGCCGGTTGCGCATATCCACTTCATGTATGACTTGGTGAAGGGCGACCTTCAGGAGGCGAAGCGCAAGCTCGCCGACGAAGTTGCCGACAGCATCGCCCGCAACGTGGTTCACCATCACCAGGGCTCGCCCAAGGACCTGGTCACGGTCGTCTTCCATGACATCGGCGCCGATGACTGGGCCGCCGGCGGCACCCTCTTCAGCGACCGCGACCCGTGACCTGCGCCCAGGTTGCGCCGGTTCTTCCCGCATCGTAGGATGCCTATTCGGTACGCCCGACTGCTCAGGTAGCCTCGGGCGGAAGAATCCGATCAGCAAAACCCTCCTCAACGGGTCGGCTGTGCGCTGGCCCGTTGTTCGCATTTGACCAGCAGCCATCTCCCGGGGAGCCGATGCGCGTAGCGGTGGACATAGGCGGTACTTTTACCGACGCGGTAGTCATCGACGACGATGGCAACACCCGTACAGCCAAGGCGCTTACCACCCCGAACCAGCTCTACGACGGAGTTCTCTCGGCGCTCGACCATCTCGGCATCGATTGGACCCGGCTGGACTCCATCACCAACGGCACCACCGCCGGCCTGAACGCCTTCCTCGAGCGCCGCGGCGCCAGGGTCGCTCTTCTCACCACCCGCGGGTTCCGAGATGTCTACGAGTTGGGCCGAGCCAACCGGCCGGACATGTACAACGTCCGCTACCGGCCCCCTACCCCGCTGGTGCCTCGCCGTTCCATCTACGAGGTGGACGAGAGGATGGCGCCGGACGGATCGGTGGTGATGGCGTTGCGGGAGGAAGCGATCAGCGAGCTGGCCCCCCGGCTGGCCCAAGACTACGACGCGGTGGCCATCTGTTTCCTCCACTCCTACGCCAACCCCGCTCACGAGCACCGGGTAGCCGAACTGCTCCGTTCGGTGGACCGCTCTCTCTCGGTGGTGTGCTCCTCGGACGTGGCCCCGGAGTGGCGCGAGTACGAACGAACCAGCACCACGGCCATCGCCGCCTACGTGGCGCCCATCGTCGACAGCTATCTCGAAGACCTGGAGAAACGTACCTCCGGGCGTGGCATGCGGGGATCGTTGCGGGTGATGCAGTCCAACGGCGGTGTCATGTCCGCCGGTTCCGCCCGGCGCAAGCCCATCCAGACCCTGTTCTCCGGACCGGTCGGGGGCACTATGGCCTGCCTGTCGGTGGCGGACGATCTGATCGAGGAAGCGGCCGCGAGCCGGCTGATATGCGTCGACATGGGCGGAACGTCCTTCGACATGAGCCTGGTGGTGGATGGACGGGCTGACGTCGAACTCGAGTCGGAGCTTCAACGCCATCCTGTGCTAGCGCCCACAGTCGCGATACACACCATCGGCGCCGGTGGGGGAAGCATCGGCCACACCGCGGGCGGGGGGCTCCGGGTGGGCCCGCGCTCGGCTGGCGCCGTCCCCGGACCCGCCTGCTACGGGTCGGGAGGAACCGAACCGACCATTACGGATGCCAATCTCCATCTCGGACGGCTACCGGGTAGCACCCGCCTCGCCGGCGGCATGGCTCTCGACAGAGCAGCCGCCGAGCAATCCCTGACAGCTGTGGCGGAGTCCCTGGGAATGGATGAGCTGGAGCTGGCGGCGGGCATGGTCGCGGTGGCCGACTCTACGATGGCGAACGCGATTCGCGAGATCACGGTGATGCGCGGGATCGACCCGCGCGACTTCATCCTGGTGGCGTTCGGAGGGGCCGGGCCGCTCCACGCCACGTCGCTGGCAGACGAGCTGGACCTCGACACCGTGGTGGTCCCGGTCAATCCCGGCGTCCTCTCCGCGTATGGGATGCTCCAGACCGACACCCGCCACGACGCCGTACAGAGTTTCTACGTGCGGGTGGCCGACCTCACCGATGAAGCACTCGAAGCCGCCCTGTCTGATCTGGAGGAACGGGCCCGGCTGATGGTGAAGGAAGACGGTTTCGACGACCAGGCGATCACGCTGGAGCCGTCGGCCGATCTGCGTTACTCCCGCTCGACACGAGCAAGGGCATGGAGGCTTTGATCGAGGGGATACCGGACCAGTTCGCGGAGGCCCACAACGTCCGCTACGGGCACAGCAATCCCGGAGAGGCGGTGGAGTTCGTCAACCTCCGGATGGCCGCCTTCGGCGGCATGACCCGTCCCCGCCCCCAGGCCCTCCCGACCGGCGACATTCCGTCCCCGACCGGCATCGAACGAACCTGGTTCGGAAACACATGGTTCGAGACCCCGGTCTACCAGCGCGCGGAGCTGCCAGGGGCCGCGGAGCTGGTGGGACCGGTGATCGTCCTGGAGGATGCGTGCACCACACTGGTGCCACCGAGTTGGACCGCCACAGTGTCGGGACACGGGCACCTCGTCCTGAATCGGTCGTGAGGCGGTCATGTCAAGGCAGTCCGGCTCTACGATGAAGGCACACCCCGACCCCGTCCGAAGCGGAACCCGGTATCCGCACACGAGCAGTCCAGTCTTGGAGGTACGGAAACCATGAGAATCCAGGTCATCAACCCGATGGGCGTTGACGTGTACAACCCGATGGTTGAGCAGGCCATCGCAAGAGCCACGGCGCCCGATACGAAGGTCGAGGTCCGGTCGCTGATGGGCACCGGCGTCCCGGCCACCGCCTTCCTTCCGGCCCACTCGCTCATGATGAACCAGCTGCTCACCCAGGTCGAGACGGCGGAGCGGGACGGGTTCGACGCGGTGGTGATCGCCTGCGCCGCCGACCCGGGCGTCGAGGACGCCAAGGACCTGGTCGACATCCCCGTGACGGGACCGATGGAGGCGGCGGTGGCGGCTGGCCGCGCCTTCGGCCAACTGGCGGTCATCTGCCCCCGTATCGAGAGCGGCGAGGGTGAGAACCTTCCACAGAACGCCAACTGGGTGCGCCGCCTGATCCATCGGTACGGCGCCGAATCCATCTTCGCCGGAGTGATCTCGGCCCCTAGCGGCCATCCCCCTGCAGACGAGGTGAACCGGCTGCTGGCCGAGGATCCGCCGGGGCTGCGGGCCGCGGTCCGGGCCGAGATGGAAGTCTCCGCCACTACCACGGCGCTGGAAGCCGCGGAGCGGGCTTTCCGCGACCTCGACGCGGAAGTGCTCTTCTTTGCCTGCACCCTGTGGTCGGGCCTGCTGGGCCCCATCCGCGAACAGCTCCCGGTGCGGGTGCTCGATCCGCTCATCACTCCCGTTCTCTACGCGGAGATGCTGGCCAGGACCGGGAGTAACTGACAAGCAAGACCGATCGGCCGCTTCCCCAGCTTCGTTCGTCATCGAACGGTTGGAACGGTCGAGCAACAAACCCAACAAGGGAGGAAAACCAATGAACATAACGAGATCGGCTGTCCGGCTCCGCCTTATTGCCGTTTTCGCCGTGCTGGCGCTCGTCGTCGCCGCCTGTGGCTCGGACGATGCCGAGCCGGAGAGCACGCCTGCGACCACGGCCGCGCAAGCCCAGACGACCACGACGGCGGCTGCTGTCGCCGAAGAGGCGCCGGCGGAAGAAACGATGGAGGAGCCCACCGAGGAGGCCCCGGCCGAAGAAACGATGATGGAGGAGCGGGTGCTCACCATCGGAGTGCCCGGCGACATCGAGACCCTCGACCCGTGTTGTGCCAACTTCATCAGAGCCCACGAGGCCCTGCTGATGGTCTACGACGTGCCGGTGATCCACCCCATCGTGGAGCAGAACGGCGCCATGGTCGGGGATGCAGACAACCTGCTGCCCCGCTACTTCGAGTCGTGGGAAGAGCATGACGACGGCCTGACCTTCACCATCAAGGTGCGGGAAGGCATGACCTTCGACGACGGCACCCCGATCACGGCCGAGACCGTTCGGTTCATGATCGACCGTAACCTCAACACCCCCGGTGGCGGCGCGTGGTTGCTCACCAACATCGCCTTCGTCACCAAGCCTCCGACGGTCATCGACGAGTACACCCTGGAGCTGGTGTCGGATCGGCGCAGCCCGATGGTGATGCAGTCCTTCTACATGTCGAGTTCGGCGGCGGTCGACCCGAACGTGGTGGCGGCCAACGCCACCGATGATGACCCTTGGGCGACCGAGTACATGGCGCGGAACGCGGACAACCCCAGCGGGCCGTACCGCCTGGTGAGCCGGACCCCGGACCAGGAAGTCGTGTTCGAGGCCCGGGAGAACTACTGGGGCGGCAAGCCGGCCTACGACCGGATCATCTGGAAGATCATTCCCTCGCCCGCCGAGCGGGTTCAGCTGCTCAAGGCCGGAGTGATCGACCTGGCGGTCGGCCTGGGGACCGAGGAGTTCAACGCCTTGGACGGATCTGAAGGCGTGAAGGTCGTCCGAGCGCCTTCCAAGAACATGGCATACGTGGGCATGAACAACTCGATCGCCCCCTTCGACAACGTGACGATCCGCCAGGCGGTCTCCTACGGCGTCGACTATGACGACATCCTCGAGAACGTCTACAAGGGCGACGCCCGCCGCCTCTACGGGGCCATCCCCAACGGTTCGGCGGTCTCGCTGGGCGACGAGGTCGGATACACGCAGGACACCGCCAAGGCGCAGGAGCTCTTGGGCTCCAGCGGCTACGACGGCAGCACCGTGACCCTGTCCATCGATGCCGCCAAGGCCGAGCACGAGCTGATCGCGGTCCGCGTCCAGTCGGCGCTGCGCGAGATCGGCATGGATGTCGAGATCGAGACGCTCCCGTCCCCCGTGTTCGCGGAGCGCAAGGTCGGCAAGCAGCTGCAGATGTTCGTGGACGAGTTGCTGGCCTGGATCGACGACCCGAACTACCAGCTGTCCCTGACCCTCGAGTCCGGAGTGTTCGGCAACTACGCCGACTACAACAACGCCCGTGTCGACGAGATCATCACAGACGGTTGGGCTGAGCAGGATCCTGCCGCCCGTCGAGCCATCTTCGAGGAGGCCCAGCGCCTGATCTCCGAGGATGCTCCGTGGGTCTTCCTGGCACAGCCGGACTTCAAGTTCGCCATGCGCGAGGACGTGGACGGCTTCGTGCTGTACCCGAACGCCATACCTCGCTTCGCCGACCTATACCCGGCAGGCTGATCAAGAGTCACCTCTAGGAGGGTGCGCGTATACCTATCCGCGCACCCTCTGAGGACCAGACAGAGGAACCAACCGAGGAGAGGGTATGCACCTCGCCGTCTACGTGCTTCGCCGGCTGGCGTACATGCTGGTGGCGCTATTCGGCGTGTCGCTGATCGCCTTCGTGGTGACCAGGGTGCTACCCGGCAATCCGGCTTACATGATCGTGGGAGTCATGGCCGACGAGACTACGGTGGCGGCCGTCACCGAGCGGCTCGGCCTTGACCTCCCGATCCACGAGCAGTACTTCCGGTACGTCCAGCAACTGGCATCAGGCGACCTAGGTGACAGTTGGCGTACCCGGAATCCGGTCACGACCGACATCGGGGCACGCTGGCCGGCCACCATCGAACTCGGGACCACGGCTCTGATCCTGGCGCTGGCCTGGTCGGTGCCCTTCGGGATCATCTCGGCGCTGCGCAGGCGTTCCATTTCCGACCGGCTCGCCAATTTCATCTCCGGGCTGGGTGTGTCCATACCGGAGTTCTGGCTCGGCCTGATCCTGCTGCTTTTCTTCTTCGGCGCCAAGGAGTGGGCCCCCGCCCCGATAAGGCCGCTGCTGGAGTGGGCGCCCGCCCCGATCGGGCGCACCCTGGGCAGTCCGCCCGCCCACACCACCGGCCTGTTCACAGTCGATGCCGTCCTGGCCCGTGATTGGGAGGCGTTCCGCACCGCTGCTCACCAATTGATCCTGCCCGCAGCCACCCTGGCGTTGGTGGTGGGAGCGCCCCTGCTACGCGTCACCCGAGGGTTCATGCGGGAGACGATGTCGTCACATCACATCCGCTCGGCCCGGGCCCTGGGTGTCCCGGAACGCTCCATCGTGCTCCGTCACGCTCTTCCCAATGTCCTTCTCCCCGTGTCCACCATGGTGGCGATCATGTACGGCTACCTGCTGGGCGGTACCGTGCTCGTGGAGTTCGTGTTCGCGTGGCCCGGCATCGGCAAATACGCCATCGACTCCATCAGCGCCTCCGACTTCGCCCCGGTGCTCGCCGCCGTACTGCTGAGCGCTCTCTCCTACCTGGTCGTGTACCTGGTGATGGACATACTGCACTTCATGATCGACCCGAGGACCAGAACATGACGTCCCGGGCGGCGACGAACGCCACCACCGATAGGAGCCGCTTGGGAAGGGTGGTTCGCGAGGCGCTCCGGAGGCCGGCCTATCTGTCCATGGCGATCATCGTGCTGGTCGCGCTCATCGGACCCCTTCTCGTGAGGGATCCGCTGGAGTTCCTTGGTGACACACTGGCGGGCCCTTCGGCCGAGTTCTGGTTCGGGACCGACCAGTTCGGCAGGGACATTTTCGCCCGGGTGGTTCACGCCGCCCGGCTCGACCTCTGGGTGGGCCTGATCGCGGCTGCTCTGGCAGTCACGGTAGGGATGCCCCTCGGGGCCCTTGGCGCCTACCGGGGCGGCCTCTTCGACACGCTGCTCCTGCGCATCTCGGAGTCCTTCCAGGCCTTCCCCACCCTGTTGCTAGCCCTCGGGATCGTGGCAGCCCTGGGGCCCAGCATCCCCATCCTCGTCGTGATCATCGCCCTGGTGAATGTGCCCGTATACCTGCGCCTCACCCGGAGTGCGGTGAAACCCCTGGTTGACTCGGACTTCGTGCTCGCAGCGCGGTGCGCCGGTAAGAGCCAGGGCGCCATCCTGCGCCGCCACGTCCTCCCCAACGTGTCGGAGATCATTTTCGCCCAGTTCTCGGTGAACGTGGCCTGGGCCATCCAGATCCTGGCCGCCCTGAGCTTCGTCGGGCTCGGCGTCCAGAAGCCCACGCCCGAATGGGGCGCCATGGTGCGAGACGGCGCCGACTACACCATCTACGGTCAGTGGTGGGTTTCCGTCTTCCCCGGACTGGCGATCCTGGCCACCGTCCTGACCCTCAACTACCTGTCCGACGAGATCAGGCACGGGCAACGACGGTCGATAGGGAACCGATGACCGGCAGACCAGCCTCCCCGGTGACCGAGTCCCCTCCCCTCCTGGACATCGAGAACCTGACGGTCGGGTTCCGTACCGGCCGGGAGACCGCGTCCATACCGCTCCAAGGCGTGAACCTGCGGGTGCCACGCGCCACCCGCATGGCCCTGGTGGGAGAGTCCGGATCCGGCAAGAGCCTCACCGCGGCCGCGGTGATCGGCATGCTGCCGAAGGGGGCGGAGATCCTGGCAGGGTCGATCCGGCTGGATGGGGAGGAGATGCTCGGCGCTTCGAAGCAGCGCATCCGCGATCTGCGCGGCCGGCAGATCGCCATCATGTTCCAGAACCCCCGTGCGTCCCTCAACCCGGTCTTGACGGTCGGAGGCCAGATCGCGGAGGTCATCCGCACCCACTCCGATGCCGGACGCCGCGAGAGCCGCCGGCAGGCGATCGACCTGCTCGACCAGATGGGTGTATCTGACGCCCGTCGGCGGGCCGGCGATTACGTGCACCAGTACTCGGGAGGAATGGCACAACGGGCCGCGCTGGCCATGGCCCTGTCGTGCCGGCCTGATCTGCTGATCGCCGACGAACCCACCACCGGGCTTGACGCCACCCTCCAGCAGCAGGTTCTCGAGCTGGTGGTGGAACAGGTTGCCACCCGAGGCGCCTCGTTGCTGCTCATCACCCACGACATTGCCATCGCCCGCCAGACCTGCGAGCGCACGGCGGTTATGTATGCCGGGCGGGTCATGGAGAGCGGGCCTACCGCCTCGGTTACGGAGCGGCCCGCCAATCCATACACCGGGGCACTGCTTCGCGCATTCGCCACCGTGGACGAAGGCCGTATGTACGCCATCCCGGGGACCGTTCCCACCCTGCTGGGTCCGCTGAGCGAATGCCCCTTCGCCAATCGCTGTCCAGATGTCGCCGACGAGTGCCGTGACATCGAGGATCGGGAGGTGGCGTGCGTGAAGGCATGACTTCCCCGCTCCTCGAGGTTCGCGACCTGGTCAAGGACTACGTGTCCCGCGACGCCAAGCTCCGGCAACGGGTGGTCAGGGCGGTAGACGGCGTCAGCTTCGAGGTCTGGCCGGCCGAAACCTTCGCCATCGTCGGCGAGTCCGGCTCCGGCAAGTCCACCGTGGGACGGGTGATCCTCAAGCTGACCGACGCCACCGATGGTCACGTGTCACTCCTGGGCGAGGACATCCTCGAAATCGACGAGAAACGGTTCCGGCCCATGCGGCGACACCTGCAGATGGTGTTCCAGGATCCGTTGGCGGCCTTCGACCCGAGGGCGACGATCCGGTCCAGCCTCCGCGAGTTCGCCGAGTTCGGGGGGGAGCGCACCCGCTCCCAGCAGAACGAGGCCATCGCAGAAGCCATCCGCAACGTCGGGCTGCCTCCCGAGATCGCCGATCGGCGGCCGGCCGAGGTCAGCGGGGGCCAGCTGCAGAGGCTGAGCGTGGCCCGCTCCCTGCTGGTCGAGCCCCGGCTGCTCTTCCTGGACGAGCCCACCTCGTCGCTGGACGTGTCCATCCGGGGACAGATCGTCAACCTGCTGACCAGCCTGCAGGAGAGAGACAGCCTCGCCTACCTGCTGGTGGCCCACGACCTCCGGGTGGTTTACGCCATGGCCCACCGGGTGGCGGTGATGTACCTCGGCCAGTTCGTGGAGATCGGCACCCGGGATCAGGTCTACGGGCAGGCCGCACACCCCTACACCCGCGGTCTGCTGGAGGCTGCTCAACTCGAAGAGCCCGAGCGCATGGGGGCGCCGGTGCGCCTGTCGGGGGAGATCAGCACCGACCACCTCGGATCGTCCGGATGCCGCCTGATGCCGAGATGTCCATACTCGGAGTCGAAGTGTGCCGAGCCCCAGCCATTGCGTGAGACCCGAGCCGGCCAGCTGGTCCGGTGCTGGAAGGCGGTCGAAGCGCCCAATTCCATTGGTTTACCCGAGCCGCCCTCCCCGGGCGATAGGAGTTAGGACATGTACGTAGACCCCGTAACCGTCGAGGTGATCCGCAACGCCTTTATCTCGATAGCGTCGCAGATGAACAACAACCTGGCCCGCTCCGCCTACACCCCCATCATCTACGAGATGAAGGACTGCTCGGTGGGCCTCTTCGACGCCCGCGGGAACCTGCTCGGGCAGGCGCCCGGGCTGCCCATCTTCCTCGGGAGCCTGGAAGCCGCTATCGACGTCACGCTCGAGCATCTGGGCGGCGCGGAGGCCTGCCGGCCCGGCGATGTCTACGCGGTCAACGACAGCTACATGGTCGGTAGCCACCTGAACGACGTCAACGTGATCTCGCCCATCTTCCACAGCGGCGAGTTGGTCGGGTTCGGCGCTACCAAGGCCCACTGGCTGGACATCGGCGCCAAGGACCCCGGCCAAGCAATGGACTCCACCTCCATCTACCAGGAGGGCTACCGGATCGCTCCCGTCCATCTCTACCGGGAGGGCAAGCCCGAACGGGGGATCCTGGACTTCCTTACCCGCAACAGCCGCCTGCCCCGCTCGATCTGGGGTGACATGCACGCCCAGATCGCCGCCTGCCGGACCGGCGAGCGCGGGCTTTCCGAGCTGATCGATCGCTTCGGGCTGGACACGGTGACCGCTGCCGCCGAAGTCATCTTCGACCAGTGCGAACGCCTCGATCGCGAGGCGGTGGCATCCATCCCCGACGGCGTGTACGAGACCGACGGCGAGATGGACAGTTGGGGACCCGGCGGCGATCCGGTCTATGTCAAGGTGGTAGTGACGGTGGAGGGCGAGGAGATCAGGGTCGACCTGGACGGGTCGGCGCCGATGACTCCCGGCTGCCTGAACTGCGGATTGGCCCAGTCCGAGGCGGCGGCCAACCTGGCCTTCAAGATGCTGATCAACTCGGACGTTCCGGTCACCGCCGGCACCTTCCGCAACCTTACGCTGAGCGCTCCGGAGGCTTCCGTCTTCGACGCCCGGGAGCCGGCGGCCTGCCAGTACTACTACCCCCACCTCGGAATGATGATCGACCTGTTCATCCGGGCGCTGGCGCCGGCGGTCCCCGAGCGGGTGGTGGCCGGCCAGGCCGCCGACCCGATGAACGTCCTCTTCAGCGGCCCCAACCCCCGGACTGGCGAGGACTTCGTGGTAGGCGAGGCCACCGCCGTCGGCTGGGGCGCATACCAGGGCGGCGACGGCACCAACGGGCTGATCAACTACGGCGGCGGCGACCTCAAGAACATCCCGGTCGAGGTGATGGAGTCCCGCTACCCCATCCGGGTCCACCAGTACTCGGTCTGGCCCGACTCGGGCGGCCGGGGCAGGTGGCGGGGCGGCCTGGGAGTCCTCCGCGATTACGAAGTGCTGGCCGACGACATCACCGTATCGACCTGGTTCGAACGTACCAGAACCCCCGCCTGGGGATTGTTCGGCGGCGAGGACGGCGCTGCCACCGATGTCACGCTGACCGTGGACGGGGAGACGGTCCCGCTACTCAAGGCCAACCAGATACCGGCGCCGAAGGGATCGCGACTTCACGTGGCCACCGGCGGAGGTGGGGGCTACGGAGTCCCGGAGGAGCGGGACCCCGAGCTGGCCATCGAGGACCTGATAGACGGGTACGCGACCGGATAATGTCCGGCGCCCACACCCCGACCTCACCCCTCCGCATCCGGGGCGCGTCCTGGCTGGACACGGCCACCGGTGAGTCGCAGGTTTGTGACCTGCTGATCCAGGACGGAGTCATCCAGGCCGATGATGGACGCCGGGCGGATACCGTCGATGGTTCTGGCTTGCACGCCATGTTCGGCCTGTGGGATTGCCATGCCCACGCCGGCGGGCTCATGTACGACCCGGACGCCACCGGCTACTTCGAGGCGGCCCCCGATCGCACCATCCGGGCCGGGGAGAACTTCCGCCAGGCGGTGGAAATGGGTGTCACCGGGGTGCGCTGCGTGGACGAGGCCGACGATCTGGACCTGGCCTGGGGCCGGGCCTACTCCGCCGGAACCACGCTCGGACCCCGGGTAACCGGCGCGGGGAGAGGCGTCCGCACCACGGGCGGCCACGGCACCGCCTTCCCCCGGGTCTACACCCAGATGGGCGCCGAGCTGGTCGTCGACGGGCCCGATGCGATGGCCCGGGCGGTCCGCCGCCAGGTCGAGCGAGGGGCGCAGTGGATCAAGATCATGCTGACCGGAGGCCTCTACAGCCCGTTCGAAGCCGCCGACGAGGGCCAGTTCACGGAGGCGGAACTGTCGACCCTGATGGAGGTGGCCAACCAGCGCCACATACCGGTGGCGGCCCACTGTGGGGGCACGGAACCGGCCATCTCCTTCTCGGAACTGGGCGGGCGCTCGATCGAGCATGGCTACATGCTCGACGAGCAGGCTGCCGAGGTTATGGCCCGCAACGGTACCTGGCTGGTGGCCACCGTCGGCGTGACCCACGACCAGGAGTACATCCAAAGTCAGGGTTGGCCCGAGCACGCCGCCAACCGGTCCCGGGAGCTGATGCCGGTCCACGCCGCCGCCCTCCGCGCCTGCATCGAGGCGGGTGTCCAGATCGCCGTCGGCGCCGACCTGAACCCGATCGGTCCCCGCTTCCACCGGGAACTCGAGATGCTGGAGCGGGCCGGCATGGACCGAAGGTCGGTCCTGCACGCCGCGTCGGTAGGCGGGCGGTCACTTAACGGCTTCGGCGACTGCTCGACTCCCGATCCCGGTGCGGTGGCCGACCTGATCCTGGTAGAGGAGAACCCGATTGAGGCACTCCATACCCTGAAGGAGCCCGTCCTCGTCATCACCCACGGCCGGGTAGTGGTCTCTCCTCAGCTCCGCCGGTCACGGACGAGTGACCACTGCCAACCGCTGAAGTAGGTCATGGTGCCGCGTTTGCATGAGCGATGTCTACACCCTGGCATGGTGACATTGCCCTGGTGACACCGGGCGACTACCCGGCACCGATGCGCCGGGCGTGATACACTCGATCGAAAGTTAGCGCCGATTTGACCAGTCAGCTTGCGGGCGCTCTAGAAAACCAGCTAAAGCGACCGGGCGTTTCTACAGGAACACCACATGGGGCCGCAGCAGTTGGGCGGCCCTTTTCGCGTGGAGGAGCCTTTCGGAGCACCGGCATCCTGGCGGAAACGGAGGAGGCCGTGCCCTCATCGAGCCCGGCAATGAACACCTCGTTTGGCCGATTGCTCTCGGATTCGGCCATCCTGGTGGCCGATGGAGGCTTAGGAACCAGCCTGTTCGCGCTCGGAATGCCGCCGGGCGCCTGCCCCGAGTTGTTGAACGTGGAGCGTCCGGAGATGGTGGTCGAGGCGCACTCAGGCTTCTTGGAGGCGGGATGCGACATCGTTCTCACCAACACGTTCGGGGCCAACCGGCGACGGCTCGTCCTTCACGGACTTCAGGACCGGGTCGCTGAACTGAACCTAGCGGCCGTTACGCTGCTCCGGCAGCTAACCGACCGGCTCGAACGACCCATGGCGGTAGCAGGGAGCGTCGGACCCACAGGCGACCTGCTGGCGCCCCTGGGCCCGCTGGAGCATGACGCCGCTGTCGAGGTGTTCCGAGAGCAGATCGGCGCCCTCGTGCGGGGTGGCGTCGACGTGGTCTGGATCGAGACCATGTCTAGCCGGGAGGAGTTGGAAGCTGCGTACGAAGCGGCCCGATGTTTCAGGACACCCGTCGTGGCCACGATGAGCTTCGATACCCACGGCCGGACCATGATGGGTTTCCGTCCCGAGCAGTTGGCCGCCTGGAGCCGCGACCAGGCCTTCGTTCCGGCGGCGGTCGGGGCCAACTGCGGCGTAGGTGCCGGCGACGTGGTGCTGGCCGTGAGCGAGCTAGCCGAGGCGGGCCCGGGAACGGCCATCGTGGCCAAGGCGAACTGCGGCCTGCCCGCCTATACCGAGGGACACCTGGCGTATCCCCATGGTCCGGAGACCATGCCCGTTTACGTCGATCTGGCGATCAGGGCAGGGGCGCGGTTGATCGGCGCCTGCTGCGGGAGCGGACCCCGACACATAGCCGCCATCAGGGAGGCGGTCGATTGCCGACGTTCCTCCGAAAGGGTCACCCGCGAGGAGATCGCTCGCCGCCTACCGCATGCACCGCGCCCATCCCGTCCCGCCACGGCCCAGCGAGGCCGCCGCCGCCGGGTCGCCTGGGCCTGAGCCGTTCGACAGGTACGGGCCGGGGTCGAAGGAGGGAAGCTGATCGCCGGTTTAGTAGCTCGGTGGCCGTCCCCGGACTTGGCCGGTCGGCAAACCCCACATGGTTCAGGGGCGCGGATGGTGCTCGCCTTCAGTCGGGATGAGCCATCCGGAATCGCTTCCGTAACCCGGTCCGCCAGGGAACGGTACGTACACGGCTGGACAAGACCGCGCAACGGGTTGAGTCCGATCGACCGCTGATCGGCCGGGAGTTCGGTCTCCGGCACCACGAAGAACTCCCAATGGGAGGCCTTGCGATGATCCGCGAACTCTCGGTCTGACTTCCCGTGCCAGGCGAACACGTACACATCGGCAAAGCGTGTGCCCTTGGAGCGGAAACTGTGGTACTCGCCATGGGTGCACCTCAGCCGGTCCCACTCGCGGATGGAGATGTCGAACCGGGGGTTCGTCTTCGCAGGTGATTGTCCGGACCAAGTCTGCAGAGCGCTCGATTGCTTGACTTCGATTCGAACGCCGGTCCCGGTGTGCTCCACGTCCCATGCGTCCCACGTTTCCGTAGGCGCCATCGCGGGTCGGCGCTCTGCAGGATCAGTTCCACCAGGCATTCCACGTAGTCGGCCCGTTCCACATTGTCTATCAGGTTTATCAGCGGCCGCTCATAGACGTGTTCCGCCACCCTTCGCATGACCAGATCGGTGATCTGGCGCCGGGTCACGTAGTCGTGAAAGGATGGGTCACTGTTCATGGAGGCGGGTCTGTTCTCTCGGCTTACGTGCGGCGAGGATATCGAACGGTAATCCATGAGGATGGACCGCTATCACGCGTACATACCCAGACCCGGTGCATGGTAGATTTCCAAACCCCCTTCTAGGCGAAAGGCGGGTCGCGTCCTGTGGCGACAATGACCGGTGGCGAAGCCCTTGTGAGGTCGCTCGTGAACGAGGGCGTCGAGGTCGTGTTCGGGATACCGGGGATACAGGTCTACGGGATCATCGCCGCGCTGCGGGACGAGCCGGGCATCCGCATGATCACGACCCGGCACGAGCAGGCTACGACGTTCATGGCGGACGGATACGCACGTTCTTCCGGAAGGCCGGGGGTAGCCCTCGTCGTGCCGGGGGCGGGCCTTTACAACGCGGCTTCCGGCTTGACCAATGCGTTCGCGCGTTCTTCGCCGGTGCTGCTCATCGCAGGACAGATCCCGCGCGGCGCGGTCGGCAAGAATCTCGGAGCCGTCCATGAGGTCATGGACCAACCCGGAACCGTACGGTCGGTAACCAAGTGGCAACGACAGGCATCCAGGCCTCGGGACATACCTGATGCGGTGTTCGAAGCGTTCAGGCAGCTGCGCGCGGGCCGCCCGCGTCCCATCCTGATCGAGATTCCGCCCGAGGCCGGGGTGGAGCGAGAAGAAGTCCAACTGCGGAACCCCGCCCTTGTCTCGCGCATCGTGCCGAGTCGGAAAGACCTCGAGGAGGCCGCCAGAGTCATCGGCGCGTCACGGACACCGCTGATATTCGCAGGTGGGGGCGTGGCGCGCTCGGACGCGGAGGGAGCCCTGGTCAGGCTCGCGGAGGCGACAAACATCCCTGTGGTGACGTCCAGCGGCGGCAAGGGAACCATTCCCGACCGCCATCCGCTCTCGTATGGCTCGTGCTTCAGTCCCCGGGGCGAGCGGCAGGAGATGAACCAACTCTACGAAGTGATGCAGTCCGCCGACGTCGTGATAGGAATCGGCACACGATTCTCGTTGGGTAATCCGGCCGGTGAGTCATCAGTCCTGGTGAACATCAACATAGACAACAGCGAACTAACCAGGGTCCAGGCCAGCGCCATCCTTCTGCACGGTGACGCCAGAGCGACTATCGAAGCCCTGCTCCCGCTCCTTATCGAGGCCGGCGCAGGAGACCGTCCGTCACCCGCAGAGGCGGTCGCCGCGGCCCGTAGCCTCATCGCCTACTACGACATCCGGCTCAAGGAGCCTCAGTTCGCCGTCCTCGAAGCGATGCAGACCGGCATCCCCGAAAACGCGTTCATGGTGTGGGATGTCACGCAGTTCGGCTACTACGCCCGTACCCACTACAAGGTGAATCATCCGAAGACGTACATAGACTCCGGCTACTCGTTCAACCTCGGCTACGCCTTCCCGACGGCTCTGGGGGTGAAGGTCGCACAGCCCGACCGCCCCGTGGTCTGCGTGACCGGTGACGGCGGTTTCATGTTCAACTCATCCGAACTGAGCACGGCCGTCAAATACGGCATCAATGTGGTCACGGTCGTCTTCAGAAACGACTCCTACGGCAACGTTGCCCGCGACCTCGACGAGGCGTTCGGCGGCGCCTACGGGACCGACCTGCACAACCCGGACTTCGTCATGTTCGCCGAGTCGTTCGGTGCGGAAGGCATGAGCGCGGAGGACCCTCTCGATCTCGAGCGGCTGATCCCGCTCGCACTCGAGCACGATGCGCCGGTGGTCATCGATGTGCCTTTCGGGGACATGCCGATACCGCGCGCACCACAGTTCGCGCCCTTCTACAACCTGCCCTGGACAATGCCGCAGGAAGGACTGATCGACCCTTAGGCAACTCTTGAGCGCACGTCGGCCAACCAGGAGTCGGCCTGGTTACGGGTCGTCTGGTCCGGCACGCCGGCTAGCAACAGGTACCCGTCCTCGTCAACATACGAAGCGTCGACATCCTCACGTAAGGCCCGGCCCGCCGGATCGTCTACCTGGCCGACCGAGTCCGCCGGGTAGGAACCGAGGAACTTGACGCTGGCCGCTCTCATCTGCAGATTGCGGAGGGCATCTCCCAACGCTTGGTCCATCACATGCCCCTCACAATCGATAAGGAAACAGTAGTTTCCGAGACTCGCCTTGGTCGGGCGACACTGCAGACTGGTGATGTTGATGGACCGGGCGACGAATTCGCCGAGGATGCCCACCAACGACCCAGGCGCGTCAGCGCGCTGGTACACGACCAGGCTGGTCTTGTCCCGCCCGGTCGGTGGCGGAACGGAATCGCGGCCCACCAGCGCGAACCGTGTCTTGTTGCCGCGCCTGTCGGCGATATCCGCCGCCAGCACTTCCAGGCCGTAGACACGGGCGGCCCGCGGCGGAGAGATCACCGCCGTGTCCAGGCTTCCCGATTCGACCAGATCACGCGCCGCCTCGGCGGTCGAGTTGGCCGCCACGATCACCACGCCGGGCAGGTGCCGGATAAGAAACTTGCCGCACTGGGCAGATGCGACGGGGTAAGAGCGGACATACTTCACTTCATCGAGTTTCGCGCCCGGAAGCGCCATCAGCATCAGGCGGACGTCCATCGTCACCTCACGCTGGATCAACAGGCCGGTGCCGAAGGCAAGGGCGTCGATGCTGGAGGTGACGACCCCCTCGATCATGTTCTCGATCGGGACCAGCGCGAGGTCCACGCCACCTGTTTGCACGGAGTCCAGGACTTCGAACATCGAGTTGAAGGGTTGATGGCGCATGCTGGCAAGGTCCTGCTGGGATACCAGCGCCTCCTCCGTGAAGGTAACGGCCGGTCCCAGGAAGCCCACGGAGCGATGACGCGTTGACATCAAGACCTCAGGAAACGACGCTGGCGCGTCCGATTCGGCGACAACTAAGCCTCATGTACCCGCCTGTAGCCCGACACATCTCAGGCCTCACGACGGCCCTTTCGCTGGCCTGGCCGTGCAGAGGCCGCCCAACTCTAGAGCCTCCACACCAAAGACAGTGCCTCTCGGCAGCGACCGCCCCGACGGGTGACCAAGGTGTCGTTGGCGTGACGACCTCGCCACATCGTACTTTGGTGGGGAGTTCGGGCTTCCTAGACTTGTGCTCGGCATGAGCACCATCGCATTCGACCACCGCGCCCGACGTCTCGCCCTCGACGCCGTGCTCGACGAGGTGGGAGTCGATCTGGTATGGCTCCCGATCGGCGCCGATCTCGAGTACCTGACCGGCATCCAGCGGCGGGTGCCCACCTTCGGTGACGTCAACTACGCGCACGGGTGGGTGGCCGGGGCCTTCCTGGCGCCCGGTCGGGATCCCGCCTTCATCCTCCCTCGCAACTACGTCGAGTTCGACCTACCCGAAGGGGTTCCGGGTGAGGTGGTGAGCGTGAGCGAGATGGACGATGGGCATGCCTTGTTCTCGCGGGTAGCCCGATCCTTCCCGTCACCGCGAACGCTGGCTGTCGGAGCCCGCACCTGGGCGTCGGCCACGATGAATCTCCTGGAACAGTTGCGCAGCCCTGAGTTGGTCAACGCCAGCCGCCTGGTCAACCGTCTGAGGCGGATCAAGAGCCCGGAGGAACTGGAGTTATTGCGCCGGGCCTGCCACGTTGCGGACGGAGCGATGGAGGAGACCAAGGCCCGTATCTCGAGCGGAGTCACCGAACTGGAACTGGCCGAGGAGGTGAACTACCACCTGCTCCGCCTCGGCTCCCGTACCTGGTCGTTCGACACAGCGGTGTGGGGAATGGGTCCGGGCGACGACCGGGACGCCAACGTCCGGCTCTCCCAGCAGGAAGTACGCCAAGGCGTGGGTTTGTCCTTCGATTTCGGCGCTGTGGTCCAGGGTTACTGCTCGGACTTCGGCCGCACCATCCGGATCGGCGAGCCGGACGACGAGTACCGCCACGTGTACGAGGTGGTCATGGCCGCCCAGCGGGCAGGGATGGAGGCAGCCCGCCCGGGTGTCAGAGCCTCCGAGGTGCACCGAGCCACCAGGCAGGTGATCGTGGACGCGGGATACGGGGACTGGTTCCGCCACAGGACCGGCCACTGCATCGGCCTCGACGTCCACGAGGAGCCCTTCATCTCACCGGAGGACGACACCCACCTCGAAGCCGGCATGACCTTCACCATCGAACCCTCGGTCTTCTGGCCGGGCCGGGTGGGAGTCCGCGTCGAGGACATCATCCTCTGCACCGAGCAAGGCGGAGTCAAGCTCAACCAGCACCCAACCACCCTGTCAGTCAGCGACTAACTCAGTCGGTTCCCATCCCGTGGGGCGGTAACGCGACCAGGCGGGGTCCAACACGACCTCCACCATCTCACACCTCCCACCCCCAAGACCCGTGGTACGTCCACGTGTGCCGCTCCCGGTGTGTGGGACTACATCGCCCTGTCGTTGCTCTGTACGTGAATCTGCGATGTATGTCGCGATGTATGTCGTGATGTATGCTATGGTGCGTGTATGCGCACCACGATTGTGATCGATGACCAGATCCACGAGGAGGCTCGCCGGCTGGCCTTCGAATCGAGGAGAACGCTAAGCGAGGTCGTCAACGAACTGCTAGCCGAGGGCCTCAAGCGGACAACCCGCGCTCCGACTCCACGGCGTCTCGGGCAATTCCGCGGCAGTATCACGATCCCGGATGACTTCAACGAAACCCCCGCGGAGGTTCTGACGGCTGTTGACGAGCCTCTCTGACGGTGAAACTGCTTCTTGACACCCATGTGCTTCTCTGGGCCCACGCTGCGCCCGAACGATTATCGGCCGAGGCGACTGACGCCATAGAGGACCCGTACAATGACCTCTATGTGTCGTCCATCTCGGTGGCGGAGATCGAGATAAAGCGGAAACTCGGGAAACTGAGGTTGAGCCACAGTTGCCACACACTCACGGTACGACTTGGCGCGCAGTGGCTCGACCTCACCGCCGGCCATGCGATGGGCCTACGGGCTCTCCCGCGCTTACATGCCGATCCGTTCGACCGGCTTCTGATAGCCCAAGCCCTCGCCGAGGACCTCACGCTGGTAACTGGCGACCGGAAGGTTCTCGCCTACCCGGTCTCGACGATCGTTGCTTAGGAGCGCAGGGCAGATCCGATGAGCTACCTTCGACAAGGCGGGGGGCGATTCGGTCTGGCTGCCGTTCGGTGCTGATCTCGAGTACTTGACCAGCATCCGGCCGCGGGTCCGACCTTCGGCTACGTCAGCCATGCCCACGGGCGGGTGATCGGGGATGCAGCATCCCTGTCTGCTTGGTGGCTGTCTTGGGTTGGGGCGGTGCCGGTCAGCCAGGATTGCCGGCGTACCAGGGGTCGATTGCGTGATCGATGATCTCCTGGCGCTGGTCGGCTGGGAGGAAGGCGCTTTCGATGGCGTTGGTGGTCAGGCGGCGGACGTCGGGCCAGGACCAGCCGAAGGCTTGGCAGGTCCGGTCGAACTCGGCCGTCAGGGAGATGCCGCTCATGAGGCGGTTGTCCGTGTTCACAGTGACGCGGAAACCCAGGTCGAAGAGCCGGCTGATCGGATGGTCAGTGATCGATCCCGCCGCGCCGATGTGGACGTTGGAGGTGGGGCATTGCTCGAGTGGGACCTGCCTTTCGAGGAGTTCGGTGGCGAGCGGGCCCAGCACCCCGTCATCTCCGATGTCGTCCACGATCCTGATCCCGTGGCCGATCCGCTTGGCTCCACAGATGCGTACGGCCTCCCGTATCGAGTTGAGACCGTCCGCCTCGCCGGCGTGGATCGTGTAGGGCATACCCGCCCGGCGCAGCAGATCGAACGCCGGCAGGTGATGGGAAGGCGGATGACCGGCCTCGGCGCCGGCGATGTCGAATCCCACCACCCCCCGGTCCCGATGCCGGAGTGCCAGCTCGGCCACCTCGAGACTGAGGGAGGCGCTCCTCATGGCGCAGAGAAGCAGGCCGATCCGGATTCTGCGACCCTCGCTCCCGTCCCGGAACCCGGCCACCGCGGCCTCGACAACCTCGTCGAGCGACAAGCCGCCCTCCACATTCAGCTCGGGAGCGAACCTGACCTCGGCGTACACCACACCGTCGTCCGCCAGGTCCTGGGCGCATTCGGCTGCCACCCGGTACACGGACCGTTCCGTCTGCATGACGCCGAGGGTGTGGTGGAACATCTCCAGGTAGAGATCCAGGCTGCGGCGGCGAGCGCCTTCCTGGATCCGGACCGCCAACTCCCCCGGGTCGTAGCTAGGGAGGCCCGGGTAGCCGGTTTCCCTGGCGAGCTCGACGATAGTGGCGGGACGTAGACCGCCGTCCAGGTGATCGTGCAGCACTACCTTCGGCGCCTGCCGCAGCCCCTCCAACACAGGTCGAGCGGTTGAAGCCGGATGCTCTAGCACCATCCGCCGAGAATACCCCACCACCCCCCTCGCGTCCGGAGACCGGAGCGCAATGGGTCCGCTCTCAACAAGGGGGTTGAACGCGTCACTGTCCCGTCGCATACTGGTCGGCGGTCACAAGCACCACCGGTTCCTTGCTTATCGACGTCGATGGGACCGGACAGGGATCAATCCGGGAGCGGACCCGTGCGGGGATGGCGGAGCGCGCCCGGACCGAAGGAGGTGGTGGCTGGGGGCTGGGCCCGCCGGGTGGGGTGTGTCGCTGCGATTTTCGCGTTCTCGATGCTCTGGGTACGGAGTAACGCCCTACCCGATCGAGACACCAGGAAAGGCGCGATGGCACGATCCTGAGGTACCCAGTTCCCGATGGTTACGTTTCAGGTGAGTGTCGCTCCGGCCGGGGCGGGAGGACTATCCGGTCGCACGAACCGGCCGCCGGATTCTCCTATCACCTTGCCGTCATCAAACACGATGCGTCCCCGCGAGAGCGTGGTGAGCACCTGGCCCTTGAGATCCATCCCGTCGTAGGCCCGACCGCTCCCGCCCGAGCGGGCGAGGAACTCGGCTGAACGGACCGTGCGGGTGGCCTCGGGATCCACGAGCACCAGGTCGGCCTCCGATCCCGCCGATATGGTGCCCTTGCGGGGGTAGATACCGTACAGCTTGGCCGGATTGGCAGTCATCACCTCCACGGCTCGGGCGAGCGGGAGGCGTCCGGTCAGGCCGGCATCCAGCATCGCCGGAACCAGCATCTCCAAGGAGGGAATCCCCTGCCCGGATTCGGCATAGCCGGCGGCCGCCTTCTCCTCAGGTGTGAACGGAGCATGGTCGGACGCCACCACCGCAAGGGAGCCGTCCGCCAGCGCCTCCCACAGATAGGCCGGGTCCTCCGCCGGGCGGAGGGGAGGCGCCACCTTGACGAAGTTGCCGAACTCGGGAATCGCCGACTCGTCGAGGAGCAGGTAGTGGGGGCACGACTCGGCGGAGAGGTCGGCACCCAGCGCCTGGGCCGCCTGAACCTCCTCCATCGCGAGGCGGGAGGTGATATGGACGATATGGGTCGGTGACCCCAACTCCCGGGCGATGGTTGACACCAGGCCCACCGCCGCCGCCTCGACCAGTGGCGGGCGGGCCGCGTGTCCGAACCGGTCGTCGTCCTGGCGGAACCGCTCTACGAACTGCTGGCTCTCCGCATGAACGGCGCATCTCAGGCCGGTCGCGGCCACCGTACGGAGGCAATCGAAGATCTCATCGGGCGCTCCCGCCCAGAGGCCCTCGAATTCATCGATTCGCTCCGGCGGCGGCTGGTGGGTGAACAGTTTGAACCCGATCGCCCCGCATCCGGCCATCGCCTCCGCCCGGGCCGAATCGCTGAATCCGGCGCCCGAGTAGAGGGCGAAGTCAACCAGGCTCTCAGCCTCCCCCAACTCACGACGTGCCTCGAAGGCCTCCGGGGTGCTGCATGGCGGGTTGGAAATCGGCATCTCGAAGAGGGTGGTCACCCCGGACGATGCCGCCGCCCGCGATTCGGAGTCGAAAGTGGCCCGCTCGGGATGGCTGGGCGCCCGGCAGTGGAAGTGGGCGTCCACCGCGCCGGGAATGACCAGCAACCCCGAGGCGTCCATCTCGCCACGTGCCGGGCCGAGGCCACCCTGAGGGGCGACCTCGACGATGCGATCCCCCTCCAGGCCGACATCGGCCGGACGGGAATGGCCATCGCTCACCACGACACCCCCCACGATCCTCAGATCGAGCATCGGTCGCTCCAGCCGTCTCCGGTATCCGTCCTAGGCCCTCCGGTATCCGATCTCAGGTCCGGGACCCCAGCGCGTGCCCATGCCCTCGACGTCCCTTCCGACCTGTGTGTAACCGCCTTCGGAGGAGAAGGCCATCTGGCCTCTCACGAAGACCCGCTTGACGTCCTTCATGTGGTCAAGCGAGGCCAGCGGATCGCCTCCAACGGCTAGGACATCAGCTGTCTTGCCTGCTTCGAGCGATCCGAGTTGGTCCTCGAGTCCCAGTAGCTTGATGCCCCGGCGGGTGATCGAGTTCAGCGCGTCGAGATTGTCCGGGCAGACCCCGACCTCGACCATGAACTTGAGCTCCTCGGCGATGGCGTAGTGAGGCACCACCGGGCTTCCGGCGTCGGTGCCGAACACGATTGGGATACCCGCGGCGGCGGCCGCGGCGTTGCCGGCGAAACGGTCCGGTTCGTTCATCTGGTCCTTGCGGCGCTCCACGTCGGACTCGGTCATCCCGAAGTCCCGACCGAACTTGACCTGCTGGACCAGAGGAGAGAACGTGGTGACGATCGGGGTGCCCTTGTCCACCAGCTTCTGGATGGTCTCCGGGGTCATCGACCCACCGTGCTCCACACAGTCCACCCCGGCGTCAACCACTCGCGAGATAGCCTCGTCGAAGGTGGCGTGGGCGGTCACCTTCATGCCGTTCTGGTGAGCCTCCTCCACCATGGCCCGGAGCTCGTCCATGGTGAACTGCACCTCTTCGTGCGAACCCATGATCTTGATCCACTGCGCTCCGGCCTTGAACTGCTCGCGGATGGCCTTGCGCACCCCGTAGATGCCGTCGGCCTCCCGGCAGCACCACCAGGTGTGGCCGCCGGTGGTGCAGATCGCCCGGCCGTTGGGGAACAACCGGATATAGGGGGCCCATCCGTTGTCGATGGCCGTCTTGGCGTCGATGTTGGCATTGTTCATGCCCAGGTCACGGATGGTGGTCACCCCGGCCGAGAGGGTGCGATGGATGTTCATCACCGCCTTCATGGCGTTGATGGCCGGCGACTCGTAAGCCTGCATCTCCAGGTCATGGGTGCCGTCCCATCCCAGGTGAACGTGACAGTTCACCAGGCCGGGCAGCAGGTGCATGCCGGAGACATCCACTACGTTGTCGCCGTTCCCGGCCTCGGCGGCGCCCACAGAGGCGATCTGCTCGCCTTCGATGACCAGGTCCTGTTGCGTGGAGGGGCCACCGTCTAGGTTGACGACCACTCCGCCTTTGAGAATTGTGCGCACGGTTGGGTTTCCTTTCCTGGGGGTCCGATCAGATCTTTCCGAGCCGGCGCAGGGCGTTGCCCACCGCGGCCAGGTTGGTCAGGGTCAATTCCGAGTAGTTGCGGGAGATCATCACACCTTCCGCTCCCCCATCGAAGGAGGCCTCCACCATCGCTTCGCAGTCAGCGGCGGAAATGTCCCGGGCCACCGTCTCCACACCGAGGCCGATGCCTGGATAGACGGCGACTTCGGGACCGACCGCATCGACATAACGGCGGGTGAAGTCGGCGACATACTGCGGGCTGAATCCTGTGGGGGGCAATTCCTCGAAGGGCGCCTCGTCCAAGCCGAGAATCTTGTAGAGGATGGGGGTCCATTCCGACGGCGATGCGTCGCCGAGGATGGTCTGGCACAGGTTCGTCACGAACTTGGCGAACCGCGCCCCGCCCGGAGCGTTGTAGAACACGGGCTTCAGCCAGTCTGCGTAGAGCTTGTATTCGGCGGGATCGTGAGCCGCCCGCAACAGCGGGTTGAAGGTGTTGATCATCTGCCAGATCCCGAATCCCACCTGGTAATCGTCCCCGAAGAACCGGACCAGCCCCGAGATCTCCCGGTAGAGATCCTTGTGTCCGTCCCACCATAGCTTCTGCCATTGCGAGACTTCGGGGTATTCGAACAGGTGCCGGAGGAAGGTGATCAGCTTCCCGTCGCGGGGCTGGTGGCCTGCCCGCACCGAGCTCAGGTAATCGCTGATCTTGCGATATCCCTCGGCGGCCCGCCCGGCGTCGATGCCGCGGCGATGAGCCTCCGACCGGCAATGCACGCAGAAGCAGGTGGGGACCTCGTCGCTGACGATCATCGATGACAGCGGGTCCTCACGTTCTATTCCCCACAGCATCCCTGCCAGGTCATACTCGTTCAGCCAGTTGTCGATCACGCCGAACCACCAATTCCGGTAGTCGGGGTTGTACAGGCAGGGTCGGCTGGCCTTGCGACCCCAGGGGTCTACTTCCAGTACCTGGGCGAAACCCGGCTGCCAGAGGGGCTTGGGATTGACGTGGGCGGTCTCGCAGTAGTAGGGGAATACATCGATACCCCGCTCTCGAGCGGCGGGGATGACGTCGCCCAGGATGTCGAACCCCTCATAGAGAGGGTCCGGGGCGGTGAAGTCCTTGATTGAGGTGCCGTGGTAGTACCTGGGATCGGGCGGGAAGAAGGCCCCGCCCTGCAGGTGGTCGGGCTCCTGGCCGCCATGATCGGGGAAGTCGTTGCTTCCGGAACGCCCTGCGTTTCCGCGGGCCCAGGACAGGGCAGAAATGAAGATGGCGTTCACCCCGGCTTTCTCCACGAACACATCGAGCGTCTCCTCGATGCCCTCGTCGATGAAGCTGATCCCACCGACCTGCATGCCGACAAAGGTTCGGTCGCTCATGGCGTTGCTCCATTCCGTCGGCGGATAATCCTTCCGGCCGAGCCCAACTCCAGGGCCACCGTGTCACCGGCGGGGGTTCCGGCGGTGTGGGGGGTCATCAGCAGGTTGGGGGTGTTCCGGAGAGGACTGTCTGGCAGGATGGGCTCCCACCAGAAGACATCCAGGGCTGCGCCGGCCAGGTGACCGCTGTGGAGGGCATCCATCAAGGCGTCCTCATCGACCAGCCGGCCCCGGGCGGTGTTCACGAAGAACGACCCCTCGGGCATTAGGGCGAACTCGCGGGCACCCATCATCTTCTCGGTCTCGGCCGTGAACTTGTTATGGAGCGAGACGCAGTGCGACTCCGCCAGCAGCTCATCGAAGGGGAGGTAGCGGATGCCCATCTCCTGTTCCTCCTCGGGGGAGAACCGGTTGCGCTTGTAGTAGACGACATCCACCCCGAACGCCACCAGCATCCTGGCGGTGGCGCTGCCGATCTGGCCGACTCCGACCAGGCCCACCGTCTTGCCCAGCACGGCCTCGAATAGATCCAGGCCCACCCAGTTGTACGAGTAGTTGATCTGGTCGGTGACGAACGGTTCCATTCCGTCCACGATCACCCCGTCCATCAGACGCCGGTGCGCGGTCGGTAACCGCTTGAAGAGCGCCAGGATGAGCATCACCGTGTGTTCCGCCACGCTGATGGGGCCGGGCGAGAGGACGGCTTCGGTCCATACACCCATGGAATCGCAAGTCTCGCCGGAAACGGCGCCGCCCCCGGAGTCGATGGTCACTACCCCGCGGAGCGAAGAAAGGCCGGCCAGAGCGCCGTCCTCAAGACTCGCCTCCCGGATTACCAGGTAGTCCGCCTGTCCGATGGTCCCGGCGCCGATGGCGTCGGTCAGGACAGTGGCGCCGCCGGGAAGAGCCCTCTGGAGAGCTTCAACCTGGGCAGGCGTGAACTCCTCTACGAGGGCTACCTTCGGTCCGCTCATCGGCCGCTCCGGCAGTCGTTCCAGAGCCGCCCGAAGCGCTCGAGCGCCTCGGCCAGCTGATCCCTCGGCGCCAGGTAGGAGATCCGGATGTAGTGGCGCGCTCCCTCGGCGAAGACGTTGCCCGGCGAGAACAGGATCCCGTAATCCACCGCCTTGTCGGCGAAGTCGACCGCGTCCATCCCCGAGCCGGAGATGTTGGCGAAGAAGTAGAAACCACCCTTAGGCTCGCCGTAGGTAACGCCCAGCTCGTCGAAAGTGGCCCGCATCATCGCTCGGCGCACGTGGTACTCCTCCATCATCTCGGCCATGAAATCCTGCGGGCCTTCCAGCGCGGCGAGGGCGCCGTGCTGGGAAGGCAAAGAGGTGGAGATGCTGAGGGAGTGGCGCGGCTCCGTGGCGGCCAGGATGTAGTCGGCCGGACCCGCCATGTAACCCACCCGGAAGCCGGTCATGCTGTAGGCCTTGGAGAAGCCGTTGATGGTGATGGTCCGGTCCCACATGTCGGGCAGGGTGGCGAAGGAGATGTGCTCGAAGCCGTCGTACACCACCTTCTCGTAGAGCTCGTCGGAGATCACCACAATGTCGGGATGGGCCCGCACCACATCGGCGATCGCCGACAGCGTCTCGGCGGTGATCACCCCGGCGGTGGGATTGTTGGGGGTAACCAGCACCAGCAGCTTGGTGCGGTCGGTGATGGCCGCCTCGATGGCCCCGGGCTTGAGCTCGAAGTCCTCCTCCTCGACCGTATCGACGTAGACGATGTGTCCGCCCGCCATGATGATGTTGGCCGGATAGGCCATGTAGTGGGGGGTGGCGAGGAGCACCTCGTCGCCGGGATCCAGGAGCGTCTGGAGGCTGACCGCCATCGACTCCTGCGCCCCTGCGGTGACCAGGACCTCGGATGCGGCGTCGTACTCGAGGTTGTTGTCCTCCTTGAACTTGCGGGCGATGGCCTCCCGGAGCTCGATCATCCCGCCCGGAGGCGTGTAGCCGACGTGTCCGGTGTCCAAACATCGCTTGGCGGCCTCGATTATGTGCCGGGGGGTGGGAATGTCCGGCTCCCCCCGCACCAGGCGGATGATGTCATCGCGGCCTTCGACCCTCCGCATGATCTGGAAGTAGGGCGACTCGTGGCCACCCCGGATCCGCAGGGTGCGTTCCGCGAGCCTTTGTCTGAGTGTGCTCTGGCTCATATGGACTCCATATCTGAGGCTATCGGTTCGTTCGGGACATCGGCGCGCGGTCCTCAGCCGCCCAACTCGGCGTAGCGGCGCATGCCCTCCTCGATCCCCATCGGGTTCCAACCCAACTCGGAGCGGGCCTTGTCGCACGAGATGGTGGTGGCCCGGTCGGGAGTGGCGTCGACCAGCATCTCGGCGTCGGCGTCCACCACCACACCGAACGCGGCCACCGCCGCATCCAGCACGTCTTGGAACGGGATCGGGTCGCCCGAGGAGAAGGCGAAGGCGCGGCTGTCCATGTCACCGGAGAAGAAGCGATGGGCGCCCTCGGCGACGTCGTCCACGAAGACCCAGTCGCAGCGGTCGTCGACCCCGATGACCCGCACCGGCACCCCGTCCAGGGCGGCGTCGGCCAGTTGCTTGGCCTGGGTGACGAACGGACGGGTGTTGCGGAACTCCTCCGCAGGGCCGTACATCGAGGTGGGACGGATCGCACCGGCATCGAAGCCGAACATGTCGGCATACCTGAACAGCATGATCTCGGCGGCCAGCTTGGCCGAACCGTAGAGCGAGAAGCCGCCGTCAGCGTCCGCCTCGGTGAGCGTGACCTCGTCGAACTGGTTGTAGACGCCGGCGGAGGAAATGAAGAGGAACTTGCCCATGTTCTGGCTACGGGCGAACTCCATGGCGTTGAGGGTGCCGGTGAGGTTGACGCTTACCAGCTTGGAGGGATCCTCCTTGGTCTCCTGGATGCTCGGGGTGAGGGCGGCGGCGTGAACGATGGCGTCGACTTCCCCGGTGACATCTGTGGACCAGGCGTCGGGATCGGCTACGTCCAGCACCACGTACTCGAGCCGGTCGCTCGGGGTGTCCGACCGGGGAGCGAAGTCACCGGGAGGGAGAATGTCCGCTGCCACCACATGCTCGCCACCCAGGGCAAACGCCCTGACCAGTGCCCGTCCGAAGAACCCGGCCGCGCCGGTGATCAATACTCTCATCTCGACTTGCTGTTCCCTTCTCCCGCGCCCGCGCGCAGGCTCATCCAGTTGCTGTCGGTCTGCCCCCAGGCTCGGGTGTAGTGCCACTGAACTCGGGTCGGCGTCACGATATTACTTGGACTTCTCCCGGCGATCCGGGGATACGCCGCAGCGCATCCGACGCAACGGAGAGACGGCGTCCCTGGTAGGCCACCAGGCAGGAAGCAGGCCGGACGATGCGCCCAACCTGTTCCGGCTCTCGATCTAATCCAACTCGCACCTAGTGGTCTGTCTAGGCGTCGAGGACGATCCATTCATCGGTCTGGTCGACCATTCGGGTACCGCCGTCGGGACCGACCAGCACGTTGTCGGCAATGCTGATGCCACCCAACCGGGCGCCCGTCTCGGCGTCCGAGAAGCCACCGATGGCGGGGTGGAGGTTGATCATCATGTTCTCTTCCATGAGGCGGGGCTTGCCGGGCACCCACGGGGGCTCCAGGGAGTCGATGCCGATCCCGTGGGCGGTGTAGGAGTTGGCATCCCTGGCGTCGTACCCGTACTTGTCATACACCCGATCGCGGGCGTCAAGGACGGTGTCTGAGTTCTCGCCGGTCTTCATGGCCTGCACGCACGCCTCGAAGCTCTCGACCCGCATCTCCCAGAAGGCCTTCTGCTCATCGTTGGGGGGATTGAAGCTGTACACCCGGCGGACCTCCACCCAGTATCCGAGCGGGCCGCCCCACTCCAGATCGATGACCATCACGTCGTCCTTCTCGATAACGCCGCGGGTGCCGGGACCGAAGCAACGGAAGGGAGCGCGGCCCATCAGCGCGATTCCCTCCATGCAGCCCAGCTGGCGGGACAGCCGGTGGGCCTCGGAGAGGACGTCCACCTCCTGGACGCCCGGACGGATCTCCGCCTCGAGCGCGTTGAAGACCCGGCGCATGATGTTGCCGGTCTCGATGGTGGAGTCGATCTCCTCCTGGCTCTTGATGGCCCGTACGTCATCGAAGAGGTCGGTGGCGTCCACCCAGTTGGCGCTGGGGAGGGCGTTCTTCATGCTGTTGTAATCAGCCACCGAGGTGATGTCGGCCAGTCCGACGATCCCGATCGTGCCGCTGGCTAGTCCATGGTCGGAGAGGATCGCCCCGATCTCGGTGCCCGCGTCGTCGGGCTGGCGGTAGTCGTTCAGCCACATGCCCTGCATGGCGTAGCCGGTGCCCCACAACGGATCCGCCACGAAGGTGGCCTCGCCCTTCATCGGGAGGACTACGAAGCCGCGACCGGCCCACTGGAAGATATCGCTCACGTACTGGACCCGTCCCCGCACGAACTCGTCGCCCCTGCTACAGATGACGAAAGCATCCATTCCGGCGCCGGCCATAGCCTCCCGGAGGGCTGTGTAGCGGCGGGCGCGCTCGGCGTCCGAGGTGATGTGAGTTACGGGTACATGAGTCATTGGATGGGGCTCCCTGCTCCGTCAGGCACAGACCGTCGGACTCTACTAGTCGGCCCCGGAGCGCCGGAAATCCTTCCGTGGGCATCGGGTGGCCGGTCGCCGGGGTGCGGTTGCCTGAATAGGAGCCGTCGGATCGAGGTTGGCCGCCCGACTGCCTATTGGATTACGTTTTTCCTGGCATATCCGTCTCGACATAACGGCTTTTCAAGGATATACTGACCCGTATGCGTCTGATCGACCGGCCTATCGATAGGACGGCACTGCTCGACGCGGTCGCGCGCTCCCCCGTGACCCTCCTGACCGGCCCTCGCCAGGTCGGGAAGTCGACGCTGGCCCGCCAGGTCATCGTTTCCTCGCCATCCGCCTTCTTCGACCTCGAGGACTACCGGGACTTGGCGCGCCTGGCCGAGCCCATGCTCGCCTTGCGCGACGCCGGGGAGACGATCGTCATCGACGAAGCCCAGCGCTCACCGGGCCTCTTCCCGACCCTGCGGGTGCTGGTTGACGAGAACCGGCGGCCCGGCCGCTTCGTCATTCTCGGGAGCGCCTCTCCTGATCTCGTGGGTCTCGGGTCGGAGTCGCTGGCCGGTCGGGTCACGTTCGTGTCGCTGCCAGGTTTCCGATTGAGCGATGTCGGCGCCGACAGCCTCGATGATCTCTGGCTACGAGGCGGGCTACCGGAGTCGTTTCTCGCACCTGAGAATTCGGTCTCGAACCTCTGGCGGGACGACTACATCACCACATTCCTGGAACGTGACCTGGCGGGTCTGGGGTTCCGTTTTCCCTCCACCACGATGCGGCGGTTCTGGACCATGCTGGCCCACTACCACGGGCAGAGGTGGAACGGCGCCGAGATCGCACAGTCGATCGACGTGTCGCAGTCCACGGTGCGGCGGTACGTCGACGCTCTCGCCGACGCTCTCGTGGTGCGGCAGCTACCGCCGTGGTTCGCCAACGTGAGCAAGCGCCAGGTCAAAGCGCCCAAGGTCTACATCCGAGATACCGGCCTTCTGCACCGCCTGTTGGGTATCGGCAGCATGCTCGAACTCGAGCGCCATCCCAAGCTGGGCGCCAGCTGGGAGGGGATGGTCATCGAGCAACTCCTGGCGCGGTTTCCCCGAGCAGCACCGAGCCACTGGGCGACGCATGGAGGCGCCGAATTGGACCTTCGCCTTGACATCGGCGGTCGGGTGCTCGGGTTCGAGGTCAAGCGGACCGACCGGCCATCCACTTCCAGATCGATGCGCAGCGCCATCGCCGACCTGGACCTCGACCATCTCGTGGTGGTTCACGCCGGTCAGCATCGTGCCGCCCTCGCAAAGAGGATCACCGCCATCGGCGCGGCTGAGCTACTGACCGCGCAGGCTCCACTCCGAGATCTCTGACCACCCCGGGCGACGCCCCGCCGGCGACTTACCACCGGGCCTGCTCGGCTAGCTGGGCCCTAGTCCCCGCCGGGTGTGCTGCATGTATCGAACGATGCCATGGCATAGCCCAGCATGGTGTAGTAGCCGACCAGGACGCTGAGTTCGACCACACCCTTTGTGCCGAGATGGGACTCAACGCGGGCGAACGTCGATGCGGACAGGGATGACCCCGAACAGAGCTCACCGACCATGTCCAGAATGGCGGCCTCTCTCGGCGCCAGGTCTCCCGTGGCTCCTGTCTCCCCGTCGAAGTGGGCGATCACCTCGGGACTCGTCCCTTCACGGCGCGCCAAGGCCACATGGGTGTCCCAGACGTAGTCGCAGCCGTGAGCCCGACCGGTCGCCAGGATGGCCAACTCCCGGTCGGCACCGGCCAGGCCCGATTCGAAGCGGACCACATGACCGAGCCGAGCGATGTGCTCCGCCTGCTCGGGGGCATGCAGGAGCACCTGGAAGGGCCTCACCAGCTCTCCCCTACTCTCCACGATCCAGTCGAACAGCCGAGCCTGCTCCGGAGCGAGCCCATCCCGCCGATCGATCAGCTCTACCCGCGCCATCTTCCCTCCGCGCCCTCAGCCCAGCGATTACGGGACCGACCGTAGCGCCATTGACCGCCAACCTCGCGGCAGGCGACCGGCGGGTAGAATCGCCGCCGATGGACGGACCGAACCGCCAAGATGGTCGCTGAAACCGAACGCGTCCGCATCCTCCGGGATGACGAGGATGCTCCAGAGCTCCCCATAGTCGAGCACGGGGGGAGGGCCTGGGTGGTGGTCTGGCCGGGTCTGGGCGCCCACCTGCGCTCCATACACCACATCTCCTTGGAACCGGGCGGGCGAACCGTCCAGATGGAACACCCGATGGAGTCCGGCTACTACGCCATGTCCGGCAACGTGACAG
>JAGWAN010000021.1 GCA_021296345.1 Acidimicrobiia bacterium | reverse complement strand
GCGGCCAGATGACCTCCCGGAGAAAGGGTCGCCAGGGCAGGTCGTCGGCGGCGCCCCGCAGAAGCGCCTGATCCGAGTGGGCGTGGGCGTCGATCAGCCCCGGCAGAGCCAGCATGCCATGGCCGTCGAGTCGGTCCGCATCGGGGTGGAGGAGGGCCAGATCGGAGGCTTTGCCGATATCGGCGATGCAGCCGCCCTCGACCGCGATCGCGGCGTCGGTGATGATGCGCCTCCGCGCATCGACTGTCACCGCCGTCACGTTGGTGATCAGGAGCATGATTCTGCCCTTCGGTACGTTCTGCTTGACAATGTCAATCCCCTGTACGCTCGTCGCTTGCAACTCCCCCACCACATCGTCATGAGGGACAAGCCCGCCTACATCATTTGAATCCGCTGGTCACCACCCCTTCGACGTAGTAACGCTGTAGGAAGAGGAAAAGCACAATAAGTGGCACGGTACCGACGAAAGCACCCGCAAAGATGAGCTCCCATAAGACGTTTTGGTCCGTGAAGAGGCGAGAGATCGCCAATTGGACGACCGTCAGATCCGGGTCTCGGGTGACGATCAGCGGCCAGAGGAATGCGTCCCACGAGAAAACGCATTTCACAAAGGCGGCGCTGACGAGCGCGGGGCGAATGTTTGGCAACATCACGTTCCAGTAGACTCGGAACAGTGAGCAACCATCTACAATCGCAGCGTCCTGCAGCTCATCGGAGATCTCTCGAAAATGCTGCCTGAGCAAAAAGATGATAAATGCATCCGTAACCCAGGGCAAGATTAGCGCTGGATAGCTATCGAACAAGCCCAGGCGCTGGACTGTCAAGAACACCGAGACCATGATCGTCTCAAACGGAATCAGTATCGTGGCGAGGATCAGCGTGAACACAATTTCGCGCCCGGGGAACCTGATTCGGGCAAGGGCGAACGCAATCATGCTACAGATGAATAGAGTGATGGTCACTGTGACGACTGCTATGCCCAGACTGTTAGCCAGTGCCCGGCCAAAGTTGAGTTCGAAGAACAAATGGCGAAAGTTGTCAAGCGTAGGTGCTACCGGAACGAACGTTCGCCACGAAACTGGACTAACGTAACGAAAGATTTCCTCCCGGGGCCTGAAGGATGAGCCCGCCAACCAAAGGTAGGGAAAGACAAAGAAGAACGCGACGCCGATAACGACGGGCAGCCGCACCACAGCCCACGCGCCTCGACGCGGGCCGGATACCCGATCTGATCGCCGCCCAACTATTCTCGAGTACATAAGGGTTCACCGGCTCGAGTCATTGATGATCACTTCGTCCTGGACACGCGGAGCGAGTACACGCTTATAATCAGTAGGAACAGGGCGAGCAAGACGGATATCGCTGCGGCATATCCCATCTTGTTGAAGCGAAACGCGTTCTCAAATATGTAGAGCACAACGACGCGCGTTGCATTGATCGGCCCGCCTTCTGTGATCAAGAATATGGGTGTAAACACCTTGAACGCCGTAACCGTGTTCGTGATAAGCAAGAAGACGACAGTGCCTCGCAGTAGCGGAAGCGTTATATAGCGAAAGAGTTGTGCGCTGTTCGCCCCGTCCGTCTCGGCGGCCTCATAGTAGTTTCCCGGGATACTTACCAAGCCGGCCAGGAAAAACAGCATACTGAAGCCGACGTTTTTCCAGATCATGAGCAGCGCAATCGAGGGCATGGCCTGTTGAGCGCTGGTGAGGAACGGCTGAGGCGCCACACCGACACTCCCAAGCAGGCTGTTGATCAACCCGCTATTCGGGTGATACATCAACCCCCAAATGACACTCACAACAACCATCGAAGTAACGGTTGGCACCAGTATGACGGTACGGAGCCAAGCCGGACCACGCCGCACGAGAAGCGCCAAAGCAAGGGCCAAGGCCATCTGGAGCGGCACCTCCATCAGGAAATAGACCACCGTGTTCAAGAACGTAAGCCTGAGCAATGGGTCGGTTGCCGCGGTTTGAAAGTTTTCGACACCGGTCCATGCTTGACTGCCAGACATCAGGTTATAATCCTGAAAGCCCAGTACTACGGCCTGAATTGTTGGCATGTACCAGAAGACTGCAAGGCCGACGAGAGCTGGTACGCTCAAGAGCAGTGCGGAACGGTACTGCTCGATCGCATGCGCACTAGGTCTCTTTATGTCCATGCTGTTAGTCCTTGGCCGTCCGAGGCCGTTCCCAGGCCTGAACAGGTTTCACGAAGCTTGGATTGACCAGATTGCCGCTCCCCAAAGGAATCGAGAGCGGCAATCTGGCATAACGCTTACTTGGACCAGGACTACTTGAATTGAGTCAACTGCGCATCAAGCTCAGTCACAGCTGCGTCAACCGCTGCCTCGATGTCGGCTCCCTGGGCGATATCTACCAACAAAGAACCGACAATGTCGCCGTAAATCGCGCCGCCGGGACCACCTGGTGCTGCGTGAGCAACCGTGAGCAGCTCGTCTTTGAAGATGCTGAGCGGACGTACCTGGAACTCTTCGAGCCCGTTCAGCAACGAAATGCGAGCAGGCATGTCACTTGTGACATCATAGTAAGCCATAAAGCCCTCGGTGCTTGAAAGGAACTGTACAAAGGCCTTGGCCTCTTCCTGATAGTCGCTCTTGGCCGCCACCGTGGGCATGAAGTGGCTGGCGTGGACGATGTGCGTTTCAAGATAGGGAATCGGCATGATATCCCAATTGAGGTCCGGAAACACGTTATTTAGCACGCTGCCCCATGCTGAGAACGAGATCATCGTCGCGGCTTGTCCGTTACCGAACGCATCCGGGACATCGCCTTGAGGAGCGAGACCATGTTCCACATATAGATCCTGCCAGAATTGATAGGCTTCCATGGCCTCAGGGGTATCCAAGTATCCCGATACTTCTGTACCGTCTGCTGAAAGGGCCATGAACGTGTTCGAGCCCGGTTCACCATTGCTACGGATTACCGGCAGCGACCACGAGATGCTGCCTGGAGGGTTCGACAGGAACACTAGCCCCCAGACATCATCACTCTCTGCGCTTTCCACTACCCGAGAGACATTCTCGACGAATTCGGGCCAGGTCCAGGCCTCTTCGACAGAGGTCGGAGGATCGATGCCGGCTGCCGCAAACATGTCCGTGTTGTAGAACACACCCTGCGTTGATATGAAGAACGGTGCGCCATACATCTGGCCTTCGTACGTTGATTGATCGACGAGGCTAGGAAGGAAGTCGTCGACATCGGATTGGTTGAAAATGTCACCCAAAGCAACGATAGCCCCATTATATGCGTAGGAGATCACCGCAGAGCTATCGACTAATGCGACGTCCGCTGGGCTATCGCCGGCGAACTGGACAGGCAGCAGACCGCCATATTCTCCGAACGGAATTGATTCGGTCTCGATGGTGATGTGAGGATTCAACTCCTCGTAGGCAGCGATTGCGGAATCAAAGCCGGGTCCGCGACCAGCTCCTTCAGGGAACATAAAGCGGAGCGTGACAGGCTCAACCTCCTCGGCCGGAGCGACTTCCTCGGCCGGAACGGTCTCCGCAAGTTCCTCGGCCGGCGCTGGTTCGTCATCAGTCGACTGACAACCAACAATAGCGACCGACAAAGCGAGGACAAAGACGAAGAGGTATCGTAGCTTAGTGTTCATGTTGTGCTCCCTAATCCGCGATCTGATGTGGAATCCCTTATCTGCTGTGGTCTGCCTTGCGTTCGCCCTTGAGCCAAACCTACGTTCCCGTAAGGCTCCCCTGATAAGCCTCTTCCAGATGCTCCATCAAGCTTCGTGTGCCGACTGGCCCGTAGACCTCCAGCGAGCCTGTCGCCCATATGCCCAGGACATGAACAACACAGCCAACATTCCGATCGTTTGGTCGGAATGCAGATGGGTCAGGAAAACGTTAGCAGGCCCTGCTCGTAGATGTAGGGTTGAGTGGGGCAAAAGTTTTCTAAAGAGGTTGAGGCCTCGCTGAAACCGGTGAAGTACCACGTCGCCAAACCCGAGAGGCTTCGATGTCTGAGGTCATTTCTGTTCGTCTGTACTTGTCGGTGGTTCGTGGGCTACTTCCTATGCGTGGGTCCAAGGATTGGTGGTCCTTTAGGAAGATGCTGAAAACGATGGGGATGGGTTGGCCCGCCACACCCGGACTGGAGTGCTGGCTCCGGTTATGGGCCAACGGGACATTTTTTCGGGACGCTCCTAGCACACCGGGTTGACACACAGAGCGGTCACCCCGGCTCGGTAGGCTTTGGCAGTGCTCTGGCTGGGTCTAGTTCTCATCACCGCCGGCATCGTGCTGCTCTGGGCATCCGCAGATCCCTTCGTGGTGGCAGCGGCCCGACTGGCCCGCATCTGGGGAGTCTCCCCGGTGCTGGTCGGCGCGCTCGTGATCGGCTTCGGAACTTCCGCCCCCGAGCTGGTGGTAAGCGCGGTGGCGGCGGTTCGGGGGGAGCTTGCCGAGTCGGTGGGCAACGTGGTGGGTTCCAACGCCGCCAACCTGTCGCTGGTGCTGGGGGTCAGCGCGGTCATCTCGCCGGTGGTCGGCCAGCTGCGCGTCATCCGCCGGGAGGGAGTCATCACGCTGGTGGCCATGGCAGCGATGATGGCCGCTGCCTGGGATGACACGCTGGCCCGGTGGGAAGGCGTCCTACTGGTGTCGGGCATGGCCATCGCTACGGTGTTCCTGCTCGTCTGGTCCAAGCGCGACGTCAGGGTCGGGGTAGCGGACACTTCCTCCGGTCCGGCGCTTGACGAGACGATCGGTGGGACCGCCGACAGGGCAGCGCCCGAAATCGGCCGCGCCTCGCTGTCGATAGTGGGCATCGTGGTGGGGGCCTGGCTCCTTGTCGAAGGCGGCAGCCAGGTGGCCGATGTCTACGGACTGACCGGCGGGTTCGTGGGTGCCACCATCCTCGCCCTGGGAACCAGCCTGCCCGAGCTGGTAACCGCCGTAGCCGCCGCCCGCCGGAAGGCCACCGAGCTGATCATCGGCAATCTGCTGGGGTCCAACCTCTTCAACTCCCTTCTGGTAGTGGGGGTGGCCGGGGTGGCCGGCGCCGGTCCGATCGGGGAGCGGCGGGTGTGGGAACACGTCATGATGATGGTGATCGGCGTTGCGGTGGGCGTCATGGCCGCCACCCGCTCCCGCCTGGGACGCTCCCACGGCGCGGTCCTGCTGGGACTGTTCGGGCTGTTCATCGTGGTGGTCGGGACCAACGCCACGGTGTGATCCGGTCGCCTCACGGCGCGCCGGCGGCGGTCGGGGTAGTGTTCCGCCCAGTGGCGTACCAAGAGTCAGCGGCCTTCGAAGTGACGCTTTAGCGTGCTCGCGATCGGTGCCTTCCTGGACGCGGTGGCCCGCAACACGGTTGTGGTCGCCGACGCCATCACCGAAGGCTGCGGATGGATCGCCCGCGTGGTGGTGGCGATCCTCATCCCGGTGGGCTTCCTCAATGTCTTCCTGCGCTACGTCGGGCGCTATACCGAAACCCAGCTGGTGAACAACACCTGGATCGAGGCGCAGTGGTACCTCTACGGGGTCATCTTCCTGCTCATGTTCCCCTACTTGCTGCGCCACGACGGGAACGTGCGGGTCGACTTCTGGTATGCCGAACGTTCCGAGCGGGTGAAGACCAAGATCGACCTGGTCGGCCACCTGGTCGCTCTGGCGCCCTTCACCACCCTGGCCGTATGGGTGTCATGGAAGCCGGTTCTGGAGTCGTGGCGGATCTGGGAGGTTTCGCCCGATCCCGGCGGCCTGCCGCGGGCACCGCTCAAGGCGCTGATCCTGGTGGCGTTCTTGTTGCTGGGACTCCAGACGATCGCCACCCTGATCCGGCTCGGGGCCCGCCTCACCGGCAGGGAAATCGGCCTACGGGAAAGGCGCTCCGACGCGCCATTGAGGATCGAGTAGTGGGCGCGGAATGGATCGCCATGATCATGTTCGCCGTCTTCCTGGTGTTGTTGCTGGTGGGCTACCCGGTGGCCTTCTCGTTCGCCGGTACGGCCGTCATTTTCGGGGCTATCGGGCTCCTCATGGGAGAGTTCGACCTGAACCGCATGATCATCCTGTTCAGCCGTTGGTTCAAGGCGGTGGACAACTTCACGCTGCTGGCAGTGCCCTTCTTCGTGTTCATGGGGGCGATCCTCGAGAAATCAGGGCTGGCGGAGCGCATGCTCACCACCATCGGGATGGCGCTGGGCCGGCTCAAGGGAGGCCTGGGACTGACCGTGGTGCTGGTCGGAGCGATGCTGGCGGCGGCCACCGGCGTGGTGGCGGCCACCGTGATCGTCATGGGCCTGCTGTCCCTTCCCACCATGGTGCGCTACGGGTACGACCACCGACTCGCCACCGGCCTCATCACCGCCTCGGGCACGCTAGCCCAGCTGCTCCCACCCTCCCTGGTCCTGATCCTGCTGGCCCAGGTGGTGGGCGTCTCGGTGGGCGACCTGTTCCTGGGGGCGATGGTCCCCGGGTTGATGCTGGCCACCATCTACGGCCTCTGGGTGATCTTCAAGGCCTACACCAAGGACGGGGTGGCGCCCGCCCTTCCCGAGGAGGCGCGCACCATCCGGGGCTGGAGCCTGGTGCGGGAGCTGCTGATCGCGGTGTTGCCCATCATCCTTTTGATCCTGGCCGTGCTCGGCTCGATCTTCACCGGAATCGCCACGCCGACCGAGGCCGGCGCGGTAGGGGCCACCGCCGCCGTTGTCCTGGCCGCCCTGAACCGGAACCTGAAGGGATCGGTTCTCGCGGGCGCCACCCGTTCCACCGCCCACATCACCGGTCTGGTGCTGATGATCCTGTTCTGCTCAACCTTCTTCCAGCTGGTCTTCGACCAGCTCGGAGGCCAGCGGCTGGCTCAGGACATTCTCACCGGCCTGCCGGGCGGCTTCTGGGGATTCATCATCATCGCCAACATCGCGGTGTTCCTGCTCGGCATCAATCTGGAGTTCATCGAGATCACCTTCATCGTGATGCCGATCTTCGTTCCGGCGATCCGACTGCTTCACGAGCTGGGCGAGACGCCGTTCGAGACCCTCCCCGGCCTGATGATCTGGTTTACGGTGATGATCGCCATCAACCTCAACATGGCGTTCATCTCACCACCAGTGGGGTTCTCGCTGTTCTACCTGCAGAGCGTGGCGCCACCCGAGGTCAAGACGCTCGACATCCACCGGGGCGCCCTTCCCTTCATGGCCCTCCAGGGCGTGGCGCTGGTCCTAGTGATGGTCTTTCCCTCGACCGTCCTCTGGCTGCCATCCGTGGTGGGTTGATCAGCGGTCGTGGCACTGGAATTACACATATGTAGCTGTTGTTCTGTTCCTTTGTTTTATGCGTAACTCAACAATTTCAACCTTCTACGGCCGGGCCACGGAGGGCCAAGGTCCGTCGTTACGGCCTACCTGAAGTATCCAACACGCCTGAACCACACGATTGTTCGGTGTGATCATTTTCCGATGAGCGAATAGATTCCGGTTCCTAGACCGGCCGACGCTCCGGATCTGCGAACCGCAGCATCCCGTGGCAGGCTGCAGGCAACACGGGGACCGGACGGCCAGTGGCGAAGTTCGCGTATCTGGGTCGAGGAGTAAAAGGCAAGTCGCTGGATCCGAACCTGACCGATCTCCTATTCCCCTGGCTGGGCTCCGCTCGCTTGGTGGGCTAGGGAATCGAGCACCGATACAACCTCCGGGTGAACATCGGCAGGCTCCAAGTAGCGGGCCAGCCGGTGGTAATTCGCCTTCGGCATCCGGTTGGGCCCACCAAGTTCTTCAAAGAAGGCGGTAAACACCCGGGCAAGCAGGTCATCGCTGACCTTGGTGTCAATCCAGTAGTCGTCGTCCGGGTTGCGGAGGGCTATCGGGGGCACATGCTCACCGATGGCATGGTCCATAGCGCCGCCCCATCGCTCGGTTTCCGACGCCTCGAACAGGGGCCCTACCGCCGAGTTTCGTCCCTCCTCCCGGGCGTACTCCCGTAGCGTCTTGGTAGGAAGCAGGTAGTTCTCGAACTCGCGCCGGCGCCACATGCGCTCCACGAGGGCATCATGGTTGTCCAGGTTCACTGACAAACGATCGAACAGGGCGAAGCCCACGAGATCGGGCTTCGCCTCCCTCAGACCGTGGAAGTGACTGCGAGCATCGTTGGGTCTATTGCCGACATAGCGAACGAACGGCCGCTCGAGCACATCCGACGCTTCGTGCCCCAGCACCTCTGCTAAGGCCCTCAAGAGCGATAGGTCGGTTGAACCCTCGACGTACAGCACGAACCCGGTGGTCTCGGCCAGGTAATAGTCCTCGAATCCGATGTCGCGGAGTGACTTCAGGACCTCTGACTTGTGGTCGATCCGGTGAGGGGAACCCAAGAAGGCCACGACGGTGCCCCGGTCAGCCGCCTCGTTGAGCATCACCTCGGAGTGGGAGGCGCAGATCACTTGCGTTCCGTTGCCGGACGCGGCCTCGCTCAGCAACTCGTAGGTCTGGCGCTGCCTCAGTATCTCGAGATGGGCATCAGGTTCGTCCAACAGGACCACGCTGTCAGGGTGCAGGTTGATGAACGACAGCAACAGCAGCGTCTGCTGCATGCCGCGGCCCGCCGCGGTCAGGTCCAAGCGCGACCCTGCCCGATTCACGTATGTGAGTTCGATCTCACCCCTTTCGGGGATCAGCCGAGGACGGTCGAGCCTGGCCCCGAAGAGAGTAGCCAAGCGCTCGGACAGAGCACCCCAGCGGTCCTCGCCGTCGGCCAGTTCGGTGACGCGGAAACACAGGTTACGGAGAACCTCTGCGGTGCGGCCCTCCCCTAGGCGAACATTGATCGCTCCCGGTTCCAGCCTCGTCTCGTTGGTGGCCAGGCCCGACATGGGACCGAGCAGCACCACCCGAGGGCGGAGCCCGGCGGCCAGAACCGGCATACGCTCGTGGCCACCTTGATCTATCCGCAGAGGACGGCAGTAGAAGCCTTGTTCGTTGAAGTAGTCGAACTCGAGCCCGCACGACCAGTATCTGAATCCGGTCGATTCCTCGACCCTGACTTGCGTTACCCCCTCAACGATCACGTCGATACGAATATTCTCGGTTCTCTGACCGCTCTCCCCGCGAAATGTCTCGCGGACCCGTAGCTCATGCCACAACTGGCGGGCCGAAGGAACCGGGACGCCAACCAGGTCCCTTCGGTTCACCGCAACCCCGGGCCGCTTCGACGGCGACTGATCGCCCCGCTTCTCCGTCCACCGTCTCAACCCCAGATCCCACAGCGTGAGTGCCTGCAGCGCAGTGGTTTTCCCCGAGTCATTAGGACCCACGAAGACAACCGGGTTGCCCAGTTCGATCTCGGCTTCGTCGATACCCTTGAAGTTGCGGATCGTGAGTTTCGTGAGCATGTCGTGCCGACCTTACGCTACTCGGTTGGGATCGCCGGCGTTACCCGCCCCCTCCGCGGGCTGGCTACGAGCAAAGTCCCGAGACCGGATCATCCGATGCGACCAGTCGCCGAAGATACTGTCGCCGGTACACTCGACCGGCTATGGACTATGACATCGTCTTCCTCGACCGGGTGGAGCTGACACCTGCCTCGCGCCGGGCGCTGGAGGGGGTCGGGACGGTGAGAACGGTTCCGGTCACGGCTCGGGAGGACCTCATGGCGGCGGTGCGCGATGCCCACGCAATCGTCTACCAGCTGTTCCCAGGCCATCTCACGCGAGACGTTCTGGAGCGTTGCCGGCTGCTCAAGGTCATCGGCCGGATCGGCATAGGCATGGACCAGGTGGACCTGACGGCGGCAACTGACCGCCGGGTCACGGTCGTCAACGCGGCCGGGGCCCAGGCCGCGGCGGTCGCCGACCACGCCATGGCTCTGATGCTGTGCCTGGCTCGCAACGTGGTCGCGTCCCATACGGCCCTCGTTGCCGGGGACCGCCTCCCTCCGCGGCAGTTCATGGGAATCGAACTGGAGGGCAAGTCCCTGGGCATCATCGGCTTCGGCGCCGTCGGGCGGCGCCTCGCCCAGCGCGCCTTCGGGTTCGGGATGGCGGTCCAGGCATACGATCCCTACGTACCACCGGACGCCATCGAGGAGGTCGGAGCAACACCCCTCGACCTGGCCGAACTGCTGGCCGGCAGCGACTTCGTCTCCGTCCATGTCCCCCTCACGGACGAGACCTGGCATCTCGTCGGCGCGGATGAACTCGCCACGATGCGGTCCACCGCCTACCTGGTCAATACCGCTAGAGGTCCCGTCATCGACGAGGCGGCCCTGGTCACCGCCCTGCGCGACGGAGTGATCGCCGGCGCCGGACTCGACGTGTACGAGGAGGAGCCGCTGGCCCCCGGCAGCCCGTTGCTGGCGCTCGATCAGGTGGTGCTCACCCCGCACATCGCCGGATGGGCCATCGAGGCCCAGGTCCGTACGCAGGAGGGCGTCGTGAAGGACGTGGCCCGGGTACTCCGGGGCGAGACCCCGGTCAGCCCCGTCTCGAGCAGCGGTAGCGCGGGAACACTGTCTCCTCCTTCCGCTACCAGTGCCGAGCGCCGGGCCGGTGCGCCGCTCACGGCCGCGCAGCCCATGCTTCCGTACTCCGAGTGGGAGGGGGGCGGGCTTCCCCACCCCAGTGCCACCCATCCGTTCGGAGCCGTCCCCGGACTACGGACGATCATCGAGAGGGAAGGGCCGCTCACGGCCGGCAGGGCATACAAGGTCTATGTACGGGGATCGGGCTCCACGCGGGTCACCAAGCTGGCCAGGTCCAAGCTCGATCAGGCTGTCGCCCGCCTGCTCGACCAGAAGCAGGTGCAGATCGACGAGTTGGGCAGCCCGGGCGACAGCGAGTACCAGCGCGTTCTTCGCGTGCCCGGGAGTGCTCCGGTGGTGGTTCGCGAGATCGGAAGCCGTGACCTCTACGAAGTGCCCCTGAACGAGGTGGTGGCCCTGCTGGAGCGCCGCCTTGAGATGCATCGGGGCGCCACCCACGAGGAGTTGATGCGCTACGTCCTCGACACCTACGGCTGGAGACGCCTCACCGACAAGGCCCGCACCTACCTGACCGCTGCCATCCGATTGATGTACGCGGACTAGTGGTATCATCTTATAGCTAATCCACTTTGCTATCAAACTGTACCTCATATTCGTCCTAAACTGTATAATTCAGACCATATATAGTGTATAATTGAGAGATGGACATAGTGAGCCTAGCCGCGGGTGGCACGCTGGTACCGGACGGTTACCGGGCGCGGGTTGTGGACTCGGAGATGGAGCGGGCGCTGCGGGCCGCCGGGTTCGTGGTGCTTGAAGGGCCACGCGCCTGCGGCAAGACTTGGACGGGCCTGCGCTTCGCTCGCAGCGCGGTGCGGCTCGACACAGACTTCGACGCCCGGATGATCGGCGCGGTGGAGCCGTCCACCCTGCTCGCCGGCCCGTCACCGCGACTGCTCGACGAGTGGCAGATCGTTCCCACGGTGTGGAACCATGTCCGGCATGCCTGCGACGCCACCAACCAGCGGGGGGTGTTCATACTCGCGGGCTCTGCCCAGCCTGCCGACGACATAACCCGCCACACCGGCGCGGGCAGGGTGCGGCGTATCCGTATGCGTCCCATGTCGCTATTCGAGTCGGCCGACTCCAGCGGCGAAGTGTCTCTAACAGGCCTCCTCAAAGGCGAGAGTTGCCGGGCCGGTGCCTCAAAGGCGGGAATCCGAGGCGTTGCGAACGTGTTGTGCCGAGGCGGATGGCCGGGCCAGATCGGCCTTCAGCTGCCGGAGGTGCAGCAGAATCTACGCGACTACCTCGCCGAGGTCGCCCGGACCGACATCGCGCGGCTCGATGGCGGAGTCTCGCACAACCCGGCCGGGATCGAGAGGCTGCTGCGGTCCCTCGCGCGCAACACGGCATCGGAAGCCCGCAACTCCACGCTGGCTGCCGATGTCGAGCCCGAACCACTGCACCGGCACACCGTCCGCAGCTACCTGGAGACCCTGCGGCGACTGTTCGTTGTGGAGGAACAGCCCGCCTGGTCGGTGCGCCTGCGATCGAGAGCGCCCCTGCGCAGGTCACCCAAGTGGCACTACGCCGACCCCTCGCTGGCTGCGGCGGCGCTGGGGGCCGACCCAGACCGGCTGCTGGCCGACGCGTCCACCCTCGGGGTGCTCTTCGAGTCGCTTGTCGTGCGAGATCTTCGCATCCTCGCCCAGCCATTGAACGGACGCGTCTTCCATATGCGTGACGCATCGGGCCTGGAGGCCGACGCCATCATCGATTTCCCGGACGGACGCTGGCTCGCCGCGGAGGCCAAGCTCGGGGGCGGCGACGCGATCGACGCGGCGGCACGATCGCTGCTGCGCCTGAGCCGCAAGGTGAGCGCCGAGCGCGCCGGGCAGCTCGCTGCACTGGTGGTGATCACCGCCGTGGGCTACGGCTACACCCGCCCCGACGGCGTGAGGGTGGCGCCACTCTCGGCCCTGGGACCGTAGGACCGTCACGTCCTAGGAGTGATACTCCACGTAGGGGGCTTCGACGCTGGGTACCTTGACCTGGACGACAGCGGGTAGTCCTGACCTGAGGGCACGGGTAAGGGCATCACCGAATTCCGCCTCGTCATCGACGTACTCCCCGTGGCCGCCCATGGCCTCCGCCACCTTCCACCACGCTCGGCGGGGCAGGTCGAGTTCGATCTCGGTTCCATAGGCACGCTGTTGCGGGAGAGCAATGGCGCCCCACTTCTCGTCGTCATATATCACCACCACGATCGGCGCCCCGTAGCGGAGGGCGGTCTCCAGTTCCAGGCCGTGGAACGCGAACCCGCCGTCACCGACGATCACGACCACGGTGCTCGCCGGGGAGGCCAGCTTCGCCGCCACCCCGAACGGAATCTCTGCGCCCAGCGCCCCCGATTGGCCCGCTCGCAGGTAGCGAGAGGGAGGGGTGATCCTCAGCACGGGGTCGGCCCAGAAGTCGATGTTGCCGTGGGAGGTCACGAAGGTGGCGCCGGGCGGCATCGCGTCCTCGATCAGCGCCGAGAGCCGGGCGGGATGTATCCCTCGACCCTCGGCCTGGGACTCTGCCGCGGCGCGGTCCCGCCACGAGCGCCAGTCCTGCGCGACCCGCTCGCACCAGGCGCGGTCGAACCCACCGGGATCGGAGCTTGCAACGGCGGCGAGCACGGTGTCCGACCCGGCGACCAGCCCGAGGTCGGGCCGGAAGAACTTGCCGACCACGCCCGGGTCGGGATGGGATTGGATCACCATCGCGTCGTCCGAGATCAGCGCGCCGTACGCGAGGTCGGCCTCGAGTTCATGGCCGATGACCAGCACCAGGTCGGCCTCTGCGATGGTGTCGCGGAGGGGCGGGTTCGACCCTAGATAGCCCACCCCTGCGCAACAAGGGTGACGTTCGTCCGTCAGACCCCGACCGAGCCGGAGGGTGACGAAGGGAAGCCGGAGGCGATCGACGGCCTCGGCCAGCACGTCATCAGCGGCTGACCACAGGATGTCGTCTCCGGCCACCAGCAGGGGCCGGCGTGCGCCCGAGATCGCATGCCGGAGCCGCTCGGCCTGCTCCGCTACGAGCCCCGGACCGTACCGGGAACCCTTGGCGCGCCCTGCCGACGGGGGCGGCGCAGCCCCGGCCAGCACATCCACCGGAATCTCCAGAAAGGCCGGACCGGGACGCCCGGAGGTCATCGCCGTCCAGGCGGCGTCCAGGTATTCCTCGATCCGGGCCGGGTCGACCACGCGGGCCGCGTACTTGGTGACCGGCCTCATCACCGGCAGGGGGTCGAACGACATGATCGACTCCTTGTCCAGCACGCTTACCGGGGCTTGGCCGCCCAGGATCAGGAACGGCACGCCCGCCCGGGTTGCGGTCAGCGCCGGCGTGACCGTGTTCGTGACGCCCGGACCGAGGGTGACCGCACACACCCCCGGAAACCGGGTGACCCGGCCTGTGCCCTCCGCCATGAACGCGGCGGCCGCCTCGTGCCGGGTGTGGACGATCCGCACCGGGGCACGCAGCGTGGCGTGGTAGATGGAATTCAGCGGTCCGCCCGACACCGAGAAGATGCGCTCGATGCCGCGGGCGGCGAGAAGGTCGACTACCAGGTCGCCGCCGGGATAGTCAGGGATCTGCGACAGACCGCCCACCGTGGTTATTCGATCTCGGCTATCACGGCGCCGACATCCACGATGTCGTCCTCAGAGACGTACACCCTGGTGAGGATGCCCGAGGCCGGGGACTCCAGCTCGACTTCGACCTTGTCGGTCTCGAACTCGGCCAGAGGCTCGCCCTCGACCACCGGCGCGCCCACCGCCTTCAACCAGCGGACCAACACCGCGTCCTGCATCGACACCCCCCACTTGGGAAGTATCACCTGCATACCGGCCTACCTTCCGTCACTCGGAGCCAACCGCCACCGGGCTGCCGAGAGTCGCCCGGATGGCCTGTTCCAGGTCGTCGGCACCCACGTCGAGCCTTGCCTCGAGCACGGGGCTGAACGGAACCGGTATGTCCGGCCAGGTGACCCTCTGCGGTCGGGACCGCAGGGAGTCCCAGGCCCTCTCCGACACACCGGCGATCACCTCCGCCGCCAGGCCGCACAGGCGGCGGGCCGGATCGGCGACCACGAGCCGACCGGTCTTGCGGACCGAGGCGACGATCGTGTCCCAGTCGAACGGTACGAGGCTGCGCGGGTCCACCACCTCCACCGAGATCCCGTCGGCCTCCAGCTTGTCCGCCACGTCGACGGCCAGATGGACCAGCGAAGCCAGCGCCACGACCGTCACGTCTTTACCCTGCCGTTTGACATCCGCCACCCCCAGCGGGATCTCGTAGGGGTCCCCCGGGATGGGCTCGCGGCGGCGGGAGAGGCGTAGATCGGCCAGGTAGACCACCGGGTTGGGATCCCTTATGGCCGCGATCATCAGGCCCTTGGCGTCATAGGGGGTGCTCGGCATCACCACCTTGAGGCCGGCCGTGTGCATCAGGATCGAGTGGGGGTTCTCCGAGTGCTGGGCGGCGGCGGATCCGGACGGGCCGGTCCCCGCGAAGTAGACGATGGGAAGCTCCACCTGGCCCCCGGACATGTAGCGGAGGCGGGCGGCCTGGTTGGCCACCTGGTCCATTGCCACGTAGAAGAAGCTGGAGAACATCACATGGGCGAACGGTCTCAGACCGGCGGCGGCCGCACCCACCGCCCCGCCGACGAACACCGCCTCCGAGATGGGAGTCTTGCGGATCCGGTTGGCGCCGAAGGTGTCGATCAGGCCCCTGGTGACGCCGAATACGCCACGGTCGACGTCCTCACCCATCACGATCACCGTCTCGTCCTCTTCCATGGCCGCGCGCAGCGCCTGGTTCATTGCCTGCATGAAGTACGCGTTCGCCATCCTCATCCTCCTGCGGGGGCGAAAACGTGATCGAGCGCCTCGTCGGGTGACGGATGGGGGCTGGCCTCGGCGAAGTCCACGGCCTTGAGGACCGCCTCCTGTTCCTCCGCATCGATGGAGTCGAGTTCGGCGGCCGTGAACCCGGCTTCGGTCTGTAGCAGGTCCCGGAAACATGTCACGGGGTCGCGGGCCTTCCAGCTCTCCACCTCCTCCTCGGTGCGGTAGGCGGACACGAACGCGCTCTCGCCCTCACTGTGACCCGAGAAGCGGTAGGTGATCGCCTCGATCAGGGAGGGGCCCTCCCCGCGCCGGGCCCGGTCGACCGCCTCGCCGACCACCCGCCGCACCTCCAGGACGTCGTTCCCGTCCACCTCCATACTCGCCACGCCGAAGGGTTCGCCCCGGCGGTAGATCCTCCCCGCGGTGAGATCGGTGGTGGGGGTGAACTCCATGTACTGGTTGGACTCGCACAGGTAGATGACCGGGAGCTTCCATATGGCGGCCAGGTTCAGGCCCTCGAGCAGGACGCCCTGGTTGGCGGCGCCGTCACCGAAGAAGCAGACCGTCACCCCATCCCGGCCCAGCACCGCGTCGGCCAGGCCCGATCCGGTGGCCATCGGGATCCCGCCGCCGACGATGCCGTTGGCGCCGAGGATCCCCAGGCTGGTATCGATGATGTGCATCGAGCCGCCCTTGCCCCGGCAGTAGCCGTCCGACCGCCCGAAAAGCTCGGCCATCATCGGAGCGACATCGGCCCCCTTGGCTATGCAATGGCCGTGACCCCGGTGGGTGCTGGTGATGCGATCGGTGTCGCGCAGTACGCTGCAGGCGCCCACCGCCACCGCCTCCTCGCCCACGTATACATGCACGAAGCCGGGCAGCTTTCCGAGCCTGTGAAGTTCCTGGACCTTCTCCTCGAAGACCCGGATGCGCACCATCCGCCGGTACAGGCCGAGAAGGATGTCGGTGTCGGGCAGCATCGTGAAGGCGCCTCCAGCTTCTGGCTCGGTCATCGCAGCATCTCTCCGGCGCGCAGGTCGGATTCGACCCGTTCGAGGGTGCGTCCATTGCCGCGGGGGGCAGCCTCCATGTGACACCCGGCGCCGCCCATATACATGTCGTCCGGAGTGATCTCAGCGGCGCCCGGCCGGCTGAACGGGTGGATCACATGGGAGCGGTCCTGCCTGATCGCCGTACGGTAGATCCCCCCGATGGTCATGGTCTGGGGGCGGATCGTTCTGGGAGCGGGCCGGTCATGAGCCGCACACTACACCGATGCCCCGAACCCCTCCGTGTCGCCCGACCCGGCTCATCCAGCGCGTAACCAACCTTGCAGTACCCGGTCAGAATGGAGCCGATGTCCGGCCGCGCCACATAGTAAGGCTCAGGCTCCCCACATCCGGCTCCAGCTACTAAGTCTTCCCCACCGTCACTTGACCAGTGTGGATCGGTTGCTTCATACGAATGAAGGCCAACCCGATCAAGAACACCCAGACGACCTGTAGCAACAGAATACCGCTTCCGAATTGATATATGCTGATCGTATCCCCGCCTCCGACCAATGCGATCAGCAGAAGGCATGCGCCCAGTATGGCCGGGACCACTCCAAGAACGGTAGCCATTGCCCGATCTGGTCCCAACAAGCGAACGTTCATCGTTCCCAGTGCGAACAATCCTACGCCGATCAGTGTGAACGAGACTCCAAAGGAGACTAGAAGAGTGCCATCTGTGGTGAACAGTTCAGAAGTGCCAGATGGCTGTTGTTCGCGGTCAAAATGCGTGGTCAAGACGTGAGAGAATATCCACGATATCACCTCCGACACGAGACCAAGCGACAACACGACCAGCCCTGCTTGCCGGAGATAAACAGTGCTCTTCCCGTCTTGGAGTACACGTTCCATACCGATCATTCCCAGCAGAAATGCGAGAGAAACAAAGATGCCGCCATCCGCTAACAGGTGAGAACTCGCGCTGTCCGCACCGGCGCCTTCGTCGGACTCCAGCGCGAAAATGGCGAGGAGGCTAAGCGGGACGCTTAGGACGGTCCCGGTCACCAGCAGCCAACCGACGGTCCGCAGTGGCTCAGGTAGAAGCTTGGTCCGAGCCTCCGTGGTCAGCCGGATCCTGTCGAGCCGGGATATCGTTGACAGCCGGAGGACCAGCACTCGAAGATCTCACCGCCGGGCAACACCTGTACGGTGACACCGAGCCGCTCCATCACCTTGCCGCCCAGACCGGGAATCCGCATGCGCAGTCCCTGCAAGTCGGCCGTGGAGTTGATCTCCTTGTTGAACCAACCGCCCATCTGGACTCCCGTATGCCGGCCGGGAGACGCCACTTCCTGATTGTCCCGATACCGATCAGATCGGCGATGTAGCCTCAGCGCTCTATCGAGCGGCCGGACGGCACCCCATGGAGGAGCGATGCCAGACCCAGCAGGAATCGACTACGAGGTGATGGAGGAGTCCCTCCGTTCACTTGAGCGGGTCCCCCTGCCGGTCGGGTTGAAGGGCTTGCCCCCGGAGCGTGACGGGGTGTCCTGGACCCCGGCCAGGATCAGGACGGCGGGATTGAACGCCCTGAGGGACCTCCCCACTCCGTTCGCCCTCCTCCGCCGGAGCGCCCTGGTCCACAACGCTCGGGTCATGAGCAGGTACTGCGCCGACGGCGGCGCTCTCCTCGCCCCGCACGGCAAGACGACCATGGCGCCGGCCCTCTGGCGGCTCCAGTTCGAGCACGGAACCTGGGCGCTCACCGTCGCCCTCCCGCACCAGGCCGTGACTGCCCATCGCTTCGGGATACGCCGGATCCTTCTGGCCAACGAGGCGGCTGATCCCCGGTCGCTGGAAAGCCTGGTGCGGCTGGCGGGAGAGCCCGGCACGGAGGTGTACTGCTTCGTCGACTCGGTGGCAGGGGTCAGGGCCTACCGGGCAGCCATCGACAGCACCGCTGTCGCGGCGGACGGTCTCAGGTTCCTGATCGACATCGGGCTAGCGGATGGCCGCACCGGCTGCCGCAGCCGGGCCGAGGCCGAAGCCGTGGCGCGCGAGATCGAGCGGTCGGGCACCGGCGTGGTGGGTGGGATCGGAGCGTACGAGGGCCCCGCGGGCGAGAACCGCACACCGGAGCATCTCCGCTCGATAGGGGCTTACGTGGACTCCGTCACCGGCATCTTCCACGAATTCCACGCCAACGGGGTCTTTGCCGGAAACGCACCGCCGGTCCTGTCGATCGGGGGTTCAGACGTGTTCGATGTCGTCCGCGGCCACGTCCAGCGCGATCTCGCCTCCCTCGACTCCTACCGGCTGGTGCTGCGCTCCGGCTGCTACCTGGTTCACGACCACGGCTACTACGCCGCGCTGGGTCCCAGCACCCGGCCGGGCTGGGCTTACACCCCCTTCCGAGGGTCACTGGAGGTCGGCGCCACCGTGGTCTCGAGACCGCAGGCCGACCTGGCCCTACTCAACATCGGACAGCGCGACATCGGATCCGACAAGGGTCCCGCCAAGGTGATCGATCCGCTCCCGACCGGCGGGCCGCTGCCGATCGTCAAGTTGAATGACCAACATGCCTTCGTGCGCCCCGACGATCCCGCCGTCCTTCCGGTGGGAACTCAGGTACGGGTCGGGATCTCGCATCCGTGCACGACCCTCGACAAGTGGCGGGTCCTACTCGTAACCGACGATGACTACAACATCATCGACACCGCCACCACCATATTCTGACCCGAGGTCGGCGACCACACCTCGGGCGCCGGTACCGCAAGGCTCAGGCCACGGACCAGGGTCCGGAGCGTTCCCGGTGCTGCGTCTCTCGCGCCTGCTCCAGGATGAGCACGAAGAGTTTCTCGACCTCGACCGGATCCGGACGGTGCCTCTCCGCTTCCTCCCGGACGATGTCCAGCAACTCCACCTCCCGCTCGGGAATGTGGACGGCATCTCTCGCTGAGCCTTGATCCGGCCCACTCGCATGACCATTAGATGCCGGCGTGCCAGCAAGCGGACCAGGTCGCGGTCGATCATGTCGATGTTGATCCGAACCCGATTGACGCCCGGCGCGTCCATGAGATCGGTGAAGATCTCGAAGGTGACCGTCAGCCAACCACCGGCCGCCGTTCGGATCTACTCGAGGACGAGCGTGTGGGCGAGCTCCCAGGAGGCCGAGACCTGGTCGCCGGTCCGGAATGCGGACTCGTCCTCGTGGGACATGCGCTGGCTGACGATCTGGCCTAGGCCAGGTACTTCGACGTGGAAAAGGCTCACTGCCCCCAGGTAGATGACCTCTTCCACCGCTCCTACGACCACGGACCCGTCGGGATGGACAGGCGCGCTCGCCGGACCCAGGGCGATGCGCTCGGGGCGGACCGCCGCCCGCAGCGTGGCACCGGCCGTCACATTCGCATCCACACGAGCAATCACCCGGCCCTCACCCACCGCCATGACGCCGGTACCGTCATGCCTCTGCTGGATCAGCAAGTCCATAGCGTTGAGGGATCCGATGAACCCGGCCACGAAGGAAGAGTGGGGGTGCTCGTAGATCTCGCGTGGAGTACCGATCTGCTCCACCCGGCCCAGGTTCATGACCGCGATGCGGTCAGACATGGTGAGGGCTTCCTCCTGGTCGTGGGTTACGTACACGAAGGTGGTGCCCAATTCGTGCTGGATGGCCTTCAACTCCAGCTGCATCTCGCGCCGCAGCTTCACGTCCAAAGCGCCGAGCGGCTCGTCGAGCAACAGGGCCGATGGTTGGTTGACCAGAGCCCGGGCGAGGGCCACCCGCTGCTGCTGGCCCCCCGACAGCTGGAAGGGCTTGCGTTTCTGGAACCCGGGCAGCCGGACGATCTCGAGTATCTCGGCCACCCGCTGCACGCGCTCCTTCTTCCTCACGCCGGAGACCCGCAGTCCGAACATCACGTTGTCCTCCACGTTCATGTGCGGGAACAGGGCGTAGTGCTGGAAGACCATGTTGACGTTGCGCCTGCTGGGTAGGTCCCCGCTCACGTCCTTGTCGCGCAGGAGGACCCGGCCGGCGTCCGGTACTTCGAAGCCGGCGATCATCCGCAGGCTGGTCGTCTTGCCGCACCCGCTCGGTCCCAGAAGCGAGAAGAACTCCCCTTCACGGATGACGACGTCGACGTCGTCAACCGCCACCACCTCGCCGAAGGTCTTGGTGATGCCCTCTAGGTGGATCCCGACCTCGGACATCGGGGAGGAGCTAGCCGTCATGATCCATCTCCTTGGTGCAGGGTGAAGGTTACCGATGATTCGCGGCCCGGTTCGTGGCAGATCCCGTGCATGGCCGCTATCCCGTCCCATATAGGGGTCATCGCGGGCAAAGCCCCGGTCTGGGGGTTGATATCGAAGGCCGGGAAGGCGCCGCTGGCGACGTGGAGGCGCAACTGATCACCGGGGCGGAGCAGCGCGGCGGTGGACTGCATCTGTATCTCGACCTCCGCCACACCGTCCTCGTCTCGAGCCTCGGCGAGGTCCTCGGCCGTCATCCGCCTGATCCCGTCGCTGATATTGAGCGACGTGCCGTTGTGGACCAGGCATAGGCGGGTGACGTAGTCGGCGGAGCTTGCCTCCGTAGCTGTCCACAGCCGGGCCGTGACCGGTCCGGCCAGGGTGACCTCCTCTGTGAAGGGTTCCGTCGAGTAGACCAGGATCTCGGGCAACCGCTCCAGGAAGTGCTGGCTGCGCGGACCGGCGGGCATGGCGCTCTCGTCGCAGCAAGTATGCCCACCCGCCGCTGCCACCGGGATGCGGGGAACGAAGTGGTACAGGTCGGCCGGTTCCGGCTCCTCGGGAGGCGACTCGTCGAGACGGCCGTCACCACCAACCGTGTTGGCCGTTCCGTCCGAGTGCAGGTAGAGAGTGGTCTCCGTCCCTGGGGGCGGCCACGACGGGATGTCGTGCCAGCGGTTCTCGAATAGCACGTAGTAGCGGACCCGGCTCTCGCCGGTCTCCGGGGCCACTCCGGAGAGATGCCGATGGAAGAAGTCGACCTGAACCTGGTCGAGATTGACCGTCCCTCTGGCTTGCGGCCCCAGGATCAGGTCTCCGATGCACTCCCCGCCCGGGAGGTGTCCCCACGGACCGAGGATCAACCATTGCTCCGGACCGTCCGGCAGGGCCGCCAGTTCCCGGTAGGCGACCAGGGCGCCCTCCAGGAAGGTATCGAACCATGCGCCGATGTGCAGCACGGCGCACCGGACCGAATCCATGCGGTGGAGGGCGCTCCGTTCCTTCCAGAAAGAGTCGTTGGTGGGGTGCTCAAGCCACTCCCTGTAGAACTCGGCATGCTCCAGCGGATCCAGGTCAACCGGCGCGGCGGAACCCAGCCAGGCGCCGGCCTGAGAGGGCACCGACCGGATGGCCTTGCCGCGCGCCGTCAGATCGGGTTGGCCCCGACGCACGCCGATCTCCATGAGCAGAGCGGCCGTCCAGTGGGGAACGAACAGGCGCAGGGCTCCTCCCTCGTAGGTCCAGTGGCTGTAGAGGTCGGCGGCGGCCACCGTCGGAGAGATCGCGCCCAGGCTCGGGGGACCCTCGACGGCCGCCAGGTACTGGACCATTCCGGGATAGCTTGCCCCATACATACCGACCCGCCCGTTGGAACCCTCCAGCCCGGCCGCCCACTCCACCGTGTCGTAGCCGTCGGCCAACTCGTTCAGGTAGGGCACGAACTCGCCGTCCGACCCGAACCGGCCCCGCACATCCTGCACCACGACCACGAAGCCATTCCGCACGTACCAGCCCGGATGCAGGTAGTGGCCGTCGTGCACGAAGTCCTTGCCGTAGGGGGTCCGGTGGATCAACACCGGCCAGGGTCCGGCGCCGAGGGGACGGTAGATGTCGCTCCTCAACGTCACGCCGTCCCTGGTCTGCATCTCGACGTTGCGTTCGAGATCCACACCCGCCCAGGAGTGAACCCGCCGCGAGTAGGGCTGGCGCAACGAAGCCTGGTCAGACATCACATCTCCATCCCTCGCCCGGCTCTCATCCTCACTCCGTATCCGCGTCGGCCACGCCCAGCAACCCCGCGGTCTGGCTGAGCACCCGGTACCGGCGCTCGAATACGCGGCGCATCAATTCGGCGCCGACCACTACCAGCAGCGAGATAGTCACGACGATCACCGAGATTGCGATTATCTGCGGGACTCGCACGGGGACCTGCAACTCGTTGAGGACGTAGATCGGGAAGGTGGTGGTGGGACCGCTCACGAACACGGCCACCGCGTACTCGTTGAACGAGATGATGAAGGAGATCACGTAGGCAGCCGCTAGGGCCGGCGCGATGAGGGGAAGAATGATGGTTCGGAAGGTCCGCCAACCGCTGGCCCCCAAGTCCTGGGCCGCCTCCTCGAGGTGGGCGTCTATACGTTGGAGACGGGGTATCAGGATCAGGACGATCAGCGGCATCAGGACGACAACATGCCCTATAGCCACTGCCCCCAACGACAAGGGGAACTCGATGGCATCGTTCGTGACGAGGGAGACACTCCGGAATGTGATCAGGAGTGCGACGCCGAACACCAGGTGGGGCACCACGAGCGGACTTAGCACGAGGGCCATGATCGGCGTCTTGGCCTTGAACTTGCGCCGGGCCAGGGGAATGGCCATCAGTAGGCCCACCACGATGGAGGCGGTGCTCGACATCAGGGCGATCGTCGCGCTGGTACGCATCGAGAGTAGGAGGCCGCGGTTGGTGAAGGCCGTCTCATACCAGTCAAGCGTGAACCCGGAGAAGGGGAACCCGACAACGCTGCCTTGGTTGAACGAGAAGATGTAGAGCAGGCTGACGGGGGCGTAGAGGAAGATGATCTCAACGATGAATATCCCGATCAGGACCCATTTGGCCAGCTTGGAAGTGGCTATGTCGTTCATGACTCGGCCAGCCTTCCGAAACGCACCAGGCGCATGAACAGCAGCGCCAGGATGAACACCGCCATCACCAGCCACAGGGAGAGCACCGATCCGGTACGCCAATCGAGACCCATACCGAACAGGTCGTCGATGGCGCTCCCGAACATGTAACCCCTGGTCCCACCCACCAGCTTGGGCACCACGAACTCCCCGATGGTCGGGATGAAGACGAAGAAGAATGAGGCCACCACTCCTGGGAGGCTGAGCGGGAAGGTCACCTTCCAGAACGACCGCCACCGGCTCGCCCCCAGGTCGGTAGCCGCCTCCAGCAGCCGGCGGTCCATGCTGATCATCGCCGCGAACATCGGCAGCATGACGAACGGGATCCACACGTATCCCAGCACGATCATCACCGGGATCTCCCCGAAGGCGAGGCCCTCGATAGGGTTGGAAGGATCCCGCAGACCCGTCCAGAACAGGAAGGAGTTGATCACCCCCTGCCTGCCCAGCAGCACCTTCCAGGCCATCACCCGCATGAAGAAGTTGGTCATGAACGGAGCGATCATCAGGAGTAGCAACGAGTACTTATACTTGTCGGCGATCATCGCGAGGAAGTAGGCGATCGGGTAGGCGAGGATCACCACTACCACCGCCACGATCAGCGCCATCCTGAACGACTTGATGAACAGCAGCATGTAGACGTTCTCGCCGGTCAGGAAGAGCCGCCAGCTCTCCAGGCTGACCCCCTCCTCCTTGGTGAAGGTGGCCAGAATCCCGACGCTGTAAGCGACGACCAGCGACACCGGGATCACGAAGAAGAGCAGCAGCCAGCCGAGCGGCAACGCCAGCAGCGAGCGCGTCACCCGATGGCGACGGCGCGCCAGGCTGGTCACGCGACCCTCCTTCTTAGAAGTGTCGTTGTCCGATGCCACGGTGCTCAATGGTGGGTGCCCGCAAGTCTCACTGGTCGCCGACCCGCGAGGATGCCGGACAGCGAAAGGTTCTCACCGGCCACCGTGCAACCCGGCACCCTCCTGGGACGACCACTTGATTCGATTTGGGATCAGACTCCGGCCGACGCCTTGACCTCGATCCACGCGTCGTTCAGCCTGTCGATGTTCTGCATCTTGTCGAGCAGCGAAACCCCGTCCAGGGCGGTGGGATTACCCAATCCCATCACGTCCACCAGCAACGGGTTGTCGACGGCAGTCGCCTCCAGGTTGGAGTTCCCGAAGTTGAACTTGTTCGAGATGGTCAGGGCCGCCTCGACGCTGACCGCCGCGTTGACCCACTCGTGGGCGTGGTAGTACTGATCTGCGCCGGCCATCAGGAAGTAACCGCACGAGAACCCGATGAAGCCCTCGTCCGGGGTGACGAACGCGATGTCCACGCCCTGCTTGGTCAGCTCGATCCACTGGGTGGGCGCGACGTAGGACGCCACGATGTTGCCCGTGGCCAGATCGGTCTGGTTGGTGGCCAGATCGCTGTACAGAGCAGCGGGCACGACCTTGATCTTCGCCTTCAGGAACTCGACCAGACGGTCCAGTTCCTCGTCGGTCGGATCGAGGGGGTTGGCCACGTTGTTCTCGGGTAGCTTGCCGGCTACGACGAACCACTCGGCCGAGTCCGTCCAGGTGACCTTCCCCGCCAGTTCCTCATCGAAGAGGATGGAGTAGGAGTTCTCCTTCGGCGTGTACAGGTCGGCCCGGTAGATCGGGATCGCCAGCCCGTACAGCAACGGAATGGCATACTGCTTGCCGTCACGGGAGGTAGCGGCCGTCAGGTTGGGGTTCAGATCCTTGAAGTTGGGGATCAGATCCGTATCCCACGGCTGCACCAGACCCTCGCTCACCGCCGTGTCGAACACCGCGAAGCACGGGTTCCAGATGTCTGGCTCGATGGCGCCCAGCTGCAACTCGCCCAGGGAAGCGAAGCTTCCGGCGGTGGCCGCGAACTGGGGCTCGGGGAACCTGCCCAGGTAGCCGGGCCACTGGGTCGGAACCTCCCGTCCGGGTGGGGCGTAGATGAGGAGGTCGGCGCCGTTCTCCGCCGCCAACCCCGCGTCCCGCGGACTCAGCGTGGTGGTGGGGGCCTCCTCTATGACGGTCTCGATGATGGTCTCCGTCTCGGTGACGATTTTCTCCTCGATGACGGTCTCGGTAACGACCACCGTCTCGGGTGGAGCATCCTCGCCGCAAGCGGCCAGAGCGGCCGGCATGGCACCTGCGACGAGCGCCCCCTTGCCCGCTAGCTTGACGAAATCCCTCCTACTGATCGGATCGCGGCCATCAGACATGGGCACCCCTCCTCCGGGTCGCTTGATCGATTATCGCCTCGGGGGGGGTGCAGGCGCAACTGGTTTGCCGGTCTGATTGAGGAAGCCGGCCGGACCGCCGGTCAAACACTGGCTTAGCCCTTACGATGATTTCAAGTTGGATCGATACGCGACCCTAGGTTTGCGCTGATTCAGGAGGTCTGCGTTAACCCTTTAAACCATGCAGCCCTCGCAAGCTGTTTTCCTTGTGGTCTAGCCGGCCCGTTCGATGCAGAGTTCGACTCCCTGATTCTTCCAAACGTGGTCGCCGGCCCGGCGGAAGGCGTCCATGTCGTCGGCTGCCACCCGGGCGAAGATGTTGGTGAGACCCACCCCTCCGGTGTCGCCGTAGAACATGGCGATGATCATGCGGTCGGGCCAGTAGGCGATGTTGCCGGCCTGCTGGGCCTTCGACTGGTTCTCGGGACCCATGTAGGTCCGGATCGGGAACATGAGCTCATCGCCGGCCAGGCGAGCATGGTTGACGGTGCCGGAAAGGGGGAGCAGGTCGCGGATGGCAGAAGCGGTCACCGGTGCTTCGTCGAGGAGGAGCGTGGCCCGGATCTCCTCGCCGGCCACCTTGATCACTATGTCCGCGTCGCGGTCTCCGGGTCCTTCGATGATGCGGAGCCCGGCCAGGCCGGCTTCCTCCCGGGCCGCAGCGGTGATCACGGTGGGCGGTTCCACCACCAGCTCGGTCTTGCCCCGGCGGGCGACGGCCCTGATGTCATCGGTGGTCAGTATCCGGCGCATCGGATCATCCTTCTCCAAGAGCCTCGAGCGCAACGCGGTGCCCGATCTCCACCTCCGCTTCGCTCCCCGCGAGGATAAGCCGCCCGCTGGCGCCATGCAGTCTCACCAGGACCATGCGGAGCGAGGTTTGCTTCTCCACCTCGTTGGCCGCCAGCGCCACATACGCGGCCGGCTCGGTCTCCACGACCAGCATGGCGTCGCCTTCCCGGAGCCGGTCGCGGACGCCCATCCGGTTCACCAGCCCGGCCTCCGCCCCGGTCACGTTGTTGATGACGCGTGTGGTCACCAGAGAGGGTGCTATACCCGGCGCCGAGGAGCTACCGATCATCGCCAGGATGATCGTTCCGGCCTGGCGGACGGTGTCAGGGTTGGCCGAATGGAGCTCGAGCGTCCCGTACCTCCGCTCGGCTACCAGCATCGAGGAGGAGTTCTCTGTGTTCTTCAGCGCGGCGTTGGCCAGCGAGAACACCAGGGTGGCGGGCGCCACCTCCACGTACAGCTGTGACATCCCTTCCAATCCCGGGCCGTTCGGGTCGTCCCTTCCTACATAGGCCGCCCAGACCGGCTGCATCTTGTCGACATACACGTAGGCGCGCAGGGAGTTGCCGCCCCCGCCACCTGATTGCCCCGGACTCGTCACCTCATCCTCCCGGGTCGTGGCTTGCTTCATCGATGATGCCGACGATTGTCGCGTCGGTCGGCGCCGACGCGGTGGCATCCGGAATTCTCGCCGCGGTTCCCTGGGCGACCAGCACCAGGTCTCCCGACCCGGCGCCCACGGTGTCCATCGCCACGAACGAAGAGGCGGGGCCGCCGCCCTCCGGCCGCACCACCAGCAGCTTGGCCCCTCCCATCCCGCCGGCCCGCACCGTCACGACGGTGCTTCCCGTAACACGGCACAACAACATCTACGTATCCTCGCTTTCGCTCCGCCTGCGATTCCCGGCTGTCCCGCCTTTCGGATGGACAGACACGGGGATCAGCCGTCGAGCAGAGCGCTCACCTTTCCCAAGTCCTCGTGGGGCTTGGGAATCAAATGGGCTGCGACGAGCTGCCCGACCTTCTTGGCCGCGGAGGCGCCTACATCCACCGCCGACTTCACCGCACCGACCTCGCCCTGCACCATGACCGTGACGTACCCGCCTCCGATCACGTCGCGCCCGACGATCTCGACACGAGCTGCCTTGGCCATCGCGTCGGTCGCTTCGATTGCGCCGACCAGCCCGCGGGTCTCGATCAACCCTAGAGCACCTTCCATGATCCGAACCTCCTCAGTTGTCTTCGTACCAATCGTTGAACCCGCGCCCGATATTGACGTGCACGTTCTTGGTCTCCATATACTCGTGGAGCGACTCCAGACCCAAATCGTGGCCCGTGCCGCTCTCCTTGTAGCCGCCGAAGGGCGCCTCGCTCGGATACACGCCGAAGTGGTTGACCCAGATCGAGCCCGCTTCCAAGTCCCGCGCCACTCTATGCGCCTTGCCAACATCGGTGGTCCAGATCCCGGCGGCTAATCCGTAGCGTACGTCGTTGGCCAACCGGACCGCCTCCTCCTCGCCGCTGAACGGCATCACCACCGCCACCGGACCGAATATCTCCTCCTGCGCGATCCTGAACCCGGGCTCGACGTTAACGAAGCAGGTCGGTCTGACGAAGTTGCCCCCGGCGAGGGAGGGATCATCGGGCGGGGTGCCGCTCCCTATGACGGTCGCTCCCTCGGCCCGACCGATGTCCACGTACTCATAGACCCGCTCCATCTGCCGCTCGTTCACCAGCGGGCCCAACTGTGTCCCCCACCGCCACGGCAGCCCGATCCGGATGGATGCCGCCCTGGCCGCGAAGCGTTCCACGAACTCGTCGTAGACGGGCCGTTCCACGAGTATCCGCGAACCGGCCGAGCACACCTGTCCCTGGGCCAGGTAGATACCGAACAGGGCGCCGCTCACCGCTCGGTCCAGGTCGGCATCGGCGAAAACGATTGAGGGGGACTTGCCTCCGAGTTCCAGGGATACCCGTTTGATGGTTCCGGCGGCGCCCCGCATGACCGATCGGCCGGTGACGGTGGAACCGGTGAAGGCGATCTTGTCCACACCCCCGTGCTCGACCAGGGCGGCGCCGGCCACCTCCCCGGCGCCCGGCACCACGTTGAACACGCCTGGCGGTAGACCGGCCTCCACACAGATCCGGCCGAGTTCCAGGCACGACAGCGGCGCCAGTTCCGGAGGCTTCAGCACCACGGTGTTGCCGGCCGCCAGCGCCGCGGCCGCCTTACGGCATGCGATATGGAGAGGGAAGTTCCAGGGGATGATCATCCCCACCACCCCCATCGGCTCCTTGCGCACGTAGTCGAGGGAGTCCTGCGGGAGCGCCAGGACCCGTCCGTCAATGGCTCGTACCAGCCCCTGGAAGAACCGGAAGGGATCCCAGGATGCCGGAAGGTCGATCAGGGTGGTCTCCCTGATGGGCCGCCCCACGTCCTGGCTCTCCACCTTGGCCAGGAACTCGTGCTCCTGCTCGATCCGCTCGGCCACCTTCAACAACAGATCTGCTCGCTCCGCGGGATCCATGACTCGCCACCGGCGGAAGGCTCGCCGGGCCGACCGGACCGCCAGATCGACGTCGTCGGCCGCAGCGGACGCCACTTCCACGATGGTCTCGTTGGTGGCCGGATCGACGGAACGGTTGGTGGACCCTCCGGTTGCGTCCCGGAACTCCCCGTCGATCAAGAGCCTCGGGTGCATCCGGGCAGGATCCGGAAGCCCCTCGAAGCGAGGCCGGGCATCGGCGGTTACCCGGGGCGGTACCGGCGCGGCTTCTGTTACGGGGAGGGCCGGCGACCGGACAGAAAGTGACTGCGGAACCGGGGGTAGCCGGCCGGAGCGATCCCCATCCGCCGCCGGGGGCCGCGGAGCAGCTAGGCGGGAACCCTCCAGCAGTCGGACGCCCAATCGGTACGCCTCGTCGAGGGCCGCGTCGGTCAGGACCGTTCCCTCGCGCATCAGCAACTCATACTCGCCGACCTCGGCCAGTTCCCGGATGTCCTCGCTGGTCACGAACCGCCTCACGGCGCCACCCCCTCAGACCAACTCATCGACTATCCCTCTCGCCTCGGACAACGTCAGCACCTGGTACGGGTCCCGGGCTACCCGCTGGCGGAAGTCGGTCACGGTCCAGGGATCGCCCCCGTATTCCCGGTCCTCGTCGGTGAGCTTCTTGGGTTCGATTAGCGCGCCGGGCGTGTGGATGCAGGCCACCTCCTGGGAGGTCATTCCGTCGGGCGCCAACCCGATCCACATGAGTCCGAGGTCGGGCCGGGCGAGGAAGAAGGGGGGAACGCCGAGCCGGAACCCCCGTTCGGCCAGGCTTTCGACCAGGAAGGGCGCCAGATCGTGGGGATGCAGATCGGTGTGGAGATAGGTGTGGAAGTGCTCGGTCTCGTGATCGGCGAACCAGCCGAGTACCTGCCCCCAGTGGTCGGACGCCAGGTAGGAGAGCAGGCCATTCCGGTCCGCCTCGGTGACCCGTCTCGGGCTTACTTCCTCCAGGTAGCTGTGCTCCCCACCGTCCGTCCACACGTCCAGGAATTCGTCGGGGTGGGCGGCGATGACCGACGACGCGTCGTAGCGCCAGACCACGTTGAGCACCGGCCGGACCTCCGGGTAGATCTTGATCCACCCCCACTCGCCCACGAACGCATGGCCCACGTTGCGCACCCCGCGACCGAGCCGGTCCAGGTACTCGACGAACAGGAACTCCAACGACAGCGGGTGTACGACGGTGTCCACCTTCGCCTCGAAGAAACTCACCTCCTGATCGTCCAGTAGAGCCTGGGCGTCCGCCCACTCGCACGAGCGGAAGAAATCGAGGAGCCCGTCCCGCAGAGTCGTAGGCATCCGGCCCGGCCCGTTCTAGCCCGGCCGGTCCGGTGCGGAGTTACCTCGCGGAGCGGTCACAGGTGGATGACTTGCTGTGTCTCGGCCGACTCATAGGCGGCGAACACCACTTCCATCGTCTGGGCGTTGTCAGACGCCACGGTGACAGGAGGGATGCCGTTGTCCAGGTAGTCGAGGAAGGCCACATAACACCCCACGGTGCCTTCCCGGAGCTCGTCGGCCGGCCAGGGCGCCGAGTACCCGACCGTGTGCCCGCCCGGGGGCTTGGTGTCCGTGGCGGGATAGTGCCAGCCCTCGAGGCCCGGCTTGTCGGTGTAAAGCTTGTAAGGGTGGTCGGGCTGGTTGATGAAGATCGAGCCGAGGGTGCCGTCTATACGCATGCGCATCACGTACTGGTCGCCGCGGGCCGACACCCAGCACTCGTCGATGCGGGCGATAACCCCGTTGTCGAACTCCATCGTGATCATCGCGAAGTTCTCGCCGGCCAGCTGCTGGGTGGCGATCTGGCGAGTCATGGCGTGCACCCTCACCACGTCGGCGTCGACCAGATGCCGGATCACGTCGATGTAGTGGACGTCTTGCTCGTACATGAGGAAACGTTCCTGGTCGCGCCGGTAGGTGGGATCGATGTCGTTGATGAACTCCTCGACCCGCACGTGGAAGAGGTCGCCGATCAGCCCGGCGTCAATCCGCTGCTTGGCATCGACCAGGTCGGGGTACCACCAGAAGTTCTCGGCGATCATGAACTTGATCCCGCTGTCCTCCACCACCTGGACCAGCTCCGCTACCTCCTCCGGCGAGGCGGCCATCGGCTTCTCGCAGATGACATGCACGCCGGCCGCGGCGGCCGCCTTGGTGACTGCCAGGTGGAGGAAGGGCGGCACGCAGACCGAGACGATGTCCAGGTCGGCTTGCTCGATCATTTCCTCGAAGGGCCCGTAGACCTCGGGGATGCCGTACTCGTCCGCTCTTTGCCGGGCCAAGTCGACGTCGAGGTCGGCGATCGCCACCGTCTCCACTCCCTCGACACGTTGCTGGACAGGCAGGTGATAGACCGAGGCGGCGAAACCCGCCCCCACGCATCCGACCCTGTAGTTACCGTCGCGTTCGGCCACCGGCTCCTCCTCAATACCCGCTTACTCGGTCATTTCCTCGTACTTGGTGCTGATGTCATCCCACGGGACCAGAGTGTCGGCCCACCAATGGAGGCGGCCTAGGTAGACGCTCAACTCGTGGGTGTAGGCCAGGTACTCGTCGCGTGTCTCCATGTGGTCCAGCGCGTCGAGCGAATTCCGCACCAGCGCGACGCTGTCGTCGAGCCCGTACCAGTTGTGGAGGATGCCTAGCTGCGCATCGCAGAACATCCGCACCACCTGCTTGAGCGTTTCCAGATCGAGCGATTGATCCCGGCCGGCATTGCGCAGCACGGCCATGTCGTCAGCGAAGGCCCTGGTGTTCTCCTCGGCACAGATGATCATCGGCCATCCGTACCCCTTGGTCCCCCGCCGGGTCGTGAGCCTCCTGACCTCCTCCGGCATCTCGTACCAGATGGCGTTGGTGGCGCGATTCAGCACTTCGATCGTGTTCGCAACCCTGTAGTCCATGAGTCAGCACATCCTATAGGCTGCCGTCGCTGCCCTGCCACCCAGGCCCAGTCCCGCTCGAAGCCTCATCCGACTTTCATGGCTAGCGGGAGAACCCGGGCAGGGTTGTCGATCACGAATCCGTACAGGGGGTCGACGGACATGCCGCGGTCCTTCAGCGACGGGAGGATCACGTTCATGATGTGGTCCCAGCCGGGTCCGCCGAAGCTGGACAGGCGAGCCTTTAGGCCGATGTCGTGGGCGAACAGCAGTTTGTCGCCCAAGCCGTCCTCAACCATCCACTCCACGGTGGACATCCGGTCCTCGTCGGATACGTAGACCCCGTCGGTGGGGCAGGGATGGCCCCAGTCGTCCAGTTCGAGGAAGGTGTCGTAACCGGCGACCTCCTCCAGATAGGGTCGGTCGTCGGTACAGAGATCCAGGTGGCCGGCGATGACCCGGCTGGGATGCACGCCGTGGTCCTCGATCAGGAACTTGAGAATGGAGGGCATCAGGCGCTGCTCGTGGAGTGCGTGGATCTGGATGGCCGCACCGGTGGCGTGGTGGGTGACGGCAGCCGCCTCCAGTACCTTCCACTCGTTGCGCGTGACGGGGTCGGAGGTACCGATCTCCCCGATGATCCCGCAGCGGATGTCGGTCCCGTCGGCCCCGGTGGTGATGTCACCGATCATTCCCTCGGCCAACTCCTCGGCGGTCATCGAGTCCACGTACCACGGATGGGCATGGTCTACGTAGTACCCGGTGCCCGAGATGATGTTGATCCCGACATCGTCGGCGATCTTGCGGAGACCCCACACATCCCTGCCGAGACCGAGATTCGAGGAGTCCACAACGCTGCGACCCAACGCCATCTTGAACCGCCTGATCTCCTGCGCGCTGAGCCGCCAGTCGGTGTTGATCAGGTTGTCCCGGCTGCGGTAGGGGAACTCCCGGAGCAGCGCGGCGTTGTGGGGGGTCACCGGTACATAGGAGTCGGACCCCAAGCCCCGATGTGTCCCTTCCAAGAACCACATGAGGCATGTGAACAGCAGATGCTCGTGCATCATGGTCACGCCGAGTTGGTGAGGCTCGATGGGACCGTTGACCGTGATGATCTTGCCTGTCTCTTTCATGGTTTCTCCATCGCTTCGTCCCGTGACACTAGACGGCTCCCGGAGCGGGAGGGCGCTGCGGCGCTGAATAGCGGGCCGGCCTCAGAACAGACCAGAAACCTTGATGCGGACGCCCCCCGCATCGGACTCGACGATGACCGCAATGTGCTCCACGCCGGGTTTATACACCCAGATGGCGCGGTCGACACCGTCCTCGGTCCTTACATCAAGAGGCGGCTCGAGCGCATCCGTAAAGAAGTCGATGATCTCGTCGAAACCGGCGGCCACCTCGAAGAAGACGTCGGTTCCTGCGCCGGTCGGCGCCCACTCGCTCGAGGTCACGCCGGGAGGCACCAACTCCGGCGGGTAGTCATCGGGAAGTCCTTCGGTCGGCGCAACCGTCACTGTGGCCGGCCGCAGTGTGGTGGTCGACGCTCTAATCGAGGTAGGAGGGGAAGTTGTGGCCGTAGTACCCGGGCTCGGGTCGCTCCCGCAAGCAACGATCAGCACTGCGGCGATCCCCAGAGCGATTGGCGTTCTCAAGGGGCCTCCTAGGTGTCCAGAACTCGGTCTGTCCTGCCCGTGATCCTACTCCCGGCCAACCGGCGGCACCCGCCTGCCAGGTGACGGATCGTAGGTAAGTCGGTACCATCCACCCGCGCCGGAGAGGAACCAGGATGGACAGAGCCGCTGGTCGGTTGACATTCCTCGGCCAAGCGCGAATTCCGCGCCAGTCCCTGCTGATCGCCCATGCCACCGTGGTGCCGGTGATCCTGGCGGCGGTGTGGTTCCTGCTAACCCGCCAGATGCCGTTCGACCCGCAGAGCCTGCCGGAAGCGCTGCGGCTGTTCTTCACTGCGGCAGACCCGGGGTACGTCCGGATCGACCCGGTCTACCTGCCGTCACCGGAGGCGGTGTTGGACAGTGCGGCGGAACTCTGGGACGACTTGCCGGGCGCCCTGTGGACCTCGCTCCGCATCGTGCTGATCGGCTTGGCCATCGGTGGTGTTTCCGGCATCGGGACCGGTCTCCTCCTGGGCTACAGCCCGACGATCCGGAGGTACTTCGAGGCCACGCTCGACAATCTGGTTCGCCCGGTGCCATTCATCGCCTTCATCTTCCTGATGATCCTGTGGTTCCGGGTGGAGATGGTGCGCTTAGTGGCACTGGTTGCCATCGGCATCTTCCTCCTGCTGAGCCTGACGACGCTGGAGGCGGTGCGCAACGTTCCGCAGATCTATGTCAAGGCCGCCCTGACCGCCGGTGCGGGACGGTTCCGTATTTACCGGACCGTCGTCATTCCGGCGATCACCCCGCATCTCATCTCGTCAGTCCGGCTCGGAGCAGCCTACGCCTGGGGGCTTGATGTGGCCGCCGAGCTATCCGGAAGCCAGCAAGGTCTCGGATACATCATGATCAGCCGGGGGTCCTACTACCTGGACACCGCGGCGATCGTGCTCATCGTGTTCATCTTCTGCTCGCTGGCGGTGGTATTCGATCAGACGGTTCGCTTCGCTGCCGCTCGCCTGACCAGATGGAGTCCTCGCGCCCGGCGGGGCATGGTCGGCCACATGCTGGGCAATTGAAGTCAATGGGCCGGCGAAGGGTTCCCGGGGACCGACCGGAACGGGGGAGGGCACTGGTCCACGTCCAGCCCGCTCCCGCCGGGCCGGGACGGCGGCTGGCCGAAGCGGCGGTCGTCCCGCTCATCTCGCTGGTGGCGTGGTACGCGCTCACCAGGAGCATCATCGATCCGGCCAAGCTGCCCGGTCCCGACCGGGTGCTCGAGTCCCTGGTCGAGATCATCGATCTGATCCCGCACGCCACCTGGATCTCCTTGCAGATGGTCCTGCTCGGGCTGGTTCTGGGCAGCCTCACGGGTCTGGCGACCGGCATCATTTTCGGGTACAGCCCCTTCATCCGGCGGTTCTTCGAGGCGACGCTGGACAATCTGGTTCGGCCGGTGCCGCTGTTTGCCCTCATCCCGCTGTTCATTCTGTGGTTCGGGATCGGATTCCTGCCACAGGTGGGCCTGGTGGCTCTGGGTATGTTCCTCATGTTCACCCTTGTCACGCTCGAAGCAATCCGGAACGTCCCCCACATCTACGTACAGGCCGCCCTTACGACCGGGGCAAGCCGCTTTCACATCTACCGCACGGTTGTCATTCCGGCGATCATCCCCCATCTGGTGGGTTTCCTACGATTGGCTGTCGCTTCAGCCTGGGGCCTTGATGTCGCGGCGGAGTTCCTGGGATCCCGAGAGGGACTGGGCTACATATTGCTGGTGCGAAACCAGTACCTCGATCCGGCCGGGATGTTGATGATCATTGCGCTCTTCTGCACTATGGCGATCATCTTCGACCAGACGGTTCGCCTCATTTCGGCAAGAATAATCCGCTGGAGCCCACGCAGCGACCGAGGCCTGGTGGGTAGCATGCTCGGCAACTAAGTGGGAAGCAGGCTGCCGGCGCAGCCTAATGATGCCTGGCAGGAGAATACGCACTCCCACGAGATGGGAGGCAAAATGCGACGCTCACCCAGGAAGTGGCTCTTCATCCCGATCATGATGGTCCTGGCACTGATGGCG